>JADDQE010000158.1 GCA_016781525.1 bacterium | reverse complement strand
AAGCAGCGCAGGGAGGGATGTATGACCGATACCGATTTCGGCAGATTACCGGTGAGCGAGCACACATGGATTACTCTCGGGGCTGTTCAAGGCGTGACGCGCGACGAGCGGAGGCTAGACTTTGACTGTGGTGGGTCCCGGATAGTTATCAGCATCCTTGCGTCGAACATGTTGCGGATTCGTGTCGCACCAACAGGCGAGCTGCAACCCCGACGCTCCTGGGCAGCGGCCAAGGACGACGCCGAGTGGCAAATCGTGCCCTTCGAGGTACGTGACACCGCCGAGACGGTCGAGATCGAGACTGAGCAGCTACGTGTGGTAGTCGAGCGCTCAACCGCCCGCGTGCTCTGTTTTGATACACAAGGACGGCCCTTTGCCCATGATAGCGCGACGGGTGCCAGGTGGAGGAGAACCAGAACCGAGGGCTCGAAACGGATCGAAGCCGACGAGCATTTCTATGGCTTCGGCGAGCGCACACGGCTGCTCGACCACCGCTCCGAGCAGCTGACCAATTGGACCGTCGACGCGGTCAACTATAGCTCGGCCACCGACAACATGTACCTCGCGATCCCGTTCTTTCTCGCGCTGCGACCAGAGCTCGGCTATGGCGTCTTCTTCAACACGACGTACTGGAGCCGGTTCGACATCGGGGTACAACAGGCGGGCGAGTGGTCCATGGAGACCGAAGGACCGGAGCTCGATTACTACCTGATCTATGGTCCCGAGCCAGCGCAGATCATTCGGACCTACACCGAGCTCACCGGCCGGATGGCGATGCCGCCCCGGTGGGCGCTGGGCTACCACCAATGCCGTTGGAGCTATGCATCGGAGCAGATCGTGCGGGAGCTCGCCCACCAGTTTCGTGAGCGGCGCATCCCGTGCGACGTGATCCATCTAGACATCGACTATATGCGCGGCTACCGCGTCTTTACGTGGAGCACCAAACGCTTCGGCAATCCGGAGCAGCTGATCCACGACCTCAAAGCGGACGGCTTCAAAACGATTACAATCATCGACCCTGGTGTTAAATACGAACCCGATGCGGATTACGTACCCTTCGATCAAGGTCTCGCCAGCGACTTTTTCGTCCGTCGGGCCGATGGCTCGCTGTTCCATGGCTACGTCTGGCCGGACAAAGCGGTCTTTCCAGACTTTTTACGCCCGGAGGTACGCGAATGGTGGGGCAACCTTCACGAGGGTCTTGTCAGTGCGGGCGTTGCCGGCATCTGGAACGACATGAACGAGCCGGCCATCAAGAGCTTACCCTTTGGCGAGCCCGGTGGGGAGCATATCCCTATGCCGGCGGACGCGCCCCAAGGACCACTCGACGAGCGTACAACCCACGCCGAGGCGCATAATTTGTACGGTCAGTCTATGTCGCGTGCTACTCGCGAAGAGCTTGAGCGGCTACGCCCGCACGAGCGGCCTTTCGTCCTCACGCGCTCGGGCGGCGCCGGCATTCAGCGCTGGGCCGCGGCCTGGATGGGCGACAACCGCTCGGTCTGGGACCACCTCGAAACATCGCTTCCAATGCTCTGCAACATGGGTTTTTCGGGGGTACCCTTTGTTGGCTGCGACGTCGGTGGTTTTTTCGGCAACGCTACGGCCGAGCTCTTTGCACGCTGGGTTCAGGCCGGCATCCTGTATCCATTCATGCGCGGTCACTCGGTCATGGGCTCGCAGCAGCACGAGCCCTGGGTGTTCGGTGAGCACGTCGAGCGTATCTCACGGGAGTATCTCGAGCTGCGCTACCGGCTGCTGCCCTACATCTACACGCTCTTTTGGGAGGCCACGCTAACGGGAGCACCAATTCTGCGGCCGCTGGTGTACCACTTTCCGTATGACCCGCGTACCGCCGCGCTTCATGATCAAGTGCTGTTGGGACCAGCACTCATGGCGGCCCCGGTGCTGCGGCCGGGTGTCGAGCGCCGGGCGGTTTACCTCCCGGAGGGCATCTGGTACGACTGGTGGAGCGGCGAGCGGCTCGAGGGCAGCACGACGATCCTAGCGGATGCACCGTTAGAACGAATGCCGCTCTACGCTCGGGCCGGCGGAGTCATTCCTTTAGGCCCGGTGATGCAGCACACCGACGAAAGGCCCCTGGACGAGCTCACACTCAGGGTCTATCCCGGCAGCGGCGAGTGGACGCTCTACGAGGACGACGGGCACACCTTCGAGTATCAGCAGGGTATCTTCGCCACGACCACCTATCGCGTTCACTCCGACGGCACTCGCACAACGCTCGAAGTCGCAGCGCGCGAAGGGCAGTACGTACCACCGGCACGCGAGGTCACGGTCGAGGGCCCTGGAGGCGAACCGCAGCGCTTCGATGACGACGGCAGCGCGCGCAGCCTAAGCTTGTAAGGAAAACTAAAGATCAGAGCGTAGAGCACATGAGGTACTTGCGTTATTCTTTGTGCTCTGCGCTCATTAACAGCCTATTTATCTTCGTCGATCGCGCGCGTCCAGGCTTCGGTCTCTTCCACCGTCATGTTGCCGCGCGGCTCAATCCGGGCGTCCAGGTAGCCCCAATGATGCAGATCAACCAAGTACTGCTCGCGCGACAGCAGCGACCCTTGGCACAGCTTCGTCTGCGCTGCCGGACTAGCGAGCTCCGCTTGCAGGCGTCCCACCAGATCCTGCATCACCCACTCGGGAATTTTTGTACGTTCGCCGGGATAGATAAACCCGAAGAGAATAAGGTGGCTGAGGAGCACTCGCCAGTGCGGCCCGAGGACGGCAACGAGATACTTCCAGTCGAGCCCTTCAGCGCACGCTCGCAGCAAGTGAGCGACGTCGGCGCCATCATAGCGCTCGCGCTCCATGATCAGGGCTTTTGTCCATAAGATATCTTCCACCGCGCAGAGCTTAACGGGTATCCCGAGCACCTCGGCTTCGGCTGCGTGCGCGAACCAGCTGTCGTCTACCTCTGCCACCCCATTACCCGACCGGAAAATGACGTCGACAAAGTGTTCACCCGAGTATGCTTTGCCCAGCCAATGGGAGAACGTGAACTCCGTGCGGTAGCCTGCGCCGGACAGAACATCCATCACCCGATCAAAGTCCGCCTGCCGCACAAAAATATCAAGATCTTTGGTATCCCGCGCGATCGTGGTGTAGCGCTCGAATGCATACGCGCCACCCACAAGATAGGGCATCTGTGCCTCGTTGAGCACACTAAGCGTGCGGCAATAGAACTCACGCGCTTCCGGATCGAGCGCGTCTTGGGTCCAGATTTCACCTGGCATGTCGCCTCCCTTGACCCGTTAGAACACCACAACCAACCTGGCACATGGTCCTTTTTGGGCTGAACCGGGGGTGTCTACACAGCTACAGCTAGGCACGCGATTGTGCCCCACTGCGTAAAGCATCATGGAGGCAAAAGACGTGCCACTAGGGTACGCATCTTGCGCACGTCGACAACAGCAGATCGACCGGGAGCAGCTCCCGTGGGTAAAGAAACGAAGCATTAGCAAGGAGGATAGGCGAATGGCCGAGACACAGGGAACCGTCCGTTTGGCAGCTGTCAGCGATATTCATTATGGCAAGACCTCGCAGGGAAGCCTGCAGACCTTATTCGCTGAGATTGCCGAGAGCGCAGATATATTGTTGCTCTGCGGTGATCTCACCGACTATGGACTGCCCGAAGAGGCTGAGATTTTGGCACAGGATTTGGCCGGGTTCAAGCTGCCAATTGTCGGAGTGCTGGGTAATCATGACTATGAAGCTGGCTACGTCGACGACGTCAAAAGCATCCTCACGGAGGCGGGAATGACGCTGCTCGACGGCGACACCTGCGAGATCAAGGGCGTCGGTTTTGCCGGCACCAAAGGCTTCGGCGGTGGCTTCGGTCGCGGCACGCTGGGCTTCTGGGGCGAGCCCGCCATCAAGCACTTTGTACAGGAAGCGCTCGACGAAGCGCTTAAGCTGGAGTCTGCCCTAGCTCGGCTGCGCACCGAGACGCGGATCGGCGTGCTGCATTACGCTCCAGTCCAGGGCACGGTCGAGGGCGAGCCGCTCGAAATTTTCCCATGGCTTGGTACTAGCCGGTTGGAAGAGCCCTTCGCGCGGTACCCCGTCGACGCCATCTTCCACGGCCACGCGCATAACGGCCGTCCAGAGGGCCGCACCATCGGTGGTATTCCGGTGTACAACGTCGCCCTCTCACTGCTCCAAAAGAGCTATCCCGAACAGCCTGCGTTTCGCATTCTTGAAGTTCCTGTCGCACAAACACGCAGTGTGTAACGACGCGGCTGTGCAGTGCGGGCGGGTATGCATCCTGCTGTATTTGAACAGACGCGAGAACGACAGGTATCTGACGACGGCTGTATGGCCCAAGGAGGAGGAAGCAAATGACCGAGCGTAAATTCACACCACATACCGAGCCAAAGGATCGCGAGATGGATGAATTCGATCGCGATCTCTTCGGTGACACGGACCAAGGCATTAACCACGCGCAGCTGGGGACAAACCCCGAGCAGCAAGCTCCTGCGGCTGGTAGCCTAAAAGAGCTGCACCGTATCCTCCCGGAGCTTACCAAGGACGAGCTCAACCGGATCGTCGTGTTGCAGCCAGGCGATCGGCTGGAGCAGGGAGCGGTCTACATCGACCTCGCAACGCCAACGCGCCAAGAGTCGAAAGCTCCGACAGGAGGCATCGAGGTCGGGCGCAATAACATTATTATTCCTAAACAGGGCGTCGACTACCAGCTATGGAATCGGCTGCGCGGCGTGGACAACCCCGAGCGGACCGGCGACGCCGACGACTCCAGCGTACGTTAAAGCCAAAAGCAGATCGGCGCAGTTGGCTGCCTAACGCAAGACTAGCCGTTTACAGCCCGTTGAGGGTTAATCTGAGACGTCTCACGCACCTGTACGTGAGACGTCTCGGTCGAGGCGGTAGACCCCAATTGTGGCTGACGTACTTATGGCGCCGAGCTACCTTCGGGCAGCGCACTCTCGAGGCGACTTAGCATCTCGCCTAGCGGTCCAGCGGGCGGCAAGTTAGCTGGCTGAATCTCGGCACCTTCCACCCATTTCTGATAGAAGGGCGTCATATCCTTCCCCGCGACAGCATTGAGCGTGCGTAACCACTCGTCGCTATCGGCACGGTCGAACTGCTGCTCGCGGTAGTAGCGCCGCAGAAACTCAAAGAATTTTTGATCCCCAAGCTCTGCTCGCAGCACGTCGTACATCAAGGCGCCTTTACCGTAGACGATACCGCCGTAGGCTTGGCTGTCGAACTTGTCGACCGGCTGGTCTAAGCGCTGATCGCCTTCAGCCAGGACCACGCGGTAGCCGAGGCCGATAAACAGGTCTCGCGCGAGCCTGCCGGCCTCAGGCCCAAGCGCCTCGTCAACATAGAAGGCCGACGACCAGTTGGTCAGCGACTCATCAAGCCAAGGCTGCTCGTAAGCATCGCTCCCGACCACGCTATACCACCACTGATGCGCAACCTCGTGTGCGGTTGTAAACGCGAGTGCATCTGCGCCACCGGCACCCCCGAAGAGGCCACCTGCCTCGCCGAGAGGATCGCGGCCTTCGCCACCATACAAATCCTTACCAATCATGATGAGGCCGGTCGCCTCCATGCCTGCAGCGCCGCCACCCAGGACAACCTGCGTGACGTCCAGCTCAGTATAAGGATACTGCCCAAAGGCTTCGCCGAAGATATCGAGGGACTTGAGGGTTGTATCAAGCGCGGCTTGGCCACCCTTGGCATCATCCGGCAGGTAGTAGGAGGAGACCTGGGTTTCACCCACCTGACCTGACACCTGCTCATACCGATCGCTGGCGACGACGACAAAGTTACGAGCGAGCGCTGTGACGCTGTGGTGTACGACCATGCTCCCGCTCTCGTCCGTCTGCCCGACATCCGTACCGCTCGTTATGACGGTAAAGCCCTTAGGGGCGCCAAAAGCAACCTCATAGTTCGCCGCGTCGGTGTTCGTGGGGTCGCCCTGCTCGGTGACGGGGTTTAGCTTCCAGCCTCCCTCCTCGTACACCGCTAGCTCGGGATGTCAGTTGTAAAGCGCGAAGACGCCTTCGTCTTCATTAAAAATGCCGTAGCCACCGCCCGACTGCGGCACCGTTGTGGTGAAACGCATGGCAACCTCGGTCGTAGCACCCGGTTGCAGCTGCCGAGGCAGCCTGATCCGCAGCGTCGTCTCATCGGCTTCCAGCGCCGGCGTCGCCGTGACACCATCCACCGTAACAGCGGTGACGATGATCCCCCCTTCGTTATAGTGGGGCGCATTGACGTAGAGGCGAAAATAGAGCTCGTCCAGAGCAACATCCTCGGTATTCGTCAAGCGTACGCTCTGCTCGCCAGCAACCGTATGCTGCTCGGGGTCGAGCACAGCCTCGATCTGGTATAGCGTGGCGTTGCCCTGCTCCGCGAGCGCTAGCTGGCTTTGAGGTACCAGCGCCGCTGAGACGTTCGCATTGTCCGCGCCTCCTGGTGTAACCGTCGCAGACGTCGTTGCCTCCGCTGGGATCGTCGCCAGATCGGTTGGACCAGTAGCCTGTGCCGTGGCGCCTACCGTGGGCTCCACAGCCGGGCCCGACGTCGCCCTCGGTCCAGCTGCGTCGAGCTCGGCCGTTGCGGTTACGCCGACCGCTTCGACATTAGCCGTTATGGTTGCCAGTATGTTGGAAAGCTCCTGCTCCTGGCGCTGCACTTGACGCGTCATAAACCAAGCGATCCCGCCGACCAGAAGGCATAGCACGAGCAGTACACCGACGACGCTCCCGCCAATGATCCAGATAGTCCGTCGTTGCATGGATATCCTTTCAAGCAGTGCGCTCAGATCGCATGTACGCAGCCTAGAGACGAGCGGATGTGCCTGGAAACACCGGTGTGCTATTATACGTCGCACACAGAGGAGTTGTATGGCGGATCGCACAACGTTGGTGGAACGGCTGGCCGAAGAGGCGCAGCAGGTCGTTGGCCTGGCTCAGGAAGAGGCCAACACCTATCGACAGCGGCTGATCGGTACGGAACATTTGCTGCTAGGTCTGTTTCGCACATCTAACGGCATCGCAGCACAGACGTTAGCGAGCTTCGGGGTAACGTTGCCAAAGCTCCGCGAGGCCGTAGAGCTACTTGCCGGCCATGGCACGCTGCGGCGTCCCGCCGAACGCGCCGAAATCAACTGGACGCAGCGCACCCAAGATATGTTTGAGCTGGCAGACCGGCTGCGCCAAGCGTTTGGCCAAGAGCGGATCAACACCGAACACCTGTTGCTGGCACTGCTCGAAATTCCGGGGAACGCCGCACTAGGCGTCTTGCAGGCGCTGGGCATCGAGCGTGAATACCTCCGTGACCGTACGTTCACCTTTATGCGGCAGCCCACGCCGCTCGATGTGCCGCTACCAGCCGAACCGCAGCTAACCCACCTTGACCAGCGCGGCCAGGCGCACATGGTCGACGTTGGCGCGAAAGAGGACACTGCGCGTGAGGCAGTCGCGCGTGGCAGCGTGATTATGCAAGCCGAGACGCTGGCACTGATTCTCAGTGGAAGCACACCCAAAGGCGATGTACTAGCGACGGCACGTATTGCCGGTATCATGGCCGCGAAGAGGACGAGCGACCTTATTCCGCTCTGTCATCCACTGATGCTCTCCAAGGTCAGCGTCGAGATCACCCCGGATCTACCTCGGAATGCGCTTTTAATCGAGGCGACTGTAC
Source organism: bacterium (assembly GCA_016781525.1). Taxonomy (GTDB): domain Bacteria; phylum Chloroflexota; class Chloroflexia; order Chloroflexales; family Kallotenuaceae; genus LB3-1. The sequence continues at coordinate 26,953 of JADDQE010000158.1, read as the reverse complement.
GCACGACGGGCAAGACCGGCGTCGAGATGGAAGCACTCACGGCCGTGTCGGTGGCGGCATTAACACTCTACGATATGTGTAAGGCCGTGGATCGCGGTATCCGGCTAACAGATATTCGCCTTGCCGAAAAGCACGGCGGCAAGAGCGGCGATATCGTACTCGAGTAAGGGCAGCAGCGTGGACCAGCCGGCAAATCCACTTGGACCGCGCTGGTTGGCCTGCCGCCTGAAAACCCTCGGACGACGCTGACATGCTATCCAGGGCGTTACAAGCAACAGCACCGGCCTAGTGACCAGTGCTGTTGCGACAAAGTGGCTAGAAATATATAGGACAAGGAATACAGGAAAGCAGAGGCTGCGATGTAGCTGCGACGAAGTGAAACGTAGGAACAACGAGCAAGGATGACGGCTCAGCTGCGACGCGGGTGCGATGAAAGCTAGGATGCGACAGCCGCAAAGCCTGGTTGCGCGATGTGGTACGACGTTGCTGCCACGATGTGTGATGTGAGTGAGTGCTGCTCTCCTGTATCGCTTGGTACGAGTGTAAGAATACCCGGCCGAAGGCAGGCATACAATGCACCATGGGTACTGCTTGCCGTCGTCATAGCATCCGGCCAAACGTGTCTGCAAGTACTTGCCCACCACGACGGACCGTTGGGCTATGCCGCCGGACGTTTTAAGCCCAAACCCTCGTTATCAGCCGGCGAGAAACCCAGCAGCGGCAAGGCCGACTGGCAGGATGGGGCAGCTCAATCATGCCGGCCCCTCTGCATCAGAGGCCGGCTCGTCACTCATGGCTCGCTAGTGGCGGATGGAGCAAGCACGCCACCTGTAGCAGCGGCACCATCACTGCTAGTGATCAGTAGCGGAGTCAACGCACCATTTTGCCACCAGCCGACTATCTCAACAGCTCCCCAGCGCACATCCCCAGCCGACTTGAACCCTTCCAGCAGCCGCTGGTCCAGCGCTGACCGAGGCACTTTGATCTGGCTCGCACCAGACGCCGGTACACCGCCTTCGGATACCTCGTCGACCAGGAGCGCAGCGTCGGGCCGCACGAGCAGGGTTCCACTGAGACGGAGCACGATCTGATCGAGCGCATGGGGGTTGAGCGCAAGGTTTGCAATCGTTGAGCGCTCAGGGGTTAGGGCAGTGGCGCTATCCGCGGTGAATTGATAGGGGAAGCGCTGTTCCGTGCCATAGGCTCCAGGTGGGCTGAGCACGCCATGCAGTTTCAGCAGACCTGGTCCCTGCTGGAGATCCCGCCGCACATCCTCCGGCAGCGGCTGCGCAAGCCAAATTCCTGCCTCTGGAGCACCCTCTGACGGCGAGGAGCGTGTCAGAACCCGATCTCCAGTCTCAGGCTCAACCGCCGCAATGAGTGTAATCGTGCGGCCGCTCCATTGCTGGGGCGCATCAAGTACCGCCGGCAATGGAACCACTACGTTCGCCTCCTGTGTCGCCACCTGGGGAAGCGGCGCCGGACGGTTCTGCGCACATGCTGTTCCCAAGGCCAGGAGAAGTCCGAAAGTGGCTACGCGTAATAGGAAGCGGATCTGCATAGCGGCGCATCCTACCATGAGCACTCCACAGGCGCAACCAGCTCCCGGATAGCTTCCAGAGCGTCATTGAGAGCTTTTGACGGCTTTTTAGACCCGGCTCTGGCTCATCGGTTGATACAATACATACAGCACAACGTTCATTTCTTCACAAGAGGCAAGAGCAGACCTATGGGCACGAAAAACTCGCGCATCGCCGGCTTCTACCAGCTATCCCCAGAACAGCGACTGCAAGAGGTCAAGTCGTTTGATGGCTTGAACGAGATGGATCTCACAATGCTGCGGGGCGGCAACGGCATCCTCTCGGTAGCACGTGCCGACAAAATGATCGAAAATGTGGTGGGAACCTTTGAGCTGCCGCTAGGTATTGCAACGAACTTTCAGATCAACGGCCAGGACAAGCTTGTTCCAATGGCAGTCGAAGAGCCCTCGATCGTCGCGGGTGCATCGTTTGCCGCAAAGCTCGCACGCGCCGGTGGAGGCTTTAGCACCTCATCCACCCGCGCGCTGATGATTGGACAGGTCCAGCTCGTCGACGTACCCGATGTGGACGCCGCACGAACGGCGGTACTGGCGCAGCGCGACGCAATTCTTGAGCTGGCCAATGCACAAAGCAGCTCCTTGGTAAAGCTGGGCGGCGGAGCCGAGGACGTTGAGGTTCAGCACTTCGCCGACTCGCCGACAGGACCAATGCTGGTCGTGCATGTGGTGGTCGACTGCTTGGACGCGATGGGCGCGAATGCGGTCAACTCGATGGCCGAAGCCGTGGCACCGATGCTAGAGCGCCTGACAGGAGGTCGAGCCTACCTGCGAATTTTGTCTAACCTGACCGACCGACGGCTTGCGAAGGCCACGGTTGTCCTGCCACCGGCTGCTCTCGCCCGTCCCGATATGCCCGGCCATGAGGTGGTGCAGGGGATGCTTCATGCGTACGCGTTTGCGGCGGTCGATCCCTATCGCGCGACCACGCACAACAAAGGCATCCTCAATGGCATCGATCCGGTGCTGATTGCGACCGGACAAGATTGGCGGGCGGTAGAAGCAGGGGCGCATGCGTACGCGGCTCGCAACGGCCGGTACACCTCCCTGAGCACGTGGCGCCGTGACGAAGCTGGCAATCTCGTGGGCGAGCTGGAGATGCCGTTGGCGGTAGGGATTGTGGGCGGGGCGACGAAGGTTCACCCAGCAGCGCAAGCTGCGCTCAAGCTGCTGAACGTCCAATCGGCGCGCGAGCTTGCCGAGGTGTGTGTCTGCGCTGGGCTCGCCTCTAACGTCGCGGCGATGCGTGCCCTGGCGACCGAAGGCATTCAGCAGGGACATATGGCCTTGCACGCACGACAGATCGCCATGAGCGTGGGGGCAAGTGGGACGCTGGTAGACCTGGTCGCCGAGCAGATGGTCCGTGAGCGGAATATCAAGCCCGCCCGTGCAAGCGAGCTGCTGCGCCAGCACACCGACGTTTATATCTAAGCCGCGCTTGCGGGTTGCTTCACGGATGTGCTTGATGCACGTCCGTTTTGTTTGCCAAGTACGGCGCTCCACATGGCTCACCATGCCAGGCGCATGACCCGGTTAGGGAGTCAGATACCACTGCTCGACGTTCCACAGGAAGCGTGGCGTGTCGAGTGTGATGGTTCCCTCTTCGGTAGCGACACGCTCGTTGAGCACCACCACGATGCGGTCGGCCCACAAGAACAGGTAAGGCCGCTCACGCGCAAGCACCCCCTGGGCGGCCTGCATCGCTTCCTTGCGTGAGGCGGGATCGTAGGTGCTGCGAGCAGCATCCGCCGCCGCATCGTACTCAGGGTTGCGAAAGCCCGTGATGTTGCGCAAACCAGTACGCGTATCGCCTTGCCCGCCCCACACGCGCGACGAATGCAGCAGCGCATAATCGTCGGGGTCGTAGAAACGGTTCGTCGGAAAGCTCGCCGAGTTGGGAGCATGGACCCAGCTACCCAACAGCAGGTCGAAGTCGTACGGCGGTGCGAGCTTGGCAAGCATAACCGTATTGAAGTTGGCCGGCACAACCTCGAGCTGCATACCAACCTGCTGCGCAGCCTCGGCGATCCGCTGGGCGGCAGCTACGCGGCGCGGATCATCGCCGCGTACCCAGAGACGCGCCGATAGCAGGCGGCCCTCCTTTTGCCGCACGCCCTCGGGACCCGGCACCCATCCAGCTTCGTCCAGCAAGGCACGGGCCGCATCCACATCGGCAGCTGCGATCCCTACAGCATCGGGATACATCCCAGACGCCGTTGACAATGTCGTCGCAATCGGCAGCCCACCACCCTCCGTTACCGCCGCCACTACAGCTTCGACGTCGACGGCTCGTGCCAACGCTTCGCGCAGCCGCCCATCCGCGAAGAGCCGCTCCGGCCGGGTGTTGAAGGCGACAGCGTACCAGCCATTCTCCTGATATGCCCCGGTCTCAACAGTATCAAGTACCAGCGGTGACGACAACGGCTCCGTAGCAGCGGGAAATTCCGCGAGCAGCAGCTGCTGCTCTTCAACTGCGGTCGTAGCGACGGCGGGATCAGGAGCCACGATCAGCGCGACCTGGTCCAAATTGGGCGCCCCCCGAAAATAGGCTTCATTACGCGTAAAGGCGATAGATTGATTGGGCTGACGCCGTGCATACTTGAAAGGACCGGTGCCAATCGGCTCATCCCAAAAGTTGAGCGTGGCCAGCTCCTCGGGCGATCGATTTTGCAGCTTGTGGCGGGGCAAGATCGGTACGGCAAGCTCGGCCAGCAGCGGCGCGTATGGACGTTGTAGCGTGACGACAACCGCCTGCTGCGCGGTCGATCGAACATCCTCAATCGTCGAGCCCAGATCGAAGAGCAACGCGTTGGTCGGCGTAATCGTGCGCAGTGTACTGAGCGTCCAGACCACATCCTCGGCCGTTAGTGGCGCACCATCATGCCACGTCACATCGCTACGCAGCGTAAACGTAATCACAGTGCCGTCCGGCGATACGCTCCAGTCGTCGGCGAGATCGGGTTGGGGCACCAGCTGCGCGTCGAGACGCGTCAGACCGTTATACATCAAGTCGGCCACATACTCCTCGCCGCGGCTGCGGAGATCCCAGGGTTTGAGCTCGGCCACGTCCGTAGGGAGCCGGATGGTCAGAGCACCACCCTGAGGGACGCTTTCCGTGGGCTCAGGGGTTGGCGGTGCCGAGGTCGGAGTGCTCGCGGGTACACTTGCGATAGCCACCGTCGAGGCAACGGCCGACGGTGTTGCCTCTGGAGCGGACGCGTTGAGATCACATGCCGTCAACAGGGCCAACACCGTTAGCGTCAGCCCGAGGGCGGCTACAAATGTGCGACGAAGCTCAATCATGACATTTCTTTCCGCGTAGAAGCCTCAATGTCAAGCAGCTTCAGACGCCGATGGAGACTGTATTGGGACCTCAAGCACGAGGCCTCTGCGATCAAGTCTACAACAATGTATGGTACATGCATTCATGGCGTGCTGCGATCATCGGCCAGCTAAACTCTTCGGCAAGGGTACGCGCCGCCTGCGCAAGTCGCGACCGCTGCGCCCCGTCACCGGCCAGCACTTCAAGTGTTCGGGCTAGAGCGCTCACATCACTGGGAGGCACAAGCAGCGCGTGAAGACCATCGACCAGCGGCGGGTCGAGTGAGACCGCCGGCGCCGTGGTAACGACCGGTAGGCCATGGGCAAGCGCCGCCAGTAAGCTGCCGCGGCGGTACGATGCGCCATCGCTAAACGGCAGTGCAGCCAGATCAGCCGATAGAAGATATGCTGAGACGGAAGACGGATCGCAGGGCCCCGTGAAAAACACCCGCTCGGACAAACCCCGCGCCGCAATCTCGGCGCGCACTTCCTCGGCATATCGGGCGTCGTCGGGCAGCGGTGTCGCACCGCCAACTATAAGCAGCCTGAACATCGGAGGAAGCAGCCCTAAGGCTGCCACAAGCTCACGCACGCCTTTGGTACGGCTTAGCAAGCCGAAGTACGCTACGACCACATCGTCGGCCCCTGCACCAATCCGTCGGCGTAAATGAGCTCGATTGTAGGTAGCTGGCGGCTCGACTGGAATATTGCTACCAATTGGAATCGGGTAGATTGGAGTACGGATCGCGTGCCGCGGGGAGAAGAGCGTTCGGGTCGCTTCCCCTTGAGCCCGAACCCGCCACTCATCCTCGCTGTTTGTCACAACCAACGCATCGGCCGACTCAAAGAGCCGGGCTGTCAGCCAGGCACGAACAGAGTCGGCCTTGGGAAAGAGATAGGGCAGTAGGAGATCGTGCGCGGTAACAACAACCGCCGGCCGGTTGCCCAGGCGGCGTAACCGCCACGGTAACAGATTGATTGACGGGTGCATGCCGAAGGCACCCGTCTGATATTGGATATGCACGATACGCGGCGCGAGCTCGCTAGTCGTGCGGACAGCCCGGCGCAAGGAGCGCCAGCCCCAGCCTGCCCCGGAGAAGAGGAGCGTGGGCTCATCCGGTGCAAAATCCTCCGTCGGCGCTATCCCGCTGAGCACGCTAACCCAGCGACCGCGCGCTATCAGGGCACGTGCCAGCTGCCGCGTATAGTCCCCAACACCGCCGATGGCGGGGGGATACTCACCGGTGACGAAAAGAATGTCGAGGGGCTTGGTCATACGCTAGCGAGCGCGTCCGAGCAACGACTGTGCGAGTGCACGGAGATCATTCAGCGCTGCTTGGTTTACTGGCGCCACTCCGTCAAGCGCTTGCATCGCCCGCTCATACTCGGCCGCCGCGAGATGCTCCGCGTAGCGACGTGAACCACACTGATCGAGGATCGTCAGCAAGGTTTCCAAATCATCACGGCTAAGCTCTGGCTGACGATAGAGCACCTCAAACCGCTCGCGGTCTGTCGCCGAAGCGTGACCCAACCCATGAATTACGGGTAAGCTCATCTTGCGCTGGACAAGATCGGCGGCAAAGGGCTTGCCCGTCAGCGCGGGATCGCCCCAAATATCCAGAATATCATCCTGAATCTGGAACGCCAGCCCAAGCGCTTCCCCAAACGTCGCCAGACGCCCAATTTCAACCTCGTCGTCGATGGATAGACGAGCGCCAAGCCCAGTTGATGCCGCCGCGAGCATCGCAGTTTTGCCACGAATCATCTGGAGGTATTGCGCTTCTGAGACATCGAGCCGCCCCTCCGCCGCGATATCAAGGTACTGTCCCTCGCAAAGCCGCAGGATCGTCTCCTCGAATTCACGCAAGATCCGCAGAACACGCTCGGCAGGTACGCCCACATCGGTCAAGCCGTGGAGCGCACGGTGAGCGATTGCGAACATGCCATCGCCAGTATTAATGCCCTGGGCCAAGCCCCAGATCTGCCAGACCGTAGGTCGACCACGGCGGGTCGGGCTGTTGTCCTCGATATCGTCGTGGAGCAGCGAAAAATCATGGAGCAGCTGAATCGCGGCGGCAAGGGGCAGCGCATGCTCATCCCGCCCACCAAAGACTCGGTTCGCATGGATCACCAGCAGCGGTCGCAGCAACTTTCCACTATTGGCGGCGACCGGCTCGAAGTGCTCGTTGAGCCAGCCGAGGTGGTAGTGCATCATCCCGTAGAATTGCTCAAAGGCTGCATCGGGCGTGGGAAAGGCCACGCGCATCGCGGACACGATCCGTTTCAGTAGCTCGCTCTGCTCGTTGGGTGAAGATACAAGCATGACCTTAACCTTGTAATGCGGTCGTAATCCCGACCGCTATACAGCAAATCGTCGCGAAGCTACACTACATGGTGCAACTCTGGTATCATCGTCGACTAAAGGAGTCGCTGGATATGACACAGGGCAAACAACCTGAATTTCGTTTCAAGCCCGGCGCGGGCGGTCTCGTCAAGGTACTCGGCCCGCTTGAAACCAAGATTATGCAGATTGTATGGCGCGAAAAGTCTACCACGGTTAAGGTCGTGCACCGGCGCCTGCAGGACACGCCCGAGCGCGGCGACATTGCCTATACGACTGTGATGACGACGATGACGCGCCTCGCCGAAAAGGGCATTCTTAACCGCCGCCGCGACGGTCTGGCCTACGTCTACACACCAGCCGTCACGAAAGACGACTTCGAGTCGATGATGGTACGCCGCGTGCTTGACGGCCTCATGGACGACTACGAAGATGAGACAATCGACTATCTGCTCCATTATCTCGCCAAGAAAGACCCACAGCGGCTTCAGCGAATGCAGCGCGAGCTACAGGTGCGGGCGGCTGGCTGAGCTGACCAAGACGTGATTCGCGAGTTGCACACGAGCGGCAGCGCCACAAGCACCGGCGCTGCCGCTCGCTTTTTGCTCCGGACTACGCAGCTACGGGCTGCACTTGTGGCTGCGAAACCACGGCACCCCAGACATCATAGGCCGTTGCACGCTCGATCAGCACATCCACGAACGATCCGACGGACGCTTCGCCAAAGGCCCACACAAAGTTGTCAATCTCAGGCGCGTCGCGGAATGATCGACCAATCACCACCGGGCGGCCCTCGGCCTCACCCGTGCCCTCTACCAGCACCCGCAGCGTTTGTCCGGCCCAACGCTGATTCTTGCGGAGGGAGACCCGCTGCTGTAGCGCAGCGGCTTCCTCATAGCGCCGCTGCTTTACCCGCTCGCTGACCTTGCCGTCAAGCGTGTTGGCGTGGGTGCCCGGCTCATCCGAGTACTTGAAGAAACCGGCCCGATCAAATTCCATCTCGTCCAGGAACGCCAGCAGTGCATCGAACTCGTCGCGCGTCTCACCAGGGAAACCGACGATAAAGGTCGTGCGCAGAGCGATGTTCGGCACCGCGGAGCGGAGATCGGCAATAATTTGCTTGGTCTTGGCGGTATCGGGTGGCCGCCGCATGCGGCGCAGCGTATCCGGATGGGCATGCTGTAGCGGCATGTCAAGATATGGCGCAATCTGCGGGTTATCGGCGATGGCGCGCATAACCGCAGGCGTAATCGACGACGGATAGGCGTACATGAGGCGGATCCAGCGATCGGCAGGCACCACCTGGCAGAGCTCATTCAACAGCACCGCGAGACCGCCCTCAAGGCGCAGGTCACGGCCGTAATCGGTCAGATGCTGCGCGATCAGAATAATCTCTTGTACGCCAGCGTCGACCAGCTCGCGTGCCTCACCTAAAATCGTGCCCATGGACTTCGAGCGCAGGTCGCCTTTGAACGAGGGAATGGTGCAGAAGGCGCAGCGCATGTTGCAGCCGTCCGAGATCTTGAGATAGGCCGAAGGGCTCTGCACATGCCGCTTGATGGGTGCGGTCCGCCAGTCGCCATACACGCCAAGTGTGGCAGCTGGTAGCGGAGCACTGGCGGGCGTCAGCTCGATCATCGGCTTTGTGTGCGTGGTGCTCACGGATGCGGATGCAAGCTGGAGCAGACCCTCGCCAAGTCGGCGATTGGCGGCTGGCAGGAGCTCGATCACGTCACGCGCAGGAGCTACGCCCTCTGCGCCGACCACCTCGCCAATCCGCATCCATTCTTTCGTCGAAAGTGTCGCGTCAAGCTCGGGCACATCATGTGCCAGAACGTCGCGGTGGCTCTCTGCCATACAGCCGGCGGCGACAAGCCGCTGGCCTGGCTGCTTCGCGCTCGCGAGATCACGTAGCACGCCTACCGTCTCGTCGCGCGCCGCTTGAATAAACGAGCAGGTGTTAACGATCACAACATCGGCCAACTCAGGCGAGTTGACCGCGTCGTGGCCCTGCGCAAGCAGCAGGCCGTGCATTCCTTCGCTGTCCACATTATTTTTCGGACAGCCCAGCGTTATAAGATGGTATTTCATTCAGTCAGTTTTAGGCCTCAAGTATCAGCTTCAACTTTAAGTTACTTGATCGATATGGTACCAAATCCCGACCACTTTTGCGCCTAAGCCTTAACGAGTGAGCCGGCTCAGCCGTCATCCGTTTCTCCTGATGCCTGTTGCCTGATACCTGTGCCTAGCGATAGTTCGTGAACTGTAGCGGCACCGAAAACTCTTCCTGCCGCTCGCGGAGCAGCTGGATAACCGACTGCAGATCGTCCTTGCTCTTGCTACCAACGCGGACGGCATCACCTTGGATGCGGGCCTGAACTTTGGAGTTATGCTCTTTGATCAGCTTTTGGATTTTTTTCGCAAGCTCATCGCTGATGCCCTGCTTGAGCGTAACGACCTGCTTGACCCGCCCGCCGGAAATTTCCTGGATCTCGCCGTAATCAAAGATTTTTAACGACAAGTTCCGACGGATCGCCTTGGTCTCCAGAATATCGCGGACCGCACCAAGATGCATCTCGGAGTCGCTGGTTAGGGTTAATTCGTTCTCGCCCAGGTCGAGCTCGCTCTTGCTGTCTTTGAGATCGTAGCGCGTCCGAACCTCGCGAGCAGTCTGATCAACAGCATTCGCAAGCTCCTGGCGATCAAATTCTGAAACGATATCAAATGTTGATTCAGCGGGCATTACGGCGTACTCCCTGTGGGGTTAGGAACCGGAATTGTCTTTTTTGCGGTACTACCAGGCACGCTACCCATCCGACCCTGGCTGACGCCGTTGACGACCAGCTCGACGACCGACGCATCGCCCACGTGCAGAAAGACTTCACGCTGCGCCGCGAAGCGCTGCGACGCATTCGCGAGCAAGGTCCCGGTGAACTGTCCCGGCACACCGTCGACCGCAACCGTCATCCACGACCCTTTTGGCGCATCCGGCACCACCCGCACCTCGACAACCAGTGGGGCCTCAAAGGTTGGAGTGGGCTCTGGAGTAGGCTCGACGCTGCCAGGCTCGACGATGGGTGCGGGTGTTGGCGGAAGTGGGCTCAACGGCTCGCCAGCCGGCTGGGGCGTCATGGTGGGAAACTGTGTCGCCGTTGGAACAGGTACGGTCGGCGATGGAGCAGCGACAAACTCAGGCGGCATGCGGGTAAGCCCGGCAACATTGGCCACCCAGTATAGTACTCCAAGCAGCACCAAGATCGAGAAAAATGAAAAAAAGGCGCTCGGCATCAAGCAGGAGCGTGTTCGCGGCGGGACCGCTGCCGGCATGACCTTGATGCGATCGGTGGGCGCGCCACGCTCCACACGGTAATACTGGATCAGCTCGTCGGCTGGAATACCAAGAAACTGAGCATAGTTACGAATAAACCCACGGGCATACACATCGCCCGGCAACTGCTCAAAATCGCCTTCTTCAAGCGCTTGCAGATAACGCGGCAAAATGCGCGTGGCAGCCGCAGCCTGAGCTAGCGTCAGCCCTCGCGCTTCGCGCACTTCGCGCAATCGCCCGCCAAGTTGGCTCATACGACGTTCAACCTCGTGGTCATCGGGCCACCATTATACACGAATTACCTCTGTCGACCGGGGGTGCAGGTGGCTAGAGGACCGTATGCCAAAGCACAAGCATTGCGCTCGCAACCGCGGCCATACCCACTAGCGTGGCCGTCAGAAGTGCAATATGTTCGCGCCAGATCGAGTTTCCACACTCATGCCGATGCAGGTGCGCCCTTAGCGCAAGACGTGCATCGCGATAGCGAGAGCGAGCAAGACGGCCGACATAGCGCAGGTGCCGCTGTTTGGTTTTGCTCCAGCGGCGCAGCACCATTCGTGCACTGACAGCGGTTCGCCGCAGTGTTGGATCATGCGGGCCGAGCAGCACAATGCCGACTCCTAAAAAGACTATCCCGGGAAGTAACGGCAGCACAAAGCCAAAAAACGCGAGACAGACCATGCTCCAGCCCACAATGCGGCGGGCCAGCGACCTAGGTTGGTGTCGACGGCGACGATGTTTACCCTCAGGGCTCAGCTGCTCTTGCCTCATATGCGTCAATTGTACCAACCATCCTTCGAGTTTGCACCTGATGATTACCTATAAAACTCGATGCTCCGCGTCAAAAGCCCAGGTTTCCAACGCTTCCAGCTCAACTTCGATCCGTGGGTGCAGCGGATCAATCCGTTTGACCAAGTGAATGTCAACGACCCGCCGATCGTCGACACCCAGCGACTGGCAGATCACGTCCTGCGCGATCTTAAGCCCACCATCCAGGTCGCGGCGCAACGGAGTTTCAAAGTAGAAATCGATAAACAGCGAGAGATAACCGGCACGGGCAGTCGCGAGAAAACTGGCCGTAGGTTCAAGCCGCCCCAGAATTTTTTGGGCTTCCTGCTTCCAACGACGGGCGGCTGGGCTAAGCACCCGCCGCCCATTGACGGTGGCATATTGATTATTGACTCCCGGCGGAAGCGGGAGTGTCACCGACATAAATTCAGCCATCGCTTATAGCCTACGCCATCCTCTCAGCGCGCTGTCGGTGGCTGACCATTATCTGCACCGTCGCGATCTGCTTGCGATCTACGCGGTGAGCGTGGACGACCGGGCTCTGGCGTCGCCTCCACCGTCTCACCCGCCGCGCGAGCTAGACTAGCGTCGCCCCTCGTCGCGGGTCCATTTGGGCTTGTCGTCGATAGCTCCTCCGCAGCCTCGCGCGCTGCCATCTGATGTACTTTCGCTTCCGCGCGTGGCATTCGGCCTGGTAAGAGATCAAGCACCGCAAACAACAGCTCGTCGATATCGAAGGGCTTGGTAATCACCGACTGCGCCATCTGCTTGATGTGCCGCTGGATTGGCTTTGTGCTGGTTACCACGACCACTGGCGGAAGCTTGGCTTTCCGCTTACGCAGCACCTCAAGGAGCTCACTCCCAGAAAGCCCCGGTAAGTCGAGGTCCAGCGTGACCAGATCAACCCTCAGTGACTCGATCACCTTGAGCGCGGCCTGACCATCATGCACGGCGACGACCTGATATCCCTCGTCCGCCAGTACGTCGCTTAGAAGCCCACGCACAGGAGGATCGTCTTCAACGACAAGCACAACCGGTGTATTGCTCGTCAGCATAGCTCAGCCCCTCCTTGTAGGCTGTCTATGGAGAGAGCAATCACGATGCCAGGGGCTGCTCAAGGGTTAGCTTCGCAAGTCCTCAGGAGCGACCGCAACTCGTTCCAAGAGCTCTGGGAGTGTTGCATCAGCGAGCGAAGTGAGGCGTAATGTCGCGCCCGGAAACGCCAGATCGGCTGTGATGCCACTCGGGATGACGACACAGCGCATGCCCGCCGCCAAGGCGGCGCGCAACCCATTAGGCGAATCTTCTAGGGCAAGGCAGCGTTCGGGGTGCACACCCAGGCATTCAGCGGCGCTTAGATAAAGATCGGGGGCTGGTTTCGGGGCCGCGACATCATCGCGCGTACGCACGCATCGGAAGTAACGCGCGATGTCATGCTGCTGCAGCCAGTGCTCGATCCAGGACCGTTCACTCGCTGAGGCGAGGCCAAGCGGTAGACCCGCATCCGTGGCTGCCTCCAGTAGCTCCCGTACCCCTGGCAGTACCGCCAAATCGGCGCATAGCGCGTCTTTTTGGGCTTGCCGTTGTTCCAACACCGCCGCCCGGTCAATTGTTCGACCAATCAAGCCTTCCAAGTGCGCCAGTGTATCGAACAGATTGACAGCCCCAATATTGGCCTGCCAGAGCGCGAGCTCGAGGTCGACGCCATGCGTCCGGAAGATTCGGCGCCATGACTCGAATGCAGGGAGCTCGGTATCTAAGATCAGCCCGTCGAAATCGAAAATGAGCGCCTCAATTGTCATACACGACCCTTCGCGAGCAGGATATTCATAACTTTGTAGGTCAACTTGGCGGCGAGATAGTCGGGCGCCTGCATCCCTGCGATCGGCGCAAGCTCCATCACGTCGAAGGCCAAGACACGGCCGGCAGCACGCGCCACGATTCGAACCGCCTCGAGCACCTCGTTCCAGGTCATGCCATCTGGCTCGGGTGTACCGGTTGCCGGCATCAGCGCGGCGTCGAAACAGTCGATGTCGATCGTTAAGAAGACCTGCTTGCCGCGGACGAAGTCGGCCAGGGGCGCGATGTGCTTACCCGCATGCACGTCTTCGGCAAAATAGGTCTGCACGTTGTCCGGCTGGGTATGGATATACTCGGCTTCGTCTACGCTGAGCGAGCGAATCCCAAGCTGGAGCACGGGGCCGCCGCCGTTGTCGATGACGCGCCGCATCGCCGACGCGTGCGAGTAGGGCGTTCCCTCGTACTCATCGCGGAGATCGGCGTGAGCGTCCAGCTGCACGGTCACAAAATCGCCGTACGCCTCATGCAGTCCCCGCGCGACGGAGCCGCTGATCGAGTGCTCGCCCCCGATCACGCAAAGCAGCTTGTCGGGAGCATAGGCCGCCACCGCTGCGGCGATCTCTGCATGGGCCGTGACCGGGTCGCGATAGTTCGGCGCCAGCTGCGGCAACGTGTGTACGCCATAGTCGAGCCCGGGCTCGCCGCCAAACTCACGGTCGTACAGCTCCACCTGCTGCGATGCCACAAGCAGCGAGCGCGGCCCGTTACGAGTTCCCTGGCCATAGCTCGTGGTTAGCTCATATGGTACAGGCAGAACCACCACTCGGCTGCGCTCGAGGCTGCTGTACTCTTCGGCGAGACCCAGAAAGTTCAGCGGCGGCAAAAATTCGTATGACATCGATTCGTCCTCACAACGTAAAGATAACCAGCCGAGCACAAGCCCGAATCTGTCCTCGTACTGGCGTTATTCGCAGATCGACCGCGATGAATGATATACTGACGACCAAGCAAGGAGTACATCAATGCCTCAGGATAAAAAGCGCGTCTATCGGCAGGCAATGCTTGCGGAGCGCCGGCGACTGCAAAAGGCGCTTGAGACACTGGAAGCCGGCGAGTCGCTGCCCGAGGGCGAGCAGCCGACCAATCGAGATGGCAACCCCATGAATCCCGTGGAAATGCGCGCCCGTATTCAAGACCTCGAGCGCCAGCTGCATCTGAGGCCGGCAAGTGAAGGCCTCGGAGCAACGGAGTAACGCCGTTGCTCCCCGTCTTCAGCGCCTCGCTCATAGGCCATTACGAGCCTAACCTTCGGGATGCGGGTGGGAGCGACCAACTGCGGTGCCGCCAGTGCCCTCGGCGGGCAGATCCGCGACCGCATCGACCGGTGCGTGTTGATCGTAGGCAGCCTTGAGGCCGCTCAAAAGCTCGGCACGGCGATCGTACAGCCGCTTGAGCGGGCGCGGCGAGCAAACGTCAAGGATATACGCCGCCAACAGCGGCATTGCAATGGTCGAGTCTGTGTAGCAGACGACAGTGTCCGGCAGCTGCTCCGGATCAACTTTACCCCAGGTCATTGCCTCGCTGGGCGTCGCGCCCGACAGCCCACCGGTATCAACCCGCGCGTCCGTGAACTGGACAAAGTAGTCGTGGCCCTTTTCCGGAATGCCCATGATCTCTTGAATCTGCGGCTCCGTCTGCAGGATAAAGTTCTTGGGCGATCCTCCACCAAAGATAACCACCGCCGACTGCCCGCCGCGGCTCTTTGCGCCATGCACGATCGCGGTGGTCTCGTTAACATCTGCCTCGACGTCGAAGCGTAGTTCCGACCCAGACAGGCGCATCGCCGCGATATTCATGCCGATGGTCGAGTCGCCCGGCGATGAGGTGTAGATGGGCACGCCCACCTCATACGCTGCGCCCAAGACGGAGTGATAGGTTGTCCCTAGCATTTTTTCACGCTCGCGAACGTACTTACCAAGGTTATAGTGCAGCTCCGCTGTGCTCATGGTGCGCTGAAACTCTGGAGCCTGAAGCACACGCCGTAGAAACGCATCTGATTTTAGCAGCACGTCTTGGTCAAAGAGAATGTCGTAGATGCGGATGATGTTCCGCTCGCGTAGATCGAGGTCGTTAACGTTCGGCGAGGTGCCAAAGAGCTCAAAGCCGAGCGAACGATGAATGTCATGATACAGATTGGCGCCCGTGGAGACGATCCAGTCAATATGGCCCGCTTCGATCAGCGGCACGAGCGACGAGTATCCCAATCCAGTCGGCGTGAGCGCGCCCGAGAGGGTGACGCCAACAGTTGTATCGGCGGCAAGAATACGTTTCGCCAGTAGCTGGCACGCCTCACGTAGGCGCGCGGCGTTGTATGCAAAAAAGTGCCCATCGACGAGCTCGCGCACCGTGGTGGCTGCTCCGAGGGGCTGAGGATCGAGCTTGCGTCCGTACATATTTACTCCCTCGCTATACCCATAGCTTCTCGGCCCTCAGAGCACGCAGTGGAACCAGACATGCTGGAGCCTGCGCACCCGGGTGGTTGTGGCTATGATAGCATCATTTAGATGGGAGCTGTTGCCGTACCAACGATCGCACGCCAGCTGGCAGAGCTGGCGTGCGGAGGCGAAAAGGGATGATGGCTAGACGAGCAAGATCCCAAGCGGGATCAACAGCACCAGCACACCAACAAGTATGATCAACCGCCAAGGGACCATGCGCGGAGCCTGCACGCCAGTCGCAGAGAAACGTGCTACTGCAAGCGGGCTCGTCACGAGTGGGGCTTCAAGCACGGCTGCGGGTGACGCCAAAACAGGAGAGGTGCTAGCTGATTGAGCGGCCGCAGCTGGAATAGCCGCAGGTGCAGAGGTGGCTGTAGGGGCCTCGGGGACCCCGACGGTCTCGCCCAGCTTCCCCAGCGCCGCCACGACGCGGCGATCTTTTGGAGCAAGTTCGAGAGCCTGACGCAGATACATTCGTTTCTCGTCAGGGGCAACACTGGCGGCTGCCAGCCAGAGCCAAACATCGGAAACTGAGGGCTGAGCGGCAGTAAGTTGAAGCAATGCTTCCCTTGCGGCGTCACGATCGCCGTGGCGCAGCGCCTGGATTGCCATATCAAGTGATGGATCGGCGGCCATAAGAACCTCCTCTGACAGCTCTTCGCGCCGGCAGGGCTGCCCAGTACCATCATACAGACGGCGATAGGTATCTGCTCAGGCATTAAAGCGCAAACGTTGTTCTAATTTATGTCACATCGAACATGTCGGCTACGGCCGGCAGTCCACATCGGCTGTAGCCGATCTCGGCGGTAAGGTCTAGGACAGGCCGGCTGGTGGCTGTGGTATCCTGGCGCGCGTTCGGGAGGAATATGTTTGAAAAGGACTGTATGAATGAACAAGGACCAGAGACGCCGCGTAGACTTCGTCCAGGCCATGCTCCTGCTAATGCTGCTCGTAGGCTGCGGGAGCAGCACTCCTACACCCACGGCGACAATCGTGGCAGCACCCCTGCCAGCGGATTGGCAGCGTATAGACCTGCCCAGGCTCTCGTTAGCGCTCCCGCCCGAGTGGGTAACAACCTCTGCTGACGACCTCGATGTGGGCGATGCGGTTGCCGAGATGTCCACCCGGAATCCGCAGCTCAAAAGCCTGCTAGAGCAGGGACGTGTGGCCCTCAACTCCGGCCAGGTCCAGCTCATCGCCTACGATGTTGCTGCGGAGCGTGCCGATCCTTCCGGATTTCCGGCCAACCTGCGGATTGGACAGCAAACATTTGCCCAAGCGCCGACGTTAGCAGCGGTGAGCGATGTCAACGAGCAGGAGCTGCGAGCGACAGCGGGATTTAGCGATGTCACACGAGACACAATACTGCTGGGCGGAGTCACGGCAACCCGGCTGCGGTCGACATTACAGATTACCGATTCGGCCGGCGAACCGTTGAAGCTTGCGCTTGAACAGTACCTGCTGTTACACGATAAAAACATGGCGGTGGTGACTCTCACCACCGCGGCTGGGCAGCAACCGACCTACCGCCCGATCTTCGATCAAATTTTGACGACGCTGCAGCTCAAGCAACAGCCCTAGCACGTTTAATCGTGCGGAGGGCTCCAGGCACACCACAGATACCTTCGGCCAAATCGACAAGCAGCTGGCCGTCCCACCAGGAAGGGCCAGCTGCTTGTCGTAGCCAAGGCTATTTTGGCAAATCCAGATCGCTCAAGCGCACCGTCTTACGAGCACCAAAGCGAATCGTCTTAGCCCCCTCCGAGGTCAGCTGGCCCTGCTGTTGGAGGTTGCTCGCCTCGCGCTGAACGGTCTGGGCCAGCTCGGTCTCGCCGCTGTTGAGCAGCCGGGTCACGGCGCCCTGCAGCTTCTGGGTCGCGCCGGCGATGTTCCCGGCCTCGATATCGTCGAGCGCGCGCGTCTGGAGCTTGAAGGCTGTGACCTTTTCGACAATATTCATCACCTGGGGATTGAGCTGCTGTGTTAGCGCTTGATCGGTCGTGATCGTCAGCACCAGGTCGGCCTTCTCCTTCTCGTCGTGAATGTTCAGCAGCGGGATGTCGTAGGTAACCTCGATCTGACCGATCCGGTACTGCCCTGCAGCGCGTGGCTCGACCATCAGCTCCAGCAGCAGCACCCGACGCGTATCCTTCTCTAGCTGCTCCAACGGCACCACGACGGCGCGATCCGCCAGCGGCTTGTAGCCGAGGTTCTTGATCAGCGGCACCACCTGCCAGGCAGCGCGCGGCGTAACGCCTCCGACCAGTCGCACTGTCGCGCTCGTATTTTGGAAGACTGCGCTCTGGGCCTGGTGCACCACCTGCTGGAAATTATCCTCGATCTCCTCGGGACGCACGAGGTGCTCGACCTCCCCGCCGCTCCGCTGCGCAATACCCGTAAGAAGCTTGTCATTCCACTCGTTACCGACGCCAAAGGCGGTAATTGGAACCCCATTAGTACCGGCTTGATCCGCCAATGCCAAACAGTCTGCCTCGTCCTTGTCGGTCTCGCCGTCGGTCAGCAGCACAAGTCGTGAAAGACCACCGCGCGGTACCCGCGCCAGTTCTGTCAGACCAGCGTACATGGCGCGGCTGATCTTGGTGCCGCCCTCGTCCTTAATCCCGTCGACCAGCCGCATAATCCGGCGACGCTCGCTAGCGGGCGTCGTCGGCACCAGCACCGCGGTCTCGTGGTTAAAGATCGTAATCGACACGGTGTCGTTGTCGTTTAGCCGATCAAGGGCCAACCCCACGGCGTGCTGCATTGCACGCAGCTTGTTGCCCCGCATCGAGCCGCTACGGTCGAGCACAAAGGCGACATTGACCGGCATCTGGACGTTTGCTGTAACCTGCGTCGGAATAATCTCGATCAGGACGTACGCGACTTGCGGAGTTTGCGCCGCCGGCAGATAGGGCCGTGCCAGCGTTTGACGGAGTTGAATTTCACCAGGCATAACTAGGTCTCAGGTATCAGGCTTCAGGTTTCTGGAGCTACTGACCGTACGCGTTCAAGCCTTGAACAAACGTTGTCAGCATCCGTTTGACCTCAATGACCTGCATTGTCAGCAGCTCATACGTAGTTGTATCGAGCAGGCAAAGATCGTGTGCCAGTAGCAGATAATCTTCAAGTCGTCGATCCAAGTGCAATTTGAAGAAATCGTTTCAGTTCTGGATTGCTACCCCAGGGTTAGCCGATGCAGCTTAACCCACACCTGCAGGGTCCGAAAGGTCCGCATAGATAGGACTCCATTCATGCAATCATCCAGCGCAACGCACGCTCATCAGCGCGCCGATCGAGTGTCAGGGGAACACATGATGGCATCACATTTCCAGCGTCCTTGACACCTGACACCTGGTAGCTGACACCTATTTATCCGTCAGCTCTCGCAGCGATAAGCGCCGCGTCTTATAGGTTAGCTCCTTTTGGTCGGCTGCCGTCGGCGCCTGGCCCTGTGCAACAGCATCGGCCGCGCGGTTCATCGT
The DNA here is from genome assembly GCA_016781525.1 of bacterium. Classification (GTDB taxonomy): domain Bacteria; phylum Chloroflexota; class Chloroflexia; order Chloroflexales; family Kallotenuaceae; genus LB3-1. Next base: position 7,797 of record JADDQE010000158.1, on the reverse strand, counting down.
ATCGGCTAGCTCAAGCTCGCCTAAATCAAGCAGCCGTGTAGCCGCCGAGCGCAGCTTCTGTGTAGCACCCGCGGCATTGCCCGCAGCGGCCTCGTCCAGCGCCCGCGTCTGTAGCTTGAAAGCGGTCACGCGCTCCACCAGATTCATTGTCGGAGGATCGACGGCGACCGACTGGGCGTCAGCCGTCAGCTGTAGGAGAACGTCGATGCGTACACGCTGGTCGAGCCGTTGCTCCTGGGGTAGATCATAGGTCAGCTCAGCCTGCGCCACGCGATACTCGCCAGTCGGCCGCGCTGGAACCATGATCTCGGCCAGCACTGAGGCGCCGGTGCCGCTCTCAATATCGTCTAGGTCGATGTTGATCTCGCGCTCCGAGATCGGCTTGTAGCCAAGATTGGCAATCATCGGCTTCACGCGGTAGACCGCACGCGGGGTAACACCGGTCGAGAGCCGGATTAGCAGCCGTGCATTACGGACCGCAGTATTATGTGCCGCTTGCGCCGCGCGCTGAAAATATTGGCCAATGTCCTGCGGATTAGCGATATAGTCGGACGTGCCATGCGTTGCAGCGGCGAGAGCGTCGAGCAGCCGCTCGTTCCACTCATCACCCAAGCCGAGCGCTGTCATTCGGACTCCGGCCTGCCCCAGCTCCTGAGCGATGGCGCGGCAGCGATCTTCGTCACCCCACGTTTGTCCATCGGTGAGCAGCAGCAGATACGAAACGTGATCGGGCGACATATGCTTGCGGAGCTCGGCGGCGCCCGCCTCCAGGCCGGTGGACATCGCCGTGCCACCCTGCACGCGCATTGCCTCAACACGATTGTTGAGCGCGGCTTTATCGCTGGCAGGCTGCGCCGGCACGATCACATCTGCTGTTTCGTCGAAAGCGATCACCGAGACGGTGTCATCCGGGCGTAGCGTCTCGATCACCGCGACAACCGCCCGCTTCAGATTATCCATCTTGGGCCCATCCATGGAACCCGACCGATCCAGCACCATGCAGAAATTGATTGGTGCCACAGCAGTCGTCGGTTGGACCTGCGGCTGCGCGTCGATTAACAGATATGCGACCTGCGCTGTGCCTGCTGGGAGCGGCGAGCGAGCCCATTTAGTCGTTAGTTGAACATCGTTTGGCATAGGAACTCCAGTTATCAACATTCCGTCCACCGCGCTGGCCGGCGCGGGTAAACCGAGCACCACGTCAGCGGTGGCTACTCAAAGCGCACGAGGACAGCCGTAATATTATCCTCGCCACCGTTCTGGTTGCCCTCGGCCACAAGCTGCGCAGCGGCAGCCTGAAGGTCGGCGTGGCTTTGGATAATCTCACTCATGCGGGGGTCGCGCACCATCTCCCACTGACCATCGGAGCAGCAGAAAATAATATCACCCGACTGAAGCCGAATCGGAAACAAGTCCACCTCGACTTGGGGCTTCTCACCGAGCGACCGAAGAATGGCGTTGCGGTGCGGGTGTGTGTACATATCGTCAGGCTGGATCTGGCCGACGTCGACCAAACGCTGCACCAGTGAATGATCCTTGGAAACACGTTGGAACTGACCGTTCCGCAGCAGATATGTGCGCGAGTCGCCGACATTGCCGACGACACACCGATCGCCAACCACCAGGGCAAAGGTGAGCGTGGTCCCCATGTCATTATTGCGCCGACGGCTTTCTTCATAGACGGCCATATTGGCGCGCTCGGCTGCTTGCAGCGCGAGATCGTTCAATTGTGCATCGTTGAGGCCATCAGCGCTGTCGACGGTCAGCTCGAGCAGGGCGGTATTGGCAACATTGGCCATGCTTTGCACAGCGAGCGAGCTCGCTACTTCACCGCCCTCGTGGCCGCCCATGCCATCCGCGACGACGTAGAGGCCCGCGTTGATCGGACGGCCAGCCGTATCGAGCTTGAGGTCAATTGTAACAAGCGAGTCCTCGTTGAGCTCGCGTACCATGCCGACGTGTGATAGCGCGCCAACCTGCGTTCGGAAGCCGACAACGGCACGTCGGCTATCGGCAACGGCGCGCAGGGCCGCGACCCACGCGTCTGCATCGACGAGGCTTCCCATACGGGCATGGGTGAGCACCTCTTGGAGCGAAGTTGGCGGGCCGCCATGGCCCTCGACCGTGCTAGCATCAAGCTTGCGAGTTTCGCGCGGCGTGCGCGTCAAATCTTCGAGTGTATGATGCAGCTGCAATAGGTCTGCTTGCCGGGTCGCGTCCGTTAAGTGCTGGATTGACGCGGCATCGCGTAGACGAATGCGACCCTGGGGCCCGACCAGTAACTGCGCAAGTGACAGATCACCCAGCGCGAGATTATTACGGTGCAGATACTGCATCAGTTGCGCGAGCTGTAGCGCGACTGGCAGCGCGTCTTCGTCTTCGAGCGCCGCTGGCTGATTGGGAGCCTCGCCGTGGCCAGAAAGAAGCTCGGCGAGGGATTGCCAGCCCGGCACCACTTCCTCGACGACCAGATAGCGCTTGCCAGCATGCTCAATCGCATTAACTGGTGGCAAGAGCGCCTTGATTGGTTCGTCGGGCAGGTCGATCACAAGCGCAGTCCCATTCTGTTGATCACCTGTCTGCTCCACCAGCAGCACATCACGTGGAAGCAGCTCGGCACCGCACTCTTCACAAAAGCGTGCGTTTGGATCACTCGCGGGCGTGCCGCATTGGGCGCAAACGTCATTGGGTGCTTCGGCGCGGTAGGTACGATTCCCACCTCGCTCGTCCCGCAGCTCGACAACCGTATAGCCTTCGACATTTGTTCCTGCCGCCAGCGGCTCCGATTGAACCCTTGCTGAACCGTCGACGTTCGTCGGTTGCGTCCCCGAGGTCGGCTGCATGCCAGGCGTATGTGGCTGGACTGGCTGTGTCACAAGATTCTCCTGCAGTGCCGCGTCTTCCACGGACATGGGCGCGCCCGTAGCGGCCACGTCATACGTTCGCGCCACAGGAATGGCGGAGAGCGACGTCCCGCACTGGCGGCAGAAGCGCGACGTTTCAGCGTTTTCATAGCCACAGTTCGGACACAGCATCGTTGTTTGATCCTCCATGTCTAACGCAGAGACAGCGATAATGTAGTGTACAACAGATACGCCGTCGAATCAGAAGCTGCCGAATGCTCTAGCCTATTTGATGCCACCAGCCGATAAATGTTGCAGTCCGAGCTGGACTACCGGGTCCGCTCCGCACAACTCCTCCTGCAGCGGATAAGCCAACGGGCTGGAGCGAAAGTGCCGGGTCTATAGCACCTCGCACTACGTACCGGACGCAGGACAGGACTTGTACACCACGGAAATTCCCAGTAGAATTCTGCCGCTTATCGAAGCCCACTGCCGCTCCTGGGCCAGCTGTGATACATCCTTGATGTTCATAGCCTGCACTTGGAGAAGCTCGGTGAACGCTGAACGACGTAAGCACACAGCGGCAGTGCTGTATCCCCATACCAACAAATAGGATAAATACCGGACATGCCTGATCACTCAGTTGGCCAACGCCTACCCCGGATTCGATTGCAATCGGCAAGCATGATGCTTCTGCTCTTCCTGATCGCCGCGGCCCCATTTGCAAGTGTGCCACTACAGGCCGAGCCAGCCATGGCTCATGGAGAGGTCTTGGGCTGGGTTCGCGACGCAAACCAGCGAGGCATCCCCCATGCGTCGGTTCAAATCGGCGGGCATTTCCTTACCACCGACGACGCGGGCAACATTCCACCGACGACGGTGCCGCTTAATACCCTCACGGAGATCGTCGACGTCGAAGTGCGCGCGTTGGGGTTTGGCCTTTGGCGCTACAGCGGGGTCGAGCTATCGGCACGGCACCCGGTGGAGCTGCATGTGGAGCTCGGGCGTGAGCCGGTGGTATTTCAACCTGAAGCAGCCATCAGCAGCCAAGCCACTCCGTTCGATGGACCGCCCGATTTCATCAACGTTGGCCGGACCTTCAGCACCAGCTGTGTGTACCCTCCCACCAACGTGCAGCGCGTCGACCGCATGCCCTTCATCGATTATGTGCGCAACGTGCTGCCGTATGAGTGGGTCACGAGCTGGCACGACGCTGCGTTGGATGCAGGGGCTGTGGCGGTGAGTCAGTTTGCCTGGTCAACCGCCATTATCAACCGCAAGTGGACACGCTACGGCTATACCTTCGACATACTCGACAGCACGTGCGATCAAGTTTACAAGGACCGCAGTCCCACCGCCAACTACAGTTCAACCGATGCAGCTGTCGCACGGATATGGGGCACCGCCCTGATCCGTGACAACAAACTGATCACCACGTTCTATCGTGACACTGATCTTAGCTGCACCGACCGGGCCAAGACCAACGACTGCATGGGGCAGAAGAACTCGCAACAGCTAGCTCTGGGAGGCATGAGCGGGCTTGAGATTCTCCACTATTACTATGACCCCGTCACTGACATTCGTACGGCGCCTCAATACCATGGCCTCCTCCTGCACCGCTCTGTCGACCTAACTCTAGCCCCAGGCGCCACCGCTACCCTTTCAGTCTGTCTGCGCAACGCAGGGATGGCTACCTGGCAGTCGGGCGTATCGGACTTGGTTGTGGTCGACCCCGACGATCCCATGAGCACGACGTTTGTTTCGCCGTTCGTGCACACCTCCTGGAGATCCCCGGAGCGTCCGGCCACGCTCACCCAGACCAATGCGGCTACAGGCCAAAGCGGCGCATGGAGCTTCACGGTCGGCGCTCCGGCCAAGCTCGAGCCCGGCTTTTATCAGCTCGCGGTCGAGCCGCGGCAACCAGATGGAACAGCTCTGACCAAAGGCCCGATCGTCTGGAATATTCTGGTAACGTCCACGACTAGCTACCCGCACAAAGTCTGGCTACCGCTGGTCCATCACCGGTCCACCATGAGCGTGAGCTGCTCGTAGTGCCGGCGGCAAGGCGACAGCTCCGGTGCAACTTCAGAGAACAAGAACGGACCTGGCGAAGATGCCAGGTCCGTTCCTTCCCGCAATACGAAAGCTAACCGCTCGCCCTAGTGCCTAGCCGGCAAATCGTGATGGCGGCCCGCCTCGATCTCCGCGGCTGCTTCGCGCCGGTTCATCCACAGCGACGCCAGCACCGACACGGTGAGCACCAGTGCAATCACGCCCAAGGAGACGAGGATCGGAATCTCGATATGCACCGCCTCCGCCAGCATTTTGGTGCCGACGAAAACCAGCACTACCGACAGCCCAATCTTGAGGTAGCGGAACATATCCATCACGCCAGCCAAGAGGAAGTACAGCGCCCGGAGGCCTAGGATCGCAAACACGTTCGACGTATATACAATGAACGGGTCGCGCGTGATCGCAAAGATTGCCGGGATCGAGTCAAGCGCAAAGACCAGGTCCGTGCTCTCGACCAGCAGCAGCACCACAAAGAGCGGCGTTGCAAAGAGCCTACCAGCCTGCCGGACAAAAAAGCTTTGACCGTGGTACTCCCCAGCAACCGGCATGAAGCGCTTGAAAAGCTTGACCACCGGATTTGCCTCGGGGTGCAGCTCCTCGTCCTTGTGAAACGCCATGCGAATGCCTGTGAAGATCAGGAACGCGCCAAAGATGTAGATGATCCAATGGAAGCGCTCGAGCAAGGCCGCGCCCGTGAAAATCATCGCCGCGCGCATCACCAGGGCGCCGAAAATACCCCAGAAGAGCACCCGGTGCTGATACTGCGCAGGGACGCTAAAATATGAAAAGATCAGCACGAAGACAAAAATATTGTCAACGCTGAGTGATTTCTCGATGAGGTAGCCGGTGAGGAACTGCAGGCCCGCTTCAGCACCGTAGAAGTTATACACTAAGACGTTGAAGACGAGCGAGAGCGCGATCCAAACGGCGCTCCAGATGCCGGCCTCTTTAAGGGAAACGGCGTGTGCGCTGCGGTGAAAGACGCCCAGATCGAGCGCCAACATACCCAGCACAAAAATCGTGAAGCCAACCCATAACCACACAGGTGCGGTCTCAAACATAAGCCTAGTGCTCCGTGAAAGGCAGCGTATGCCTCTCTCCTAGGCCGCGGGGAAAAAAAAGCAAGCCCCCCACGGCGTACAAACGTCGTGGCGGTCTTGCCAACAGTCGTCGACTGGCTACTGACCGAGCACGTTTCGTGCTGTATTGACGATCAGTAACACCGGCACAAGCCGGCAGGCTACTCCCCAACCATCGTTTATTATAGCAATCTGTGGACCAGTATGTCAAGTAACTATCAAAACGTAAGTGCATATCCGAAGTCCTCGTCTGGGTGGCTGACCCATGAGTATGAACCAGGTTCCCTACGTACGGGTCTGCCATCCTGTAGCATACGGAGCGTATCTGTTCAAAACACGTGATCCAGCTATGCTACAATCAGTGGAAGTTGTGGATCCAGGCGGACGTGAAGGAGCGTTTGATGGAGCTAGCTGGTACCGAGGCAGTGCTTGTCCCTGCATTGAAGTTTATTATGCTCGGCGTTATGGTAGGTGGCGCGATCGCAGTCTTTCGTGAGATCGTCCCCATGGCTCGCGGGCGGGTGCTCCGCTCGGATGAGCCAGCCGAGAAGGAGCAGAGCTAGATGCGTCGGGTAGTGATGCAGATATCGGATATCCATCTCGGCCCGCACTTCAACACCGAGCGGGGTGAGCTCATTATCCGTGAGGCACAGGAAATCCAGCCGGATCTGGTCGTGATTGCCGGGGACCTGGTAATGCGGGCTGATTTCAAGGAGCAGTGGCTGCAGGCACGCGAATATATCCAGCGGCTTCCGGACCCAAAGCTGATTGTTATGGGCAACCACGACGTGCCGCAGTATAACCAGGTCGCGCGCTACTTCTGGCCAACCGCGCGCTACCGCAAGTATATAACACCCGTGCTGAACCCAGTCTGGCACTGCGAGGATATAGTTGTCGTCGGCCTCAACACCGCCCGCTCGTTCACTCTTCAAGGCGGTAAGCTTTCCCTGCAGCAGATTGAATGGATGGCGCGTACGCTTAGCAGCTTCTCAGCGCAGTATTGCAAGATTGTCGTGATGCACCATCACGTCCTACAGCCGCCGGGCGATCGTGAAAAGCACGCGATCGTAAACGCCGACAAGGCAGTCGCCGCCATGGACCGCGCGGGCGCCGAGCTTGTGCTGTGCGGCCATATCCACACATCCTTCATCGGCAACACCCTTGAAGTCTCGGCTAGTCTCCAGTCGGGCACAATCATCGCCCAGAGCGGTACCGCAACCTCGACACGCGGACGGCGTTGGATGCGCGGCAAAAACTCCTTCAACATCATCGAGATCGAGGATCAGGTGATCCGTATCTCGCAGCGCATGTTTCTCCGCGAGGCCGAACGCTTCGTTCCGGTCAGCGAGCATGTCTTTCCCCGGCGCTCAGCAGGAGCATACTACCTACCACGGCAAGAGCGCGTGCTGGAGACGAGCAAAGAGATTCCAACACAGAGGTTGCCCGAGCAGACGCTATCACGGTAGAGCGACCGATTATGACGCTGCCGGCTTCATTGTGCTCGTGCTTGCCTTTCATTTGGTAAAGTTTAATCAAGCTGCAGCGTGCATCGAAGTCGGCAGCGCCGCCTCTTGGTCGACATTCGGCAGCCAGCTCCTTTGCCACTCAGCAACAAGCGCATTTGTTACTTTTTCCTGCAAATCTATCATTTCTCGCTAAATCCTCACTAGAACATAGCAAACCTATTGACAGTTATTGTTGCGTGGTGATAATATGGCCTCGCACCATCCATATGTAATATGTTGCTTGGAAAGAAGCATCACTTCCTCTGTCGCAAAGCCTAATAGGAGCGAGAAGTACTT
>JADDQE010000151.1 GCA_016781525.1 bacterium | reverse complement strand
TTGCTGTGGTTCTGCGAGGCTAGTTGCTCGGCAGCCCATAGTTGTTGGCGCGGCTCCTGTCCGTCGGTATATGCCGCCTCTGTTGTTACCCAGGAGCCTCTACTGAAGGGACTTGCCGGGTTGCACCATCACCGTGCGCCCTAAAGCCACTCGCGGCATCCCGGAGCACCAGCCCTACGCGCGAATGATTGGTCTGAATGCTATTTATGGGCTCCCGCGCCGGTACTCGACGATTCCTAACAAGGCGTTCCGGCCTCTGCCTGCGCATCTTCCTCGCCTGCCCAACGCATCCTGTGAATGAGCCATGGGGTACAGTTTGAATAACCAGCCCATTAGTCTACCGCCACAATCTACTGCACTCGTTGGGCGAGAGCGCGAGCTCAGCCAGGCTCGCAGTCTGTTGCGTCGACCTGACGTACGGCTTCTAAAAACGCGCACCAGAAGCTCTGGTGCGCGGCATAGCCCGTAAGGACGCTCATCGGCACGGGGATCATGAGTAAGCGACAGGGAGTCTCGCGATCAGATTTTCGGCGACCAGCTCACAATTGTTTTCAGGAAAGTTGTGTTGCCGAAGTGTTGCGATCGCCAGCTCACGTGCGTCCGCTACTTTTTCAGCCGTTAGTGGACCTAATGTTTGGGGCTCGTTCTGCTGCTGCTTCCTCATGAAGCTGCCCAGAAGTCCCGAAAGCCCCTTTTTATGTGCCTCCTGGCTAGTGGAGCCCGATGCGAACGCAACAACTTTCGTGGCGGCAACCAAGATAATTGGAGTGACGAAGGTCACCTCGTCTCCCGAGCCAAAGCCAAGCATTTCATCGCGACCGGATTGACCGCCCAGCGCTCGGCGGGGATTTTTGAAGTAGGCTGCGCTGGTCGCGCGGAAAAGTGGAAGTTCTTGTGGTGCGATCTGCTCGATCAGGGATCGCGCGACATCGGCGACGGCTTGGTGGTGCATCGGCTCGTTCATTATAACTTCCCTCACTGAATATTTGGCGCGGTCTAGCAGAGCTTGCTGTGTTTCCGTAGTACATTCCGACAAAACGCGTCGGGCCTTCACAAAGCCACGTCGTCTATCTCGGTCTCGCATCGTTGCTCTAGCAGATGTATCCAGTCGGTGCCCTGCGCCTTTGGGCTACACTGCTACGAGACAAAAGATGCAAGAGACTGCTCGCTGAATGCGTTGTCGTGCTTCCCGGGTTAGCTGGGGATGGCAAGCGCCAGCTAGTATTCGTCGTCCTAATTGGACGAAAGGCCGACCCTACGCTCTATACAAGCAGCTAACTTTGTGTTAGTATAATGCTCAAAATTGAGCGGGTGTGATATGGCAGACGAGACATTTCAGCTCTGTCCGAAATACGAGCGGGCAGTCAAGCTTTTAGGGAAACCGTGGACGGGGTTAATCCTACGGGTGCTAGGTCACGGGCCGAGCAGCTTCAGCAAGATTGCGAGAGCCGTCGATAAGCTAAGCGATCGCGTGCTCTCCGAGCGGCTCAAGGAGCTCGAGCAACGTGGTGTGGTTGAGCGCCGTGTCGATCCGACCATTCCCGTAAAGATTACGTACAGCCTGACAGAGAAGGGCCGCGACCTTCAACGGGTACTGGACGAGCTACACGCTTGGGCCGACGAGTGGGAAACGCTCGATCCCACCGAGGCAGAGTTGGCTGCGCCGGCTGCGCACATCTAACCCCAGGCTTCCTGACCCTGCGCACGCTTTTTGCCACCTTTCCCGTCGGACTGCCCGCGGCCTCCCCTCGTTGTCCTAAGCTAGGTCTGAGCCTAACCTAGAGATTTCACCCTAACGCCTTGGCTCAGCCTGCCACCCTCCTGCCGCCGCTGGTAGCAGCCTATGGTCCATATCTTGCCCCCGCCTTTGAGCGCGGGGCATTTGCTTATGCTCGTAGGCGATCCAACCCGATGAGGAGGGTATGGAGCGAAGCAACACAAGCCGCTTTCAGATGTGGCTTATACTATTTCTTTTGGCACTAGCTCTTGTTCTAAGCCTGGTTATTATTGGGCTGCTGCGCGAACGGAGCGCATCTCGACAACCCGAGCAGCCCATTTCGGAAGACATCTTCCCCCCAGCCTCAACACGAACTGGGGTACCTCCAATTGATGAGACAGCGCAGGCGGCAGCTCTACCGGCTCTTCCGACACCAACCTTCGTACCAGTCGCAGCGAACGTTCCGGGTCCGGAGCCGACCGCCGCTATCGTCGCACCCCAGCAGCCGCAAGTTGCGCCAACAGTCGCACCTCCCGCGCCGTCGCCAGTACCTACTCTCGCGCCGTCGCCAGTACCTACTCCCGCGCCGGTCACAGCGACAGGCACCAGAGTGCGGCTCGATGATGATGTATGGCAGGGCGGTTACCGGAGCGCTCGTGGCTATGGAGGCAGGTCGGCCACGTGGATTTACGGCGCAGGGACGGCGTATAACACAATGCAGGCGGCTGTTGTACTCGACACCCAGCCGCGGGAAACAGCGGTACTGACAATCGAAGGCATGGACTCCGAAGACCGGCCAAAAACAACCATTCAAATCACCGTCAACAACACACAGATTTATCGTGGGCCAAATCCGCTGCCTAATGATGATCTTCCACTGGAGTCTGGAACTTGGTCACAAGCAAGCTTTCCTTTTGACGCAGCGCTCCTACAGCCGGGCACGAACACGATCCAAATCAGTAATCTCCGGCCGGGTGAGTTCAGCTTGCCACCCTTTTTTATGCTGGACTATGCGGTGCTCTCATTCGATCCGGCGGGTAGCGCAGCTCCCTAGCTCGTGGAAGCCGGTACATACCGGTCACCATGCGCCTGCCGACAGCCGTGTAGCGATGCCCCTGTCTACATTCATGCCGGCCGATCCAGCTACCGTTCTATGTAACGCGGGCCACGCTACCAGACTTACGAGGTCATTCATTACTTGGGTGGTGCAGCCCGCCACAGGATGGAACGTCCGTGCAGCCAGGCCCGAACTTAAGCGGCCCGACCCACGGAGCTCATCCGCAGGTCGGGCCGCACATGTTGGCGCTACAAGATTCTACTTCCCTGCGGCGGCGCCGGTCGATTTGTTCTTGCCGTTGGCGTTGCCCTGGCCCTTCCCGTTGTTGCGCTTGTCGTCCTTAGTCTTGCCCGCATTGCCTGCATCGTCCGAGGCGTCCGCATCGCCCGGCACTTTGACAAGCACCTTCAAGGACTGCGGCATGTTGCGTCGACCCACGATCGCCTGAACAACACCGCCCTGCGAGTGGGCACCTTCGGCTGGCATTGACAGCGTGAACCTGACTGTCTTGGCCTTGCCGGCCTCCAAGTCGAAGGTGGACGGCTCGATCTTGGTGATGATGCGACCGAGTCCTCCCGGTACGCGCAGCGAAACGCTCTTTAGCTCGGCACTGCTTGTGAGGCTAACCTCGACTATCGCAGACGTACCGGCTTCGAGGGTTTGCTCTAGCCGCGCCGTTGACCAGGTCAGCCGTGCCTTGTTCTGAGCATCTTTGCCATTCCCTTTGCCATTACCACCCGGAGCGGCAACTACAACTGAGGCCATGACGACCATCAATCCAGCCAATACCAATGACACCAACATGCGACGTGAACGAACCATATGGAGCCCCTTTGTCTGAGCCTGCGCCGAGGAATTCATGGACTAAACCGTGCTTCCACTCCGGAAGTTACCGGTACTTCAGTACTCCTTTCGAACCATTTTTCCCCGTGTCTTAAAAAAATACGGGCGAGGTATCGTGATATCTCTATCGTCAATACCCCACCCTCGTTAAACGGCGGCTTAGCTCTCGCTACGCATGCAGCAGCTCGTCTTGCACGTGCTCGTGCGCATGATAGGACGAGCGCACCAACGGACCAGACTCGACGTGCTTGAAGCCACGCTTGAGGCCCTCCTGCTTCAAAAAGGCGAACTCATCCGGCGTGTAGTAGCGGTCGAGTGGCCAGTAGTCGCTAGCGGGGGGCAGGTATTGACCGATCGTCATGACATCAACATCGACACTGCGAAGATCGTCCATCACCTGGAGCACCTCGTCGATCGTTTCACCGGCGCCAACCATGATGCCGCTCTTGGTCCGCAGCTGGGGACCGAAGCGCCGCGCACGATGCAACAAGATCAACGACTGTTCATAGGTAGCTTTGGGCCGGAAGCGCGGAAAGACGCGCTTGACGGTCTCGATGTTGTGATTTAACACGTCCGGTCGCGCCTCTAAGACAAGTTGAAGTGCGTGGGCATCGCCCATAAAATCGGGAATAAGCACTTCGACCGAACATCCAGACAAGTACTCGCGGATCAGGCGGATCGACTCCGCAAAGATATGCGCACCGCCATCCGGCAGATCGTCACGGTTGACCGACGTCAAGACCGCGTGGCGCAGCTTGAGGTGTTGTACGGCGCGTGCCACACGCTCCGGCTCTTGCTCATCCAACGCCTTGGGCTTCCCTTTACCAATTGCGCAGTAGCGGCAGCCACGGGTACAAGTATCGCCGAGCAACAAAAAGGTAGCGGTGCGAAAGTTCCAACACTCGCCGATGTTTGGACAATGCGCCTCCTCGCAGACGGTATGGAGGTTGAGGTCACGCATCAAGCCGTAGACATCTTCATAGTTCTCGCCCGCGGGCATGCGTGCCTTAAGCCATGGGGGACGCTGCGCACGCGTCTTTGGTTTTTCCATCAGATCTATATTGGCCATACGCTCCTCGCCTTAACCCATTACCGCTGGCAGCCTACCCGCATCGACAATCGCATCCACGCCCACCAGCTCCACACCTAAGACACGACCGAACTCTGCCGCCGTGCATAACATCACTTCGTTCATTGGCACGGAACGTCCCAGGAGTCCCGCAAGCGAGGCAACGCCGCGATCGCGAATGCCACATGGCACTATCTTTTGGAAATAACCCATATCGGTCGTTACGTTAAGGGCAAAGCCGTGCTGGGTGATACCGTGCACATCAACTTTGGTTCCGATTGCTGCAACCTTCTTCCCGTCGACCCAAACGCCTGTCAGATGCCGTACTCGTCCGGCCGGCAAGCTGTAGTGCGCAAGCACCCCGATTAAAACTTCCTCGAGCGCCCGCATGTACTGCACCGCGTCCAGATCGTAGTCGGCGAGCCGCAGCAGGGGGTAGCCTACGAGCTGCCCGGGGCCGTGATACGTCACATCCCCTCCACGATCGACATCGAGCACAGCGACACCTTGGGCTTCGAGCTCAGCTCGGGGCACCAACAGATGCTCATGCGCCCGTCGCCCACGACTACCGAACGTGTACGTATGCGGATGCTCAAGCAGTAGAACGGTGTCACAGGCAGCGTCCGCCGCGCGGCGCGCAGCTAGCTCCTTTTGGAGCGTCCACGCCTGCATGTAGCCGACTTGGCCCAGCCAGCGGACATGGCATTGCTTCAACATATGTTCATTATACGCCGAACCGCTGGCATCCGCGTCACATGCCTTTTACGCAAGCCCACATCGCCGCCTAGCCAAAGAGTGGAATGACCTCTTTGCCCTTGGCACTGAGCTTTGTATGTGGAATCTGCGCTGGCGGCGTGAACGCGGGTACGCGGGAGCCGGCGGAGGCAGGCTCGGTCTCGGCCCACTCGAAATAGTCGTCGGAAAGCACCCCATTGTAGTAGACGTGGACAACCTGGTTATTGGTCACGCGGTTGAGCGCGTCCCAGACTTCGTTGTCATCCGTGGAGTGAACGACCAGCATGCCGCGCTCTGGCTGGAACTCATCCTCACCCGGTGGAATTACAAAACCGAGCCACTCGTCGGGGTAGCGCAGCTCCACCGCCGCGATCTCTTCGACCCTGCCCTTCTCCACCATGCCCGTGTACGGGCATCCGCAGTCGCAGTCGACGCCGCACTGCCCTACGCTGCATGAGCTGCCGCCACACTGCTTGTTCCCACCGTGTGCGGCTGTGGTTAGTTGTATCATTACAGGCATAACCTGCTGCCTTTCGCTAGGTGTCAGCATCTTACCGCAGTGGCGAGCGATTCTCAAATACAATGCGTTAGGTTACAAGTATCTCCCTTCCGGATGCACCACAAACGTATTGAAATGCCGCGTGCACGGGTGTAGCATGGATCTAGCACCTAGGCGGGCTGGACAACTATCCCGAATTTACAAGCCACGCCAAGACGTACCGCGCTACCAATTCTTGTTTCAACATTACGTGCTGTACCCATACGCATCGACGGTTTTGCTCGTGTTCCGATCGAGCAGCGCCAGCCACGCCAACGCCGCTGCAGACGCGGCCTACAATGGAGGAGCCCGACCTATGATGCCGCCGCCAAGCGAGGGCCGCGAAGAAACACTTGATCCACAAGACTGGCAGGCAATGCGCGCGCTCGGCCACCAAATGGTGGACGATATGCTGAGCTTTCTCGAAGGCGTGCGTGAACGGCCGGTGTGGCAACCGCTGCCCCAGGACGTCAAGCAGTTCTTTCAACAGCCGGTGCCCACAGCTCCGATGGCTGCTGAACAGGTGTATCAGGAGTTCCTTGAGCAAATTCTGCCGTATCCCATGGGCAATATCCATCCGCGTTTTTGGGCCTGGGTCATCGGGACTGGCACCCCGCTAGGGATGTTGGCGGAAATGCTGGCTGCTGGTATGAACCCTAACGTCGGTGGAGGTGACCATGCCGCCTTCTACGTCGAGGCGCAGGTCATCGAGTGGTGCAAAGCAATGCTCGGCTATCCGGCTGAGGCCAGCGGTTTACTCGTCAGCGGTGGGTCCATGGCCAACCTTGTGGGCTTAACCGTTGCACGAAATAGCAAGGCCGACATCGACATCCGTGAGCACGGTCTTGGGAGCTTACAGCGGCGCATGACTGTGTACGGCTCGCGCGAGATGCATAGCTCGATCCAAAAAGCAGTCGAGCTCCTCGGCCTCGGCAGCGCTTCGCTCAGGCGGCTTCCGGTAAATGATCGGTTTCAGATCGATCTGCGCGCCCTTGAGCAAGCAATCGCAGAGGATCGAGCCGCCGGATATCAACCCTTCTGCGTGGTCGGCAACGCTGGCACAGTCAACACCGGTGCGATCGACGACTTGATGGCACTGGCGGCGATCTGCCGCAGAGAAGATGTGTGGTTCCATGTGGATGGTGCCTTTGGCGCACTCGCCGCACTCTCGCCCACGTTCCGGCCTGCGCTTGCCGGGCTGCAGGAAGCCGACTCGCTTGCCTTCGACCTGCATAAATGGATGTATGTGCCGTATGAGGCGGGCTGCGTGCTCGTGCGGCATCCCCAGGACCACCGCCGCGCCTTCTCGTTGACACCCGACTATCTGGTCCATGCAGCGCGCGGAGTAGCCGGCGGCGAGCAGTGGTTCAGCGACTACGGCATTCAACTGTCCCGTGGTTTCCGCGCGCTTAAGGTCTGGATGTCCTTCAAAGCGCACGGTGTTGACGCCTATGCTCGCTTGATCCAACAAAATGTGGACCAAGCCCACTACTTAGCAAGCCTCATCTTGGAAACCGCCGCTCTTCAGCTGCTTGCACCCGTATCATTGAATATCGTCTGCTTTCGCTTTGCTCCGGATGACCTACCCGAGGACCTGCTCAACGACTTGAACGCCGAGCTCCTGGTTCAGCTGCAGGAGCAGGGAATTGCGGTTCCCTCACGAACAACCATCGACGGTAAATCCGCCATCCGCGTCGCCATTACCAACCATCGTAGTCAGAGGCAGGACTTCGACCTGTTAGTGCGGGAAGTACTCCGCATCGGCTCGATGCTGCGGCAGGCCCTAGAGCAAGGAAGTGGGATACTATGACCACGCTTGCCGAAACGATCGATCATGAGCTGCGCAGCTGGCCTGGCGTGATAGCTGCGCCGCACCCCTACGATGGGATTGAATATCATGTCGACAACCACGAGATTGGACATCTCCATGGCGGCCAGCTGGCCGACTTGCCCTTTCCCAAGCGCATCCGCGACGAGCTGGTAGAGACAGGCCGGGCGGAGCCGCATCGCTTGCTGCCGCGAACGGGCTGGGTCAGCTACCGGATTACAGATGAGGCGGATACACCAGGTGCCGTCGCGCTTTTTCGCCTCAACTATGAGCGAATTGTCGCTATTGGCAGGTCAGGACGTGCAGAACAGCTTCCCATCCCCAGCTTGCCTGAGGAGTAGTCCAGCCAGCGCGTACGCAGTGGTACAATCAGGAGAATAGCACACGGTGCATTGAAAGGACCGCTCCATGCCGCTGCACATCCGCGATTTGCGGGCGCTCGAAGGACCCAATATTTATTATTCAGTACCAGGAGTTAAGCTCCAGGTTTGGGCCGACCGTGACATCAGCACCACCATTGGGGACGCCATCAAGCAGTGGGCCCAGCAGGTGGGTGTTGTGATCGGCGCACTGCAACACGACGTGCAGCAAGAGGACGAGGGCTACCTGATCACGACCACATGGACGACTCCGCTGCCCAACGTGGGCGAGCGCATCGCAGAAGGCGCCATCCAAGACCTGCAGGCTGCCGAGACGCAAGACGAGGACTACAGCCACGACGATGCTCTGTTTGACGCCATCGGGGAACGCAGGCGCGAAGAGCCCTCGCTCGCGCAGCTCCAGCTGTATGCTGAAGCTCGTTACCGCGACCTGCCGATGTTTCCGGTTGGCAACGGCAAGCTGATGTTCGGCAGCGGTTCCCGCGGCTACGTCTTCGATCCATCCATTCTCAGCCTCGGCATGACTGCCACAATTCCTTGGGAGCAAATCGGCACAATCCCGGTGGTCGCGGTTACCGGGACAAACGGCAAGACTACCACGACCCGGCTGATTGCCCATATCGTCGGGAGTACTGGTAAGCGCGTGGGCCGCACCGATACCGATGGGATTGTGATTGGCAGCACAACTGTGGAGCAGGGCGACTGGGCGGGATGGGGCGGTGCGCGACGGGTGCTTACCGATCCACAGGTTGACGTAGCCGTGCTTGAAACGTCGCGGGGCGGCATCCTGCAGCGTGGCCTTGGCTTTAGCAGCTGCGACGTCGGAGTCGTCACCAATATTTCCGCTGATCACCTTGGCGAGTTTGGGGTCGAAACGCCGGAGCAGATGGCTGCGGTCAAAGGCGTCGTCGTCCTGGCTACGAAACCGGATGGTCATGTGGTCCTCAACGCCGACGATCCCATCGTTCTCGCCCTGCGGCAGTGGTCCTCGGCCCCGCTCATTCTCTTCAGCCGCGATGCCGACAACCGAGCGGTAGCCGAACATCTCGCCGAGAGCGGAGCGGCAGTCCGCAGCACCGCTACGGCAGTCGAGGTCAGTTTCGGGCAGCAAAGCGGTCAGATCCCACTTGCCGACATTCCGATCACTTTCGGCGGTGCGGCGACGCACAACGTCGAGAATGTACTGGCCGCGGTTGCGGCGTGCCTTGGCCTGGGCCTCGATCTCCCTACAATTGCTGCCGGGCTCAAAACGTTTGTCCCGGACGCGACGCACAATGCCAACCGGCTCAACGTCTTTGAGCGTGATGGCGCAGCTGTTGTCTTCGACTATGCCCACAACGTGGCCGGCGTTACCGCGCTGGCTCGCTTCGGGCAACAGCTGCTGCAGCGGCACGGCGAGCGAGGCGCAGCGGGTGACGACGCGGCAAAGACTGGACGATTGATCTTTGTGCTCGGTGGACCAGGCGATCGCGGTGACGACCAGATTCGTGAGATCGGGCGTTTGGCAGGCGCGGCAGCCGACCTGGTCTTGCTCCACGAGGAAGAGCGTTATCTCCGGGGACGGGAGCCGGGTGAGATCACCGAGCTGTACCGCGCGGGTGCAGTGGCGGGAGCGGGCTCGCCCGACCGCATCAAAGCCTTCCCGGACGAGCTTGCTGCGCTCGACGCGGCCCTTGCGGAGGTGCAGACTGGGGATGTTGTGTTGGTCGCGGCGCATGCCGAGCGGGACAGGATGCTCGAGCGTCTGCAGCGCTGGGCCAGTCAATAAGGGTGAGCATGATCCGGCAGCGCCTGGTACGGGCCACACGCGATGGTGAGCTGGCCGA
Organism: bacterium; assembly: GCA_016781525.1. GTDB lineage: Bacteria > Chloroflexota > Chloroflexia > Chloroflexales > Kallotenuaceae > LB3-1. The sequence continues at coordinate 24,832 of JADDQE010000151.1, read as the reverse complement.
AGCCGCGCTCAGCCCGACGATATTCATGGCTGCCTTGACCAATTCCACCACTATGCGAGCTGTCTGGGCCGAGGTGACATTCTTGCTAGCGTTCTCGCAAAGCAGGCTGCTTAATCCACGAACGGCGATAGGCTTACGGACTCGAGCTCCTGCGGCGCAAAAGGAAATGTGGTCAGATGGCTAAGATAAACATCATTGTATGGGTGCTTGGGCTCGTACTCCTCAGCGGATGCGGTGGCGACGTAAATCAGCAGGTACGGGCTGTCGACAGACCGTCGGCTCAGACCGCTCTTGCGGCACAGCCGGCCGCGCAACCAGCGACGCCACGGGCTGCTCCCTTGAAGATTGTTATCTTCGACGCACCCGAATGAGCAAGCTGCCGGGAAATCCAGCTCACCGTGCGTGAGGTCAAACGCCAGATGCCCAAGCAGTTTAGCGTCACAACCTACAACCTTCACACCAAACGGGGACAGACCGAGGCTAGCCGATTCGGCGTAGTCCACTATCCCACGCTGGTGATTATGGATCGGCATGGCACCGTCCAACGGCAGGTCGTGGGCGTCATTACGCCGCGGCGACTACGCGAAGAAATTGAGACTGTTCTCGACCTGCAATAGCCGGCCGCCTACAGCTGCAAGGCCGTAGACCCAGCCCCCTTTCAAGCCGGCAGATCGCCGATGCTGGTTCAGGACCAGGCGTCCTAGCTTAGTACGTCCTATGTCGGTACAATCAGCCGACCGACGTTTCAAATCCTAGGGCTAAATGGCCACTTCACGAGCTAGTACAGCTCCCGAGATCCTATGAACCGAAGCCGAGAAGTCACCCTGCTGTTGGTATTCACGCTGACGATCTTCACCAGCGCGACTCTGTTATTCCTGATCCAGCCTATGTTCGCCCGAATGGTTCTGCCACTCCTCGGGGGTGCTCCGGCCGTGTGGAATACGGCAATGGTGTTTTACCAAGCGGTGCTGCTGGCGGGCTATGGTTACGCCCATCTGTCGACGAAATGGCTGCCAAACCGGTGGCAAATTGCCTTGCATGGCTCACTGGTGCTGCTCCCACTTCTGGTCCTGCCGATTGGCATCCCACGTGATTGGACTCCGCCGACACAGACCAATCCCCTCCCGTGGTTGCTGCTCTTGCTGCTCGTCGCGGTTGGCACGCCGTTTTTCGTTGTGTCCACAAGTGGGCCGCTGCTTCAGCGCTGGTTCGCGCGCACCGGGCACCGTAATGCGGCAGATCCATACTTTTTGTACGCGGCGAGTAACCTCGGCAGCATGCTGGCGCTGATTACCTATCCGGTGCTGATCGAGCCATATCTCCGTTTACAGGACCAGAGCACAATTTGGGCTGCCGGCTATCTGCTTCTGAGTGTACTCGTTATGGGCTGCGGGCTCATGCTGTGGTCGGCACGCTCCCCTGTAGCTTCGACTGATCGCTCCGCCGTCGGCCCGAGCGACGCGGACAAGCCGCGTGTCGGCGGTTTGCGGAAGCTGCGCTGGGTGCTCCTCTCGTTCGTGCCATCCAGTTTGATGCTGGGCGTGACAACCTATCTTTCGACGGACATTGCGGCGATTCCATTGCTCTGGATCATTCCGCTCGCGCTGTACCTGTTAACATTTATCCTGGTCTTTGCCGGCAAGCCGCTCATTCCGCATCTCTTGATGGTACGGGCCTTTCCGATGGTCCTGTTACCTCTGGTGATCGCAATTGTCGCGCGTGCAAATCAACCCGTTGCGCTCCTGATTCCACTGCATCTCCTAACCTTCTTTATCGCCGCGATGGTTTGCCATGGGGAGCTCGCGCGTGATCGGCCCGACACGCACTTCTTGACCGAATTCTACCTATGGCTATCGGTCGGAGGCGTCCTCGGAGGGATCTTCAACGCGATTGTTGCTCCGCTCCTCTTCAGCGCCGTGGTCGAGTATCCGATGACGCTGGTCTTCGCCTGCTTGCTTGGAGCTCAGCCTATTGCATCCTCCGGCTGGTTTGGGCGACGCGCACGTTCACTCGACTTGCTCTATCCGCTCAGCCTCGCGGGGTTGTCGGCGGTGCTTGTCATGGCCGCGGGAGCTCTGGAGGTCACTTCAAGCCCGCTTAGCACGGGCATGATGTTTGGCGTGCCAGCGCTACTGTGCTTCAGCTTCTCGCGGCGGCCGCTGCGGTTTGGCCTGGGTGTTGCCAGCATCTTGCTGGTTGGCAGCCTGTATCTCGGCCCACAGGGGCAGCTGCTGTTCACGGACCGCAGCTTCTTTGGCATTCACCGCGTCACGCTCTCGCCGGACGGTAAGGCGCATATGCTGCTGCATGGGAGCACGCTCCATGGTATGCAACGGCACGAGCCCGATCACAGGCTCGTGCCGTTGACCTACTACTACCCCACGGGCCCAGCTGGCCTCATCTTCGATACGGTGGACACGGCCAAGGATGCTCCTGTGGGTGTCGTGGGGATGGGGACCGGCTCGCTCGCGTGCTATGGGCAGGCTGGTCAGCGCTGGACCTTTTACGAGATCGATCCGGCGGTCGAGCGCATTGCTCGCGACCCACGCTTCTTTACCTTTTTGCGGGACTGCCCGCCCGACATCGACGTTGTGCTTGGTGATGCCCGTATTTCACTCGCATCCGCGCCTGACGCGGGCTACGGCATGCTGATCCTAGACGCTTATAGCTCCGATGCCATCCCATTGCACCTGGTAAGCCGAGAGGCCTTACAGCTGTACCGCAGCAAAATCACCAGTGATGGACTGCTCCTGTTCCATATTTCTAATCGCCACCTCGACCTTACACCGGTCTTGGCCGCGTTGGCACAGGATGCGGGCCTCTCGGCACTGGTCCTGGACGACGGGGTCGTGAGCGAAGCGGAAGCTGCGCGTGGCAAAACCGCCTCGAAATGGCTGGTGATGGCCCGCGACGAGGAAGCTTTACGGGATCTTTCACGCGATCCACGCGCGGCGCGACCGCAGGCCGCTGCGAGTGGGAAGGTTTGGACCGACGACTTCTCGAGCTTGCTCAGCGTATTCAATTGGCGCTAGCTTCTGCAATACTACCGCACCTGGTTTGGCGGCAGCCCGAGCATCACACGCTGGCCTGGTTCATGCGATGGCCATTCGCCAGGAAGGAGAAAGGCTATGTGGAACCTCATTTTGCGCTTGCTGCGGCTGCGCACCTTTATCAGATTGCTGCGATCACCCTTAAGCTGGTCGTCACTATTGTTTATGATTATCACCTGGCTGTTGGGTCGCAAGCGCTAACAATGGCAGTAGGTAGCCGTGATACCTGGTGCAGCGCGCGGACGCCTAGGTCCTCAGACGGCATACCGAACGGGTCATCGCTAATTACGACTCTTTGTAATTGCCTAAGGTGTGGCGAAGCGGCATAATGCAACCCATATGCGACTTCGCCTTGCCATCCCACGCTTCCAGCGGCGCACCTTGCTCACCTGTGCACTCATCGTGGTGCTGCTGGTGCCGCTTGCCCTGTATCTTGAAGCGTTGCCCAACGTCAGTCCATTTGTGCGCTGGCTTTTCTTCACTGTGCGGCTTGCGATCGCGTCTGTACTGATCGCAGTCTGGGCGCTGTTGAACGTCCCACCACGAAAAGCGCCCAGCGGACGGGTAGTCGTGGGGGTGGCAAGCTTTGGAGACGACACACCAAGCGGAGTACGCGAGCCGCATCGCAGCCTGCTCCAGATGCTCCGTCCCCGCCCGGCCTGGGAGCCAACACTCAGCGAAGAAGGCGAAACAGTGTTACCGCTCCCGGATGGCGGCGTCGAGGTCGGCGAAATGTTGGCCCACGCCATCCGCAAGCTGATCGCGCCCATCCCTGATGTCACATTGGTCACGCTACCCTACATAGCCGACGAGCGCGAGGCGATCCTCGTGGGCGATGCCGCGAACGTGGATATCGTCGTTTGGGGCATCACGCAACGGCATGCCGGGAATGAGCTGATCTTCGTACCCCACGTTACCTTTACCCGTCGGCTTGAGCCGGCCATTCGCCAGAGCGATCTACGTCTGTGTGGCCTCGGCAGCGTACAGCTGCCCGTACAGCATATGCGTGTCTGGCAGGCGCGCTATGTTGGCGTCCAACAGCTCTGGTCATTGCTACTCGGCGTTGTATTTTACGCCTATAATGCGGACGAGGAAGCGCTGAATGAGCTCGAAGCTGTGCGCGTCACGCCAAAGGCGGACGGCCATATCAGCCCGGCCGTTGCCTCGGCCCGGTTGCTAGCTGCAAACCTCCACCTCCTTAACGAGCGGTGGGAGGCTGCGACGGCTGCGTATACCGCCGTAAGCGCTGCGCCCTCCGATCCGCGCTACCCCTGCGGCGAGGCCGCCGTCAACCTAGGTGTGCTCTACGCGCTGCGGGGCGAGACGGTCACGGCCCTCGATCAGCTGACTACAGCAGTGGAGCAGCACCGGCACCTTGCGCTCGGCCATCATAACCTTGCCATCCTACAGCAGCGCGTCGATCGGCAGGGCGAGGCGCGCACCCATTTCGAGCGTGCGATCCAGCTCGACCCCAGCCTGAGCGAAAGCTACCGCGGACTGGCGACGATCCTGCGCGAGCAGGGTAATCCAAGTGCCGCCCAGCAGGCACTAGAGCGTGCACTCCGTGCACAACCGTACGACGTCGAAGCCCGACGCGATCTTGCCGCGATCTTGATCGACCGCGGGCAGCTAGGACTAGCGCAGGAACAGCTCGAGCGGGCACTGGAGCTGGATCCACAGCACGCAACAACCTACTACCTCCTGGGCTTGCTGCGCGAACAAGCTCAGGAGGTCGCAGGCGCGCTTGAGGCGTTGGAGCAGGCCGTCGCGCTCCAGCCCAACTACGCCGAGGCCTACGCGGCGCTGGCCCGGCTTTACAAGCAGACAGGGGCATCCTCAGAGCCGATTCCGTCGCTGGCGCGCCCTGCTGTTGTGACCGCCGACGCACGTGCTCACATGGACTTAGGCATCGCCTATCTGCGACAGTTCCGCGACGCCGAGGCCGAGCGGGAGTTCTGCGCGGCGCTCATCAAGGAACCCATGTACGCGCCAGCTCATCTCCAGCTTGGACGCGTGCTGCGGCGTAGCGGGCGAACCGCTGAGGCACTCCAGGCGCTCAAAACGGCGCTGGAGATCGACCCGAGCCAACTGGTAACGTACCATGAGCTTGCGGAGCTACGGGCAGAGCAGGGGGAGCTTGAGCGGGCCGCACAGACACTTGAGCAGGCCAGCCGCATCGCCCCGAGCGACGCGAACACAGCATATCTGCTTGGCAATATCCGTGCGTCCCAGGCGCGTGAGACGCGCAGCCGTGCAACGCTTGAGCAGGCGATCAACGCCTACCACCGTGCGACGACGCTCGACCCCAGCTTTACGGCGGCTCACTATAACCTGGCGATTGCCGCCCTGACCGACGGCGATGTATCCAGCGCGGTGGACGCCCTGCGTCAAACGATCGGCATCAATCCGCAGGACGGAGAGGCACATCGGCTGCTTGCAACGATTTACAATGACCTCCATCGTAACCAGGAAGCGCTGCAACTCATGACCCGAGCCGCGGAGCTGCTCCCGGGCCACCTCCCAACTCTGCTACAGCTCGGGCAAATGCAGCGCCAGAGCGGACAGGTCGACGACGCAATTGCGACACTCCGACAAGCGCAAAAGGCCGACGGGCAGAACGTACGCGTTTTACGTGAGCTTGGCGCGCTCTACGTCGCCGCGAAGCAGTTCGACCGGGCGATTAGCGCCTTCATGCGTGCACGCGACCTCGCACCCGACCAGGTCGAGGCATACTTTGGGCTTGGCATCGCATATAAAGCTGCAGGACGTTTAGGTGATGCTATCTCCGCGTTTAGCGCGGCGAGCAAGGTCGCTCCAGCCGACGCGCCGACATTAACGCAGCTGGCCGAAACCCTATATGCCGACGGCAAGGCAGATCGAGCCGTCGCGGTGCTCCAACGTGCGATTGCTGTAGGGCGTGACGATCCTCAACTCTACTACGTGCTCGGCCAAATGTACGGCGCGCTTGGGCAGCCGGATCGAGCGAATGAGGCATACCGTATGTACGCCGAAATTCGCGCGGCGAAGCTTGAGGTCCGCTGAAATTCCCCATCCCGCTCGGGCTCAAGTCTCCGCTGAAACTACGCGGCCGGATCGGGCTCAAGTCTCCGCTTGGGAGTCAACAGCTAAACAGGTTCGAAAGTGCGCTACAATACCTCCGAGACCGGCTTCACGGAGCAGAGCGCGATAAGCCGTTACCGATTGGGCGACACTTGTTGGTGCAGCCCATGCGAATCACCGTTTAGGAGGCCAGGTGTGCGAGTTCTGATGCTGTCGTGGGAGTTTCCGCCGCATATCGTTGGCGGCCTCGGCAAGCATGTTGGCGATCTCGCTCCAGCTCTCGCAGCCGAGGGGCTGGACGTGCATGTGGTCACGCCAGGTCTCGGAGGCGGGGCGGCGCTTGACCGGCTGTGTGATGGGTTGACGGTGCATCGGGTGCCGTCAGTCGCGCCGCCAGTTGGAAACCAAAGCATACTTGCCCACACTCAAGAGAACAACCTTCACCTCGAACGAAAGTGCCACGAGCTAGCCACCGCGCTTGGTGACTTTGACCTCATCCACGGACATGACTGGCTGGTTGCTTACGCGAGCGTCGGCCTCAAATATGCGCTGAAGCGTCCCCTCGTGGTCACGGTGCACTCCATGGAGCGCGGCCGCATGCAAGGCCGGCTCACAAGCGACGAGTCCTTAGCCATCAATGGCACCGAGTGGTGGCTGACCTACGAGGCCTGGCGCGTCATCACCGTCAGCAAGTACATGGCGCAGCAAGTCCATAATTTCTTCAGCGTTCCCTTTGACAAGCTCGACGTGATCTACAATGGCGTCACCAAGCCGCAGCTGGGCCGATTAAATCCAGCGGAGCGTGCGGCGTTTCGTCAAACTTTTGCCGCGCCCGACGACAAGATTGCATATTACGTAGGGCGGCTGGTTCATGAAAAGGGAGTGCAGATTCTGATCGAGGCCGCGCCCCTTATTCTGCAGACGCTGCCCAACGTCAAGTTTGTGATCGCTGGAACCGGTGCATATCTCCCGGTGCTCCGTGAGATGGCGCAGGCCCTGCGAGTTGCCGACCATTTTGTCTTTACGGGCTTTATTGCTGACGACGTTCGTGATAAGCTGTATCAAGTCGCCGATGTCGCCGTCTTTCCAAGCTTGTACGAGCCGTTCGGAATTGTCGCATTAGAAGCTATGGCCTACGGCTGCCCGGTTGTGGTATCCGAGACGGGCGGGTTAGCCGAGTTCGTCAGGCCACATGAGACTGGCATTCTCACGAAATGTGGTGACGCCGCCTCGCTGGCCTGGGGGATCTTACATACGCTCCAGCATCCTACCTGGGCCGCAGAGCGAGCAGCCAACGCCTTGTGCATGGTGGAAGACACGTATAATTGGCGACGAATCGCGCGGCAAACGCTGCAGACCTATGAGCAGGCCTACCAAGGCTGGCAACAAAGCCCTTGGGCCAGCTAAGCATTCGATGGCGGGGCCATCTCGATTTCAAGCCCAGGTCTGCGGCATGTTCGTCACTTGAAACGAGGTGTTAGCTATGACCCAGCGAGAAGTTATGACCGACAACGCGAACGTTGCCCTGGACGATGCCATCGCCGCCGCTCGTAGTGGCCGTCGCGACGAGGCGACGCAGATGTTGCGCCGCCTCGTCGCCGATGATCCGTTCAACGCGGATGCCTGGATCTGGCTGGGTGGCGTTGCTAGGGATCCGCACGAGCAGCGATCTGCACTGGAGCACGCGCTCACGATTGCACCACACAAACAGAAAGCACACCAGGGACTAGCATGGCTACGTCAGCAGCATCCCGAGCTTTTTACGGCACCCACGATGCCCGAAGCTGGTGCCCAGACGACAGCAGAAACCGGACGCGAAGTCTCACCGGCTGAAGGCGCGACAACGCCCATAGCCGTTGCTCCCATCGGCACCCAACACGTCGCCAACATCTACGCTGCGCCAGCCGACGAGCACCGGGACGACCGGGCGACGATCTATGACGCGCCGACCCAGGCTATGCCGGCAACTTATCGGGCGCAGGCAGATGCGGCACCAAGCGCGCCACCCTTTCAAACCGATCGGATGCCCGTGCAGCCTGTCACACACACGGCGCCCGGCGACACCGACCGCATGGAGACCGTTCCGCCCCTGCACACGGAGCCGGGCGAGACCGTCGTGGAGCGGCGCAGTCCCTTCGCGAATTTCGCCCGCTGGCTCATTATCCTGTTGTACCTACCAAGCTTTGGCGCGGCGGCAACGTTGGCGGCATTCACCCTTTGGGACCCGAATAGCTTTGAGCAAGTGGCGAATGGGCAGATGGCCGCCTTTGGAGTAGAGCTGGCGCCCGCTACGCTGACCACAACCTACTGGAGCACGGTCGGGGTGCTCGTCGCAGTTGCCGTCATTGATCTGATGCTGATTCTCGGCTTCCTGTTCCGCAGCCGGCTGGCCTGGTGGGTCAACCTCCTGGTCGCCACGTTGGCGCTTGCAGGCACCATCGCGCTGATTGTTCCCGACTTTACCTTTCCAACGGCAATGATCGGCCCCTTCTCACTCGACAATGGGTTCGTACAGGCACTCGGCGGACTGACAGTCTTTACAGCACTCTTTTGGCTACTGTCGCTCGCCAGTCGACGCGCCTTTTATCCACGACAGGTTGTACAGTACGATGGGCGGTAGCAGTTTCGGAACACTCTTTCGCATTAGCACCTTTGGGGAATCGCATGGGGCTGCCGTCGGCGTCGTAGTCGATGGTTGCCCGTCAGGTCTTCCACTCGCCGAGCCGGACATCCAGCACGACCTAGATCGGCGCCGGGTCGGGCAAAGCCGGATGACGTCGGCGCGCAACGAGCCCGATGCGGTTCGAATATTGTCAGGAGTCTTCGAGGGGCGCACCACCGGCACGCCGATCGCAATGGTCGTCGAAAACACTAATGCGCGCTCGCAGGACTACGACGCAATCAAGGATTTATATCGGCCCGGCCACGCCGACTATACCTGGGATGCGAAGTTCGGCTTTCGCGATTATCGCGGTGGCGGCCGCTCCTCAGCACGGGAGACCGTTGGCCGGGTCGCAGCCGGCGCGGTGGCACGTAAGCTTCTGGGAACGATCGGCGTGCGCGTTTTCGCCTATACCGTGCAGCTGGCCCATCTTCGAGCGGAGCGGATCGACGAGGCCGAGATCGAGCGCAACCCAATGCGCTGCCCGGACCCTGAGGTCGCCCCGCAGATGGTCGCGTTGGTCGAGCAAGCCCGGCGTGAGCTCGATTCGCTCGGCGGGATCGTCGAGGTCCGGGCCCGCAGCGTGCCGCCGGGTCTAGGCGAGCCCGTCTTTGATAAGCTGGACGCCGATATTGGCAAAGCTATGCTGAGCATCCCCGCGGTTAAGGGCGTGGAGATTGGCGCAGGCTTCGATGTGGCCCAGCAGCGCGGCTCACGTAATAACGACCCATTTACACGACGAGAAGACGGTCACATCGGCACGACAAGTAATCATGCAGGCGGAATTCTCGGCGGTATCTCAAGCGGCGAAGAAATCGTCGTGCGTGTTGCGGCTAAGCCACCTGCGTCGATCGCCCAAGAGCAGCAAACAGTGAATCAGAGCGGCGATCCGGCGCTGATCACAGTCAAGGGACGACACGATCCGACGGTGCTCCCACGGCTTGTGCCGGTCGCCGAGGCAATGCTGCTGCTTGTGCTGGCTGACCACTGGTTACGGCAGCGTGCCGCGCGGCTCTAGCATACGCGATTGGCGAGAGCAGTGCGAAGAAGATTGGTTCGAAGAGCATTGAGACCCGACGGGGCAAGCCAATTGTGCCGTCCCATGGTAGGCCATGAACGACTCGCATACGTCAGACCAAGAAGATATTGAGGCAGGCTCACCGGTCGAGGCGCCCGTCGCGGAACACACCCAGCCGGTCCACAAGCCCGCTGAGTTTGACGACGACGATGACCTTGACAAGATCCAACCGCGCTCGATTCGGCGACGTATCGAGCAGCAGCTACCCCCTGCACCCACAACGCATGGCCGCGTTCGATCACAGCCGATCAACGTTCCCGAGCCACCAAGCAAACGCGTGCGTGAGCCGGTACTCCTCGAGTGGGAGCCGGAGCCGATGCAGGGGCCCTGGCGCGCCAAGCCATTCGTCATTGCCTTGGCAGTGCTCGCTTGGGTCGCAGCGCTCAGCCTGCTGCTTGCCGCCCCTGAGCGCCTTTTGGCGGCGGGCCTCGTGCCACGGCTGCTGCTTCCTTTTAGCTGGGCCTTAGCGGCTGCACTCACGTTCATTCCGGTACAGCTTCGGCTTGCACTCCCAGGCATCGGCTGGCAAGGCATGGTTGGGTTTGGGCTGCTGGGTTATCTGCTGGCCTTCGTGCCCGCACCAACCGGCTGGCTGCTCGATCTTCCCGACCTACCGGTCTACCTTCTGCTCTGCTTGTCCACGTTCTACGCCATCACCGCCATGATGACGCCGCTCACCTATCTCCTCGGCCAGCGTTTTTATAAGCTGCGGATCCACCGGCTCGACGTGGGACGAGCCCGACGCCAGGCCTACGAGATTGGGTTACTGCTGGTGGTCGTGCTGGTAATGGCGGGGCTCCGCGTATTATCGTTGGTAACGTTCGGTCTACTTGCCCTCGTGATCATATTAACCGAGGCCTTGCTGCTGTCTCAAGTTCAGCCGGAAGGCTAAACGGCACCTGGATCGACGATCGCGTGTTGTGGGTCGTGCGGAGTTCTCTCGGCCACACACGGCAATCTCCGGTTCACCCTGAGGAACTATGCCATTGAACGTGACGATTATCGGGCTAGATGTACTTGGCGGCTCGCTTGGGCTGGCGCTAGGCACCTTAGACCCGAGCGTACTGACGAGCGGGCGACCAGTGATAACCGGCTGGGATCCTGATAGCCGAGCCGTGCGCGACGCTCGAGACCGGCTGATGATTGACCGGCCGGCACGAGAAATCACGGAAGCCGTGGCCGACGCCGACGTTGTTTTTGTTAACGCTCCACCTGACCAGATTGGCAGCACCTTTCAACAGATTGCGCCGCGCCTCAAGCACGGAGCAGTTGTCAGCGACATGGGGAGCACAAAGGCCGAAGTGCTTGCCATGGCGCAGCGGATGTTACCGACCACCGTCGACTTTATCGGTGGAAATCCAATTGTTGGTCGCAGCGGCACCTTGCGCGACGCCGCGATCGAGTACTTCAAGAGGAGCATCTATTGCTTGGTGCCGAGTCCCGCCGCGCGCCCTCAGTCTGTAGACACCCTTGCCGCGCTGATCGAGGCTATCGGTGCAAAGCCCTACTATATCGACGCCAGCGAGCACGACGCCTACGTTGCGAGCGTCCAGCATCTTCCGCTGATCTTGAGCGCGACCTTGCTCGAAAGCGTTAGCCGCAGCGGGGGTTGGCGCGAGATGGAGCCGCTCGCTGGGGAGCCCTTCCGGATCGTGACGCAGCTGGCGGCTACCAATCCTGCTGTGAGCAGCGCGATCTGCGCGAGCAATAGCACCGCGATCGCCGCCCGGATCGACGACCTCATTCGGTTGCTTGTTGAGATTCGAGATAACCTGCGAAATCCTGACCAAATCGAAACCATCTTTACCCATGCCCGTGATATCCACACGCAGCTACAGGCAGCGCAGCCGAACATGCGCCCAGGCGAGGACGCATACTACGGCATTGCCGAGGAACCACCTAGTAACCGCGGCTTATCCGGACTTTTCTTCGGACAGCGGAAGCGGCCCGACCGTGGCAAGAAGTAGCGCACGCCCATTGGTCGACGCAACACCGCTACTGCGGGTTGTAATAGCTCTACCTTTTGCCGGCCGGCGTGAGTTGCTGCGATTTGCTGCCCAATGCTAGAATACTAAGAGCAGATACCGGCACTGAATAACTTCAGCCGCACAAAGGACACGCAATGGAGCGTAAGATACGAGTGCTTGTCGCCAAACCGGGCCTAGACGGCCACGACCGCGGCGCTAAAGTGATCGCGCGAGCCCTCCGCGACGCGGGCATGGAGGTCGTGTACACGGGCTTGCAGCAAACTCCGCAGATGATTGTGGACGCTGCACTGCAAGAAGACGTCGATGTAATCGGCCTTTCAATCTTATCCGGCGCGCATATGACGCTGCTGCCGAAGGTAACGCAGCTCTTGCACGCGGCGGGCGCCGCCGACGTGCTGGTGGTGGCAGGCGGGATCATCTCCGATGCCGACGCTGAGATCTTGCGGCGGGAACATGGCATCGCTGCCGTCTACGGGCCCGGCGCCTCCACCAACGAGATCGTGGACTTTATTCGACGCAGCGTCAAGCCCGAGCGCTTCTCGGGGGCGGAAGTATGAGCCAGCCATGGGCTTGATCGATCAAATGCGCGCGGGTGACCGCCGCGCCCTCGCCCGGCTCGTGACAATCGTCGAAAATGGCGGCGATGACGGACGACGCGCGCTCGCCAAGCTCTACCAGTACACCGGCCAAGCGCATATCATTGGCGTAACGGGCCCTCCTGGAGCCGGGAAGAGCACGCTTGTCAACGAGATTGCGCTCGAGCTTCGACGCCGCGATGCGTCGGTAGGCATTCTTGCGGTTGATCCTACGTCACCGTTCACCGGCGGCGCGATCTTGGGCGACCGGATCAGAATGCAGCCTTTAGGACACGATCGCAGTATCTTTGTGCGCTCCATGGCCAGCCGCGGACAGCTCGGCGGCATCGCACGCGCAACCGGCGACGTCGTCAAGGTGCTTGACGCCGCGGGGTTTAACGCCATCATCGTCGAAACGATTGGCGCGGGACAGGCCGAGGTGGAGATCGCCCGCGAGGCGCATACAACGGTCGTCGTCGAAGTGCCTGGCTTGGGCGATGATGTGCAGGCGATCAAAGCAGGCATTCTCGAGATCGCGGACGTTTTCGTCGTCAATAAAGCAGATCGCGAGGACGCGCAAAAGACACAGCGCCACCTTCAAGCGATGCTCCAACTGGGCGGCGTGCCACGTGAGCAGTGGGATGTCCCGATTGTGATGACGGTCGCCACCAGAGGCGAGGGTGTCGCGCAAGCAGTTGACGCAATCCAGAGCCACTTGCAGCACCTTAAGGCCGGCGGCTATTTCGGAGAGCGTGAGCGGCAGCGAGTCGAGCGTGAGTTTCGGATGATCTTGCAGGGCCTCGCGCTTGGTTTGGTCCAGGAGCGCGTCGGGGCAGCGCAGCGCGAAGCAATGGTTGCGCAGATCCAGACTCGGCGGATCGACCCGTACACCGCGGCGGAAAGGATGCTTGCCGAAGCGCTCGGTGTGGGCGAGGCCAGATAGTGCTCTGCGGGCTGCGCACGACGTGCGTGGCCCGCAGACGTTTTGGCGGCGCTCTTCCTTCTGCATCCTACAGCATCGTCGTAGCCCACGCGGAAGGCGTACGATTGGTGCTTTGATCGGAGTTGGGCCACTACGCCGGGATACCAGGGTTGCGGCCCGGCTATTCCGAAGCCCCCTATTGATCAAGGAGGTCAACAGAGCGTTCCATTATCACCGCGCAGCCTCGTGCAGTCTGCCCCGTCTGTGCCTTCGCTCACCTTCATCAGGTGCAGTTTTGTCCTATCTCAACGTAGATATGGAGGACGAACATGAAGCCTTATGGCCCAGAGCACATCCACAACGTCGGTATCTTCGGCCATGGTGGCTGCGGCAAAACCTCGCTCGTCGAGGCGCTGCTGTACACCGCCCACGCTACGACCCGTCTCGGCCGCGTCGAAGATGGCAACACCGTGTCGGACTACGACCCGGATGAGAAAGAGCGCCGCCAGTCGATCAACCTGTCGATCGCGCCCATCGAGTGGAAGGATCAGAAAATCAATCTGATCGACGTGCCCGGCTCGGCCGACTATGCCTCCGAAGTCGCGGCGGCGATGCGCGTAATCGACGGCGCGGTGCTGGTCATGGATGCGTCGGCTGGCGTCGAAGTCGGCACCGAGCTTGTCTGGCAAGCAGCCAAAGCCGCGAACGTTCCGGTGCTGATCTTTGTCAACAAGATGGATCGCGAGAACGCCGACTTCGACCGCACCGTGGAGCAGGCACAGGAGCTGCTGAGTGACGCCGTCGTGCCGATGCAGCTCCCAATTGGGAGCCAAAAGGATTTTCGTGGCATCATCTCGCTGCGCCGGCAGCGCGCTTGGCTGCTAAGCTCGAAGCGGGACGGCTCCTTCGAAGAAGCCGATATTCCGGAAGAGTACCGCGATCGCGAGCAAGCAATGCGCGAGGTGGTCATCGACAAAATCGCGGTGACCAACGACCACCTGATCGAAAAATACCTTGAAGGCGGCGCCGATGCCTTGACCATGGATGAGCTGCGGGACGGCATGCGCGCGGGTATCGCCAACAATACAATCGTCCCCGTATATGTTGGCTCTGCGACGGTCCTCTCCGGCTGTGCACAGCTACTCGACGCGATGCTCGACGCTATCCCCTCTGCGGCACGGAAGATTGCCAATGCGATCGACCTTATTCACGATACGCCGATCCAAATCCATCCCAGCTACAACGAGCCGCTTGCAGCCCTCGTCTTCAAGACGCTCGTCGATCCCCACGTCGGTAAGCTCAGCTATGTCCGCGTCTACGCGGGTGAGTTCCACTCCAACTCCAGCGTGCTGAATTCACGCGTGCGTAAGGAAGAGCGCATCGGGCAGCTGTATAGCATGCGGGGCAAAGAGCAAACGCCGATACACAACGTTGGCCCGGGCGATATCTGTGCCGTTATCAAGCTGACGGAGACGATCAGTGGTGACACGCTTTGCTCGCCCGATCGCCCGGTTCAGCTGCGCGGAATTGCCTATCCCGCGCCGGCGTTTACGGGCGGCGTTAAACCGCACTCGCGCGCCGATCTCGACAAGATGGGCACGACGCTCCATCGCGTGATGGAAGAAGATCCGGCGCTCCAAATTTCACGCGATCCCATTACGGGTGAGACTCTGCTGAGCGGCATCAGCGAAACCCACCTCCAGAATATCGCCGATCGGATGCGGCGCAAGTTTGGCGTAGCAATCGACATCGACCTGCCGCGCATCCCGTACCGCGAGACCATCCGGGCCAATGCCGAGGCCGCCTACACCCACAAGAAACAGACCGGCGGCGCGGGACAATATGCCCATGTGGCGCTGCGCGTCGCCCCTCTGCCACCAGATCCAACGCGCGAAGATGCGCTGGAGTTCGAGTGGGCAATCGTCGGCGGCGTGATCAGCCGTGGTTTCGCACCAGCCATTGAGAAGGGCGTCCGCGAGGCAATGCACGAAGGTCTAATCTCGGGCAGCCCGATGGTCGACGTTAAGGTATCGGTCTTTGACGGCAAGGAGCACCCGGTCGACAGCAAGGAAGTCGCCTTCAAGACGGCGGGGCTGCAGGCCTTCAGGCAGGCCGCGCAAAAGGCGCAGCCGGTGCTGATGGAGCCGATCTACGAGCTCCAGATCAATGTGCCAGACCAATTCACCGGCGATGTCATGAGCGACCTCAACACGCGGCGTGGTCGGATCATGGGCATCAACAATGAGGGTGCCCGCACCACCATCACGGCGCACGTGCCGCTCGCCGAATGCCAGCGTTATTCCACCGATCTGCGATCGATTACGCAGGGACGGGGCACCTTCTCTATGCAATTCGACCACTACGAGGACGTGCCCGCGCATCTCGCTGAGCAGATCAAGGACAAGGCTCACGCCGAACACGCAGTCTAGCCGGCTGATCGTCGGCAGCTTGCTAAAGGGGGCGACTCGCGCGAGTCGCCCCTTCGCGCACCCTCGCTTTCGGTGCGGTAGTTGTTGAGGAGCTCGAGCTGGCTGTCAGCTTTGAGCATGGTATTGCACGTCCTGCGCTATCATCAGCGAGGGCGATCGTCGCGGCGTCCGCCAAGTCCATGCGACTTGGTTAAACAACCAACAGTGAGACTCCAACCTGTGCTACCATTTAAGCGCAAACAGAATTCCGCGCGGACTGTACAGGGAGCAACGCGGCTCAATACCAAGCCGGTCATTGCGTTCCTGCCGCGCCTAGACGAAAAGCAATATCGATGACGATCCTGCCGCGTGAGACCATCCCCGCTCAACAGACCGAAGTGCGCTGGACTTTGCTTGATCTCGTGTTGGTCGCGGTATTAACGGCTGCCCTCGGCCTCCTCGGGCTGCTGCTGGTGCGTCTTACTACAACGCTCGGTATGGGGGACCTGCGAAGCTTCTTCGACCAGCGACCAGTTGTTGCCGTTGTAACGTCGGTTGCGGTCGTGGATCTGCTAGCAGTTTTGGCCATCGCGATGGTGATTGTAGCCCGGCGCCGCGGGAGCTGGCGGGAGATCGGGTTCCGGGCGCCGCCGCTGGTGCCACTGCTTTTGACACCGGCAATTTTTTTCACGCAAACGGTCCTGATAGCCATCATTAATCTAACCATCCTCACCCTTACAGGCGAGTTTAACAACCCGCAGCGAGACCTATTCACCGATCCCAGTGGATTTTCCTGGCTGAATTTCGGCTTGGCCTTTTTCGCCGGCGCGATCGTAGCGCCCGTCGTCGAAGAGCTTGTGTTTCGTGGGTTACTCTACCAGTGGCTCAGGATGCGAACGAATGTCACGGTCGGTGTGATCGTCTCGGCTGCTATTTTCTCGGCAATACATGGCATTCCGATCGTCTTTCCGGCGCTCTTTATGGTCGGCATCGTGCTGGCCGTAGCCTTCGAGTGGTCAAAATCACTGTGGGTGCCGATTACGCTGCACTTTTTCCAAAATGCGACCGTTATCAGCCTACTCTTCTTCGCCCAAGCGAACCCGAGCCTATTTCCGCAACAATAACCGCCGAAAACGCGACGAGCGCCCTTCCGAGGGCGCTCGTCCACGAAATCAGTAACGTCTAGTGCTTGCGGAGCAGGTACAAGCCAGCACCGGCAAGCAGCACGGCGATCATCGGTCCCGAGATATTAAGCATACTCGCCAGCATAATCGTTCCGACGCCAAGCAGCGCATAGCCAAGAACGTGGTTACGGTCGGTATTTGGGAACCGGTATTGCGCTTGGCCACCCGCGACTGGCTCCTGCACCGTGAAGGGCTGAGTGGCCTTCGGCATGAGCAGCAGCAGCACGACGTAGAGCAGCAAGCCACCGCCATGCAGCACTGTCAACAAAATAAACCCAAGCCGAACAAGCGTCGGATCCCAACCAAATGCTTCCGCAACACCACCAGCGACACCAGTGACGACTTTATTAGTCGTTGACCGTTTGATTTGTGTTTTCATTGTGGATTCCTTTTGTTTCTTAGTTATGATTGCTGTTTGCATCAGTGCCTTGTGGTTCGTATGACGCCAGGGCTGGATGGAATGTTGCAGCATCGTCTGCGACCGAAGTTGGATTGCCTGAGTCGCTCCCATCTCAATCGGCGTCTTGAGACATGGCGGGTGTCGAGGAAGGCGGGCACGTGGGTTGCTACCAATGCTCGCGCCAGCGGCATCTGTAGATGCGGGGTTGACACGACCAGACCAGCGCTCACATATGGGACTAGGAGAAGATGGCGGAAGTAATTTGCTACGGGTCGATTATTCCCGATCGCGTGCTACGTCTACCTCGCTTTCCACAGCCAGGGGAAGGCATCCACGCGCTCAGTGAACAGCTCTATCTCGGTGGTGAGCCCTGCAATGTCGGCGGCCATCTTGCCGAGTGGGGTATTCCAGTGGCCATCGCCGGCAACAACGTGGGAGTTGACCCTTT
The DNA here is from genome assembly GCA_016781525.1 of bacterium. Classification (GTDB taxonomy): domain Bacteria; phylum Chloroflexota; class Chloroflexia; order Chloroflexales; family Kallotenuaceae; genus LB3-1. Next base: position 7,057 of record JADDQE010000151.1, on the reverse strand, counting down.
GGGCGAGTTTGCGCTTTCCCACCTGCGGCGTCGGAAAAATACCCTGGTGAGCTGTCAAGCAGACCCGTCGGCTCAAACGCCGACTTGTTACATTTGGACGACCCCGGATGGAGAGCGGACGATCGTACCCTCGTGGCCAACAACTCCGAGCTGGAGCCAGCCCAACGCGACGGTGCTGCAGCAGGCGCGTATCGTCAGCGCTTCAATCTATGGCCCAGGCATGGCCGAAATGCTCGCGGTCGCGCGCTCGTACCGGCTACCGCTCGCCGTGGCGGACATAGCGGGTCCAAGCGATCCGCGTTTGAGTGGTGCTGTGATTGTGACAACATCCGAGGTAGTACTGCGACGTAGGCACAGCGTAGCCGACGTTGAGGCTTGGATGAAAGCGATCCATGCGGAGTCGGGAGCCCTCGTCGTGGTCAGTGCGGGGCCGGCCCCCGTGCGCGCCCTAACAGGGGAAGGAGGTTGGCTATTCGCACAGCCGCCCAGCATTACGCCGGTCGATACCACAGGCGCTGGCGATGCGCTTAAGGCCGGGCTCATCTTCGGCTGGCTCCGGGATTGGCCGGTAGCGGAGATGCTGCGCTGGGGGGTCGCCGCCGCAAGCTTGCAGTGCCTGTACCAGGGCCCCTGCGAGCATCCGCCGACGCAACAAGAGATCGAACCGCTTCTGGCAACAATCGCAGTGCAGTAGCGCGGTCGACACATGCGCCGCCGGTTTGCATCTTATCTGCTTTCAGTTAAACTCGTAACCGATGCGTACCGATGACTTTGACTACCACCTACCGCCTGAGCTGATTGCTCAAACGCCAAGCGAGCCGCGTGATGCGTCGCGCCTGCTGGTGCTGGACCGCCAGCGCCCGGAGCTGAGCCACGACCGCTTCTTCAACATCGGACAGTACCTGCGCCCTGGAGATCTGCTCGTCGCCAACGAGAGCCGCGTCTTACCGGCGCGACTCTTCGGCCGGAAGGCAACGGGCGGCAAAGTCGAGCTGCTCCTGCTGCGCCGCCGTGATGAGCAGACCTGGGAGGCGCTGGTTGGAGGCAAGGGCGTTCGCCCGGATGCGGAGCTGGAAATCACCACGCATGATGCAGCCGAGCATGGTGTGGTGCGCGCTCGGGTGTTGGAAGTCCTGCCCCACGGCGGTCGGCTTGTTCGCTTCGACGCGCCAATCGAGCCGCTATTACCCGAGCTGGGCACGATGCCGCTACCCCCATATATTCACACTCAGCTCCCCGACCAGGAGCGATACCAAACGGTTTATAGCAAAACTCAGGGCTCGGCCGCGGCTCCGACGGCGGGATTGCATTTCACACCGGATTTGATCGACAGATTGAAGGCGCAAGGCATCGAATGGACGACCGTTACTCTGCATGTCGGCTTGGATACGTTTCGCCCGGTACAGGTCGACGATCCCCATCGACACGAGATGCATAGCGAGTGGTTCGAGCTTGGCGTAGAGGCGGCGACACTGATCAACGCGGCGAAGGCGGAAGGCCGGCGCGTGGTAGCGGTAGGCACTACGACTGTGCGTGTGCTGGAAACGGCGGGGCTCTGGTCCGAGCAGGCCGGGCATGACGAAGTTCGTCCCTGCTCAGGCGATACCCGCATTTTTATCTATCCTCCGTACCGCTTCCGGGTCGTCGACGCGCTAATCACAAATTTTCACCTGCCGAAGTCTACCCTGCTGATGCTGGTCAGTGCGCTAGCCGGCCGCGACAAGATTTTGGAAGCCTATGCCGAAGCAGTCCGCGAGCAGTACCGTTTCTTTAGCTTCGGCGACGCCATGCTTATCGTATGACTGAAGCGCGGAATGTTGCTCTTATCGACCCACGCGCAGGGGTGGGGATTGGGCACCCACCGCTGGCAGCACTGCTACATTTTCAGGGAACGAGCGCTCGAACCTGGAGCCATCTGGACCAGCTCCCGTCACCGTAATTCCAACCCCATACAGGCCGCTCGCCTCTGGGGCTGTAAGCTGCGCGGTCACACTCCCCTGTCCCTGAGCTCCGACATGACGCTGAATGTTCATATGGCCGGATTGACCTGGCGTCTGCGACGTTCCGGTTAACTGCACCGCTACGACGACCTCAGGCGCTGGTTGTCCATGCGCTTGCGCCCGCACCTCGACGTCGATTTGCTGTTCGGGGAGCACGCCCGCGGCTCGCGTAACTGTAACCTCCAGCGGGCTGTCTACGGTCGTCACAAGCAGGTAGGCCGTCCCTGCGTCACCTTGAAGCTCAACCGTCCATTCTCCCATTTCGGGTGCCGGCAGCGTAGTCATATGATGGAAAGCGCCGCGGAAAACGTCTGCATTGGGCACAGGTGCGTCCGCTTGATATCTCCTGCCCTGCGGATCGACCACGGTAACCTCAAGATCAGACCTATTCGACAGGAGATCAAACGTAATCCGGCGTACTCCCGCCTCCAGCAGGAGCCGCAGCCGCTCGAATGGCTCGCTCAGCTGCCCACCCCGCAAAATGAGATTGCTCGGCTCTGCTTCGCCCGCCGCTACGCTGGCAGGCGCAAGCTCCTCAGTGGATGTCGGAGGGGTCGTGCGCCACAAGGCGTGTACAGCCGGCTCGACATCAGACCAGACCGCGCTTCCCTTACGGATGTTATCGTGGTTCAGGTCCGCAGTGAACAGCCGCCTGTATTCACGGGGATGGTAGGAGCTTGCGACAGTCACGAGGCCGTCGTTGGGGCCGTAACGACTGAGGTAATTACCCCCGTACCATAGGGACGTAAACCACGGGCCGTGATTGGTGCCGCCGGCGGTCCAAAAGCGCACGTCCGCATTTTCCGATCGCGGGTCCGTTAGCGAGCGAAAGTGGCGCATATAGCTGGTTTGCAACACGTAGGTACCGTCATCACGCTGGCCCAGGAGCGCGCTGAGCCATTCAGCCCACCAGCTGTATGCTAGGTCGGCAAGCTCTGAGCCGTGATGCGGTGAGCCCAGGGTGACAATGTTCTGCACCTTCGAGCTCGCGCCAGAATGGATGACAGCACTGTTGGCGTCCACGCCGCCCTTGCTGTGGGCGATGATGTTCACCGATGTGACGCCAAAGTGCTTGAGGATCACGTCAAGCTGGCGGTTGAGCGTCGCGCCATTCACCCACATCGTCGACGCGGGGCCGCCAGTCTCGTCGTCCAAGCTAACAAACGCTGTACGGTAACCATGGCCATAGGCAATATAATACATATCGTTGACGCCCGAGTACCCGGTCGTGCCCCACCAGCTTTGAGCACTGCCATGCAGACCATGCACGAAGACGACGACTGGTTTCGTCTCGCTGTTAGCCGGCGTTGCGCCAACCCAAACGCGCCCCTTGCCCGAGCCATTAACTTCCGCGAGCAGCCTTGGCAGAGATGGGGGAGCAGCCGGCGGCACGTAGACGGCAGGCGCATAGACCCGGCTGGTAAGAGTACTGGACAAGCCCACGCGCTGGTCATTGAATAGGGCAGCGCTCGAACGGGGTTGGACAGCGGCTGCTAGTATCAGCAGGCCCAGCAGGAAAACGACCCAAAGCCGACGGTTCATGGTCACTCCTTGGAGATACGGCAAGCCGAGCCGCGCCGTCGACTCGGGAAGCGTCAGAAGTGTACCGAATACAGCGTCGGAGTGTGCCCTGCACGCCTGAGTCTTTGATGAAAGCATCCATAGCGCTGTGATAAAACGGGAGCATCCGTCTCAGAAGCAGCTCGCCTTGACCGAATTATGCAACGTATGCAATGATGCTAGCTATGCTTGAAGATTGGTTTGCAGCACGGCTCGCACCCGGCCCGCCACGCCGCTGGCGGCGGTGGCTTGTCGATCAAGGCGCGCTGGTTATCCGTGAGGAGGGGCTGCGGCTGGTGCTGCCGCGCACTCGTCCTGGCCACTACAGCAACGCCCAAATCGACGACTACGTAGGGCTGCCGCGCCATGACTACCCATGGAAGCCACCGTTGAGGATGCAGCTACGCGCCCGTTTTTCCGGTCAACCGGCGGGTACGGCTGGCTTCGGCTTTTGGAATCATCCCTTCGCTCCGCAAACCGGCATTGGCTCGCTCCCAAAGGCGATCTGGTTCCTGTACACGTCGCCGGCGACGGACCTACCGATTGCTCTGGACGTTCCAGGCCACGGGTGGAAGGCTGCGACCATCGATACCCTCCAGCCTCGGGCCCTGCGCTGGGCCCCGCTTGCACCACCGGTCGTGCTGCTCAACCAGTGGCCCGCCCTACGCCGCCGCGTCTGGCCCAAGGTCCAGCACGATCTCCAGATCGCCGAGACGTGTCTCGACCTTGCGATGTCAGAGTGGCACGACTACCAGCTGGAATGGCGGATCGACGGAGCGCGCTTCGTCGTGGACGGCCAACCGGTATTGGAGACGGACCGGTCGCCGCGCGGGCCCCTTGGCTTTATCGCCTGGGTCGACAACCAGTACGCCATTGCGACACCATGGGGCCGTCTAGGCTGGGGCCTAGTCGACGTGCAGCAGCCGCAGTGGCTCGACATCGCCGAGCTTCGGATCGAGCCGCTGTAGCTGCCGGCAGCATGATTGTTCCAACCTCGAGATCGTGCGCGAGCACTACGAGGCTTCGACGCTGCAATGCCGTTTCTACACTGGCCACAGCATGGGCGCCATCACCACGACGATTATGGCCACGAGCACCGTCAACGGCGTACCCACCCACACGAAATCGGCAAACTGATAGCGGCCGGGGCCGTAGACCAGCAAGTTGCCGTGGTGGCCGATCGGCGTCAGGAACGAGGCGACCGCCGCCATCGCAACGGTAACGACGTACGCTTCGGGCGAGTGACCTAGAGCGGTGGCAAGCGCGACGGCTACTGGGGCGAAGACGGCGGTTGTGGCGGCATCCGACATGAACTGTGTCAGCACCCCGACGATCGCGAAAATGATCAGCAGAATGACCATCTGATTCAAACCGCCAACCGTATTCTGCAGCCAGCCCGCGATCAAGTCTGAAACACCGCTTTTTTGCATGGCCGCCCCAAGCGGCAGGGCACCCGCGATAAAGACGAAGATGCGGGCATCGATGGCGCGATACGCTTGTCGAGACGTAAGGCAGTGCGACATCACCATTGCAACGGCGCCCGCGACCGCGGCCATCTCGATGCTCAACACGTTAAACGCGGCAAGAAGAACCGTAGCCAGCATGATAGCACCGGCCAACCGCGCCTTGCGCCGCAGCCGCTGCTCGCCCTGGAACGGCACCATCATCAGGAAGCCGGGATCATTCTGAACCCGCGCGAGCGCGTCGGCGTCGCCTTGGAGCACCAGCACATCCCCAGGGAACAGGTCGATCTCGACAAGCTGCCGGTCGAGCCAGCCTTCCCGGCGCCATAGGCTGACCACGATCACCCCGAACCGCTGGCGAAAATCGATCTCGCCAATGGTTCGGCCGATAAGCTCCGAATTTGGCGCGACCACCGCTTGTACCAGCTGGCCGGCTACGTCCTCATCCTGCTCGCTATGAGCTGTAGGCTCGCCGCCATACTTCGAGATGGGGTGAAGCTCCACTCCTTGTTCCTGCCGGAACTCCACCAACTGATCCGGCGAGGCCCTCACCAGCAGCACATCGCCTACGCGTAGTCGGCGCCGCCCCAATGGCCGTCGCAATGTATGACCGTTACGCACCAAGCCAACGACATTCAGACGGTAGCGCTCATCGGTGCGGACCTCGCCAACTGTCATGTCCAGGAACGGCGAGTTTGGCAGAATGGTCACCTCAGTGAAGTAATCGTCGAGCCGGAAGTGCCCAACCGAATCTTCACCACCGCCGCGGTCGGGGAGGAGTAATCGCCCGGCTAGCAGCATAAAGAGCGTTCCCACAACCGACAGCACCAGCCCGATCGGCGCGATTGAGAAGATACCGAGGCCAGGGCGACCGGCTTGTTGAAGAACACCACTGGCGATAATGAACGCGGGTGCACCAATGATCGTAATCGTGGTACCGAGCGAGGCAGCGAACGACAGCGGCATTAAGAGCTTGGACGGCGCAATGTTCCGCTCGCGGGAAAGGTTGAGCGTAACCGGGAGCATCATCGCCGTGGTCGTGAGGTGGTGGGTAAATGCCGAGAGCAGCGCGACCGACGGCATCAGCACGCCGAGCACCCGTGCATATCCCCCGCCAGCCAAGCGCCCGACCCAGCCGCCCGCCGTTTCCGACAGGCCAGTCTGGTGCAGCCCGGCACTCAGCACAAAAATTGCCGCGACTACGATCGCAGGCTCGCTGCTAAAACCGGCGAGCGCCTCCTCGGCATCCAAAACACCGGTGATGTACAACGACAACACAATCAGGATCGCGACAAGATCGTTACGCAAACGCTCGGTCAACAGCAGGGCAAACGCGACAATCAGGATCACGAAAAAGCTAATCTGCGGCGCGGTGAGATTGAGCAACAAGTGGATATACTCCTAATGGCCTATGTGGGTCTGGTATGGGCTAGCTATAATGCGGTCCGTCACGAGTGCGACACGGATGCCGGCACTTCACAGCAATTAAGTAAACTGCACGGGCCGGGCTTGAGCAATTCGTATGCCAGCTACCGTTGTTCTCATCCCTTGAATATAGTCGCTCGCACGACCGCTCCCCGAAAGGATTGATGATGTTCATTCGCAACTTGCTTCGTCTCGGCATCCTGCTGACCATGCTTGCCCCACTGGCAGTGCGTTGTGCGCCCTTCCGCTCCTTTTGGAACGCCAACGGTGGACTAGCGCTCTTTGGCTTCCCGATCACGCAGGCGCAGCAGCTGCCAAGCCGGACCGATGGCCGCACCTACCTAACCCAATACTTCGAGCGCGAGCGGCTGGAGTATCATCCCGAGCTGCGAGGAACGCCATACGAAGTATTGCTTGGACTCCTTGGCGCGGAAGAGCTGCGCATTCGCGGCTACCTGCCGTAAATAGAACAAAGGATCGAGCGCACAGAACAGACAATCCAGTGTACTGATCCCTGGTCTGTGCGCACTGCTCTCCGCTCGTTGTTATCTCGTCTCCCCTAGCCTTTGCGCTCTAATGTTGCGCTTCCTCGTCTAGCCCCTCGCCCTC
>JADDQE010000043.1 GCA_016781525.1 bacterium | reverse complement strand
GATCCGTACCAGCCGATCGAGCGCAAGCTCGAGCTGACCCGCGCCTGCCTTGAAGTTATGCTGGAGTTTCCACCGCGGCTGCTAACAGTCCAGACGCGCTCGCCACTGGTGGAGCGAGATATTGACCTGTTCCAGCGGATGACACCCGGCCGCATCGCGGTTTGTATGTCGATCACCACGGATGACGAGCTGGTGCGCCGCATCTTCGAGCCCGCCTGTGCACCAATTACGAAGCGGTTGGAAGCCATCCGAGCTGTGCGCGAGGCAGGTATCCCCACGCAGGCAAGCGTTGCGCCGCTGCTGCCATGTGATGCCGAGCGGCTAGCGGAGCTGCTCGATCCAGCAGTTGATTGGGTCGTCGTATCATCATTTCGGGACGATGGCGGGATGGGTGGCAAGACGCGCCGCTGGGCGGCCGAGCTTTACAGGGAACATGGCTACGGTGATTATCTTCACGACGGTGATGCCCACACGGAGGCGACGATTGAGACGCTCCGCCGGCGACTAGGTCCCCAGCGCGTACGGGTTGGGAAGGATGGCTTCGACCAAGTTTGTCGTGAGCTGGGGGTAGACGAGCCCTTGCTGGAGCAGGCCACTCTCTTCTAGTTCGTGCCGGCTCATGCATTCTGCGAGCCCCTAACGCTTCTTGCGGCCCTTGCACCGTATGAAGCCTCTGGTGATACAGTCACCGGCGCGATCCCTGCGAGCGAACATGTTAGAACCTTGATCTGCGAGCGCGATGCTATGCTGCTGACGGCTGTCCGGATGCGCATCCTGCCCTGGCTCCGAGTCCATCGGCTACGGCTGCTGGTGCTGTTTGTTGGCGTGCTCATCCCGCTTTCTTTGTTCGGAGTGTTAGCTCTGGATGTGATTAGTCAGCGGGATTTTTTCTTCGATCGGCCGATCCTTTTTTTCATGCGCAGCCACACAAGCCCGCTACTCGACGCTGTCATGCTCTTCTTCTCGCTGGTTGGGGCGCGCTTTGGCGTATTACCAGTCGACATGCTAGTCCTCATTATGCTCCTGCGACGGCGGCGCTGGGGTGACGTTCTTTTCTGGGGTCTTGCTGTCGGCGGGGCGGCACTGCTTAACCTCACGGCAAAGCAGGCGTTTGCTCGCATCCGACCCGAGCTATGGCTGTCGATCGCTCCCGAAACGACATATAGCTTCCCTAGCGGCCATGCCATGGCCTCGACCGCGTTGGCGACGGCGCTGCTTGTACTGCTCTGGCCTACCTCTTGGCGCTGGATAGTTCTGGGCATCGGCGCCGTCTTTGTTGTGCTCGTTGGGCTATCACGCGTGTATCTTGGGGTGCACTACCCTTCGGATGTTCTCGCGGGTTGGGCCGCATCAACTGCATGGGTCCTTGGCGTTAGCATCGTGCTCTATGGACGCGCTGCCAAAGCGCGCATTAACGAGGAGCCTGCGTCGACCTGATACTGCTCGATTGGGCGTCCTCCCTCATCGCAAGGACGCCCAATCGGATCTGGCGCAGTAACCGCGTGGCCCGGACGTTGCTACCATCGGCTCGGTTGTACACAATCGTACCGTGGTTTGAGAAGGAGGCAAGATATGGCTAAGGGTCCAGACACTCAGGGTGGCAGCCGTGATACGGAGGAGCCGGAAGATCTGAGCAAAGGCGAGAAAGCCGAGAAGGGTGACGCCCATCGCGAGTATCGTCAGCATCCCGGCAAGACCCGTGGGCGAACCGAGCACGACGAGCGCTCCGGTAGCGACAGCGGCGGCGGGAAAAGCAGCAAGTAAGGTCAAAGGCTCGGGCGCGGTTCACGGAACCGCGTCCGTCCATGTCTGGTGCCGACCACAGCTATCATGAAGACCAAGGTTGGGCTGGAATTACTCCATCAATCCGCCGGCGCGTCCACCGACTGGTCGCTTGACATGGTTGCGCGAACATTACCGGGAATAAGCGAGAACATCACCGCATCGTGACTGCGATGGTTAATCCAGAGACGCTTGCGTAGAATTCCTTCACGTTGGGCGCCTGCTTTCGCCGCAACGCGTAGGCTTGCTTCGTTTTCGACCGCTACGACGATTTCAATCCGCTGCAGCTTTAGGACTGTAAAGCCCCACTCGGCAAGCGCGCGAGTTGCCGTGGGTGCGACCCCTTGTCCAAGGCGGCTACTGCGAACCCAGTAATACAGATTGGCAAAGCGGTGGGGCTCGTTCAGATGTGTCAGCCCGCAGCCGCCCAAAAGCTGGTCTCTGGAGGCTTGCACGATTGCAAAATGAAAAGCCTGTCCCTGAGCACGTGCGCTGTTGCTTGCGTCGATCCACATGCATACGGCCGCGACCGATGGAACTGCCGCTAGCTCGGGTATCCACGGTGCAGCGTGCAGCCGTGACTCGTCAACCGCGCGGTATACCTCGGGCGCATCGTCGAGGGTCAAGGCCCGGATGGCAACGTCACGTCCTTGAACGGCTGCTGTCGTCATAGACTACTCTCGCTCCACTACCATACAGGCTTGTCTCCATCTTGGCCCGGTACCTAGGCGCTAACCGCAGGCTCGGCAGCGTCGATGCTACCTTGTAAGGTTGCGAGCAAAAAGGGATCGATCTGGCCGTCACGCAAGACGGCGACGACATCGGTTTGGCGCACGCCCGTACGCGGGTCCCGAACGAAGCGGTAACGTCCTTGGTGGTACAGGCGCACAATCGGCGCTGCCTCGCCTCGTCCGTCTGCTGCTTCCGTAGTCATGCCCAGCAAGGCTGCTAGGTTCTCCCCTGGCACTGATTGGTCTACCGCAGCTCGGCTGAGCAGCAGCACTGTTACGCGTGCTAAGTTGCGTTGTCGCTCCTCACCTGCCCCAGCGGTCAACTTATGGAGGCCGGCCTCGCCCCGTAAAAATTCGAAGACGTTGCTGCCCTTGAGGTACAGGGTTATCGGCTCGGAAAGCGAACGCGAACGACTACGCTCGCTCTCATCTGCCGACTGGGCTGGCTCAAATACCTGATAGTCGTAACCCTTGCGCGCAGCCCATGCCCTGTACATCGCGGCTATTTGCGCGGCCCATGCTTCACTCTCACGGCCAACGGGTGTGACACGTAGTAGGGCATGATCGCGGCCAAAGCCTGCGCTGGCGCCCGCAACCTCCATCTGCACATACGCAAATTCGGCGGTGAGACGCTCAACATCGCGGGCCAGCTCGCCGACGCCGCGTCGATCACGGTGTATCTTGATCTGGCGCGCCTTCTCCTCTAAAAACTCTGCGCGGTCGGTAAGTACGTCGAGCCGCTTGAGCACCCGTTCCAGATGGTACACACGGCTCAGCACTTCGCGCGCGCTGGTCGGGTCATCCCAAAAGCTGGGCTCGTGTGTCCGCTCCAACAGAGCCGAAACCAGACGGCGCAGCCCCTGGACATTCGACGTTGCTTCCTCCGCCGCGCTCCGTAAGCGCAGATCGCCGATTGCTCGCAGTACCCCTGCGATATCGGTCTCCAGCCGCCGGTCAGCCGGTGGTGCCGGCGAAACATCGGCTGTCTCATCGGGGAGCTCAAGCGGCACCAGGCTAAGATCGATCTGGTCGTCACGTACGCGGAAGTGAATCAGCTTGCGATGGTCGACAGCCTGCTCGACAACCAGCCGGGCCAGCGGCAAAATAACCATCCGCTCGATTTCGCGCTGCAGGGGACGCGCGCCATACAGTGGGTGGAAGCCGCGTGTCAGTAGCTTTTCGATGACCTCGTCGTCAGTCTCCACCAGGAGGTTGCGGCGCACGACGCCCTCGCGCATGAGTAGCTTACCTAGCTCGCGCCGCGTAATCCGCCGCACGGCGTCGAGGTCGAGCGCCCGGAACGCGACGATCCGGTCGATGCGGTTGAAGAACTCAGGCCGGAAGAACTGCTCGGCCTCTTTGACGAAGTGCGCCTCCAATCGCGCCGCACTGTCGGGCTCCGCTGTTTGGCCGAAGCCGATACCTTGCATCTCGCGCCGGCTCGCGCCCAGGTTTGAGGTCATGATAATGATCGCGTTGCGGAAATCTGCGCTGCGGCCACCGGCATCTGTCAAGCGCCCTTCGCCGAGCACTCCCAGCAGCACATCGAAAACCTCGCGATGCGCCTTCTCAAGCTCGTCGAAGAGTATGACGCAGAAGGGCTGCTCGCGCACTCGCCGTGTCAATTCACCCTCGCTGTCGGCCTTCCATGCGCTGCCGATCAGACGCGGTACGGCATCCTCCGACGCGTACTCGCTCATATCAAAGCGCACCATCCGCTCACGGCTGCCGAAGAGAAATTCCGCCAGCACCTTCGCCAGCTCGGTCTTGCCGACGCCAGTTGGTCCGACAAAGAAGAAGCTACCCAGCGGCTTGTGTGGATCGTTCAGCCCAGCCTTGATGACGGTAACCAGGTCGACCATTGCCGTGACCGCGTCGGGCTGTCCAAGCAGTCGCTCTTCGAAGAACGCGCGAACCTGCGGCACACGCATCGCAAGCTCATCGGACAGGATAAAGGGCGGCAGACCGGTCGCCCGGGTGAAGCTGGCGATCGCATCCTCCCGTCCAAGGGAGCGCAGCGTGGGGCTGCGCTCCTGCCCCGGCAGTGCGTCGCGCACAAGCTGCTCGACAAAGCGCACGGCTTTGCCTGGGAAGGCTCGGTAGGGCATGAAGCGGCGCGTGAGATTGAGCGCAGCTGCAGTCGCCGCCGGGTCGATGCTGACGTTGCGCGTCGTCTCCATCCGTCGAGCAGCGGCTCCCACTATCGCCAGGGTATCGGCCTCATCGGTCTCAGGAACGTCGATGCGGTGGAAAACGTTGACAAAACCTGGCTCGGCTTTGAGCGTGGCGTCGTAGGTTTCAGGCGTACACTCGCAGATAATTGTCAGCTCGCCGCTCTCGATGTAGGGCCGCAGAAAACGCCCCATGTTATTGTCACTGCCACTCCAGCGACCCGCGACGATGATCTCATAGGGGTCGGCCATGTATAGGATTTGCCGGCCCTTGCGCGCCTGGGCTATCAGCATCTGCGTCCGGCCCTGCCACTCTCCGGTGTACTTCATGCCGGCTACAAGGTTATTGGCTGTTACAAACCAGACCTCACGGCCTTTCAATATTTGGGGGACGTTTCCACTGCGAATGCGCTCCACCACCTCGTGCAGCAACGCCGTCTTGCCGACATCTCCGCGTCCAATCAGCATGGCACTGCTCATGGTCTCGGAGGCCAATGTCGTCAAGAGCTGCTCGACCAGCGCGTCGCGACGCTCAGCCCGGCCGAGCCGCCCCGCCGCAGCTTGCTCGCTGAGGTTAAGGCCGCAGAGCCCCAGGACATCCTCCTGATCGTGCGAGTTGCTTAGCTCGTCGGCTGCTTCCTCGGCTGCATCGAAGACCTCGATCGTAATGATCTCCAGTCGCTCGTATCTGCTCTGATCGGCCTCCACGATCGCCGCGGATTTCCATTTTCGTGTATGGTAGAGCAGCGCCCCGCGCGCCTGTTCTTCGAGGGCCGTCGCGTCATTCACCACGAGATGAAAGTCTGGGATGGCGGGTGCCGTCACGATATAGCGCGTTCCGCGGCTGTGGTGCTCGGTGGTAACCAGCAAGCTGACGGTGATTGGGATCGGATCGTGAGGGTGTTTGCTCTTGGGCACAAGCTCAAGCGGGAGCGAGCGCAGCTCTTGAGCTTCCTGAAAGATGGGCTGGCTCCACGAGCGGCGCTGCGCGTGTCGCACGTAATTGGTTAGCTTATCGCGTGCATTCGAGAGGGCAGCGTCCGCGTTGTTTCCCCAACCGGTGACCGGCACTTCCAGCACCTGTACGCTCACGTTGCCGTCACGACGCTCCTGGACGAAGACACGAAATTTCATTTCCATGGGACGAGTATAGGCGACGGGCAGAGCGAGCGTCAACCGATGTCAATCTACTCCTCGGCTGCCGGCCGGCGGCGGCCAAGCTTGATCGCCGAGCGCTGACGCTTGTGCTCGACGCGACGACGCTGGCTGGAAAGCGTTGGCTTGGTCGCGTGGCGTGGAGGTTGGACGATTGCGGCCCGCGCCAGGCGCTCGGCCAAGCGTTCCAACGCTACCCTGCGGTTCGCGGCTTGGGAGCGGCGCTCCGTAGCTGTGACCACCAGCCCGCTGGGACGGTGCCGCAGTCGAACACCAGTGGCGACGCGATTGCGATGTTGGCCACCCGGCCCGCCGGCTGTAAAAAATTCGATGTCACATTCTCGTTCGAGGGCTTCGTATTCGTCCATCGGGTTGCCGTAGGCTCCACTACGCTTGATTGGGCGGCTGCAGGCGAATATTATGGGCCGCCCGCATCATGCCTTCGCCTTCCCACTCAGGCTCGAAGTCGATCTCGCCACTGTGGCGGAGCATACGCAGCGCGCTGATAACGTCCTCGAACGGCAGTCCTGTCGCCTGCACGAGCAGGTCGCTATGCTGGACTGGCCCTGCGGCAAGCGCCCGGCAAAGCTCTGCCTTAATCTCAGGAAACGGTCGGCTCCATTCACGCCGCGGCATTAGCTGCTCCTTTCGTGGTACACACGTCTCCGTGTATCGTAGCGCATCTCGGCGGTGGATGCGAGCGTCTAGGCAACCTTTGTGCCACTCAGGTCCGCCGCCTGCTTCACACGTGTGGCTCGTCCTGTCCTTCGAGCGTTAGCGGCCACATCCCTGGCATGGCCTGACACCGGGGATTGACCCGCCGCGGATCGTCCACGCGTATATCGAGATTACGCCCTTCGACCCCGTGAAGTACGAAATCGACAAGGCGACCGGCTATCTCCGCGTCGATCGCCCGCAGCGCAGCTCGGCGCTACCGCCGGCGCTGTATGGCTTTATCCCCCGGACATATTGTGGACCGGGCGTTGCTGCGTTATCACCGGGAACTACCGAAGGCGATGGGGATCCGCTCGATATCTGCGTGCTGAGCGAGCGACCAATCACGCGCTCCGAGGTGCTGCTAAATGCACGCGTCGTCGGCGGCATCCGCCAGATCGACCATGGCTCTGCTGACGACAAGATTATTGCTGTTCTCAATAACGACAATATCTGGGGTGAAGCAGTGGACTTGAGTGATATTCCGGAGCGCCTGATCGAGCGGCTGCGCCATTACTTCGCGACCTATAAGCTCATTCCAGGAGACGAGGCGCCGGTGGTGGTGCAGGAGGTATATGCTGCCGCGCACGCCGAGCATGTGGTGCAGGCTGCTCTGGAAGACTATGTCGCAAAATTCGGTTAGCGTCGAGAGTACGCATGACGAGTAGCTGAATGAGGATGTGCCTGCATCAGCCAGGGCCAGCGCTGTGCTGGCCCTGGCTGATGCATGTTTGACGTTGTGCTAGTCGTTGCCGAAGAAGTTCCCGAGGTTTCCAAGATTGCCGAGACCCCCCTGACTGCCGCCACCATTGTTGGTACGTGGCAAGTAGTTGGCGATCTTCTTGGCGAGGTTCATGGCAGGCATGGTCTGCAGCCAGACCCGTCCAGGTCCACGTAGGGTCGCGAGGAACAAGCCCTCGCCGCCAAAGAGAATATTGCGGAAGCCGCGGACCATCTCGATGTCGAATTGGACCGTCGGCTCGAACATCGCGACGTGGCCGGTGTCGACCTTGAGGACCTGACCGGGCTCGAGGGTGTATTCCACGATCTCGCCGTCGAGCTCGGCAAATGCGACGCCGGGGCCTGTCACGCGCTGCATGATGAAGCCTTCACCGCCGAAGATGCCGGAGCCAAGGTTGCGGCGAAAGTGCATTTCAAGCGAGACGGTCTTTTCCGCGCACATAAAGGCATCGCGCTGCATAATCATCGACTGTCCGGGACCAAGGTGGAGCGGAATAATTTTGCCCGGAAATTCCGACGCGAAGGAGACGAGACCGCGGCCGCCCTGAACCGTATAGTCGACGATAAAGAGCGACTCACCCGAAACCGCGCGCTTGAGCATTCCGCCGAGCATACTGCCCAGCCCACCGCCCCCGCCGGCATTGGTGTTCATAATCATGTTGCCGCTCATCCAGGCCATGCCGCCCGTCTCCGAGAAAATCGTCTGACCGGGCTCGAGTTGGATGATCACCGCCTGCATCGTGGTGCCGACGATCTGGTAGTCCATGCCGGTCTTGCCCTCGCCGCTGGCAATGACTTGGGGATCGGGAAGATCGAGGCGCTGCCCCGACTGCTGATAAAAATCGGACCCGCCGTTACCACCCTGGGTTAGGCGACTGGTGGGGCCGGTAGCGGCGTTTGCCGCGACTGGCTCGCTCGCGGTGACGGGTGTGCCGCAGGTCGTGCAAAACTTCATGCCGGGCTGAAGAGCCGCGCCACAGTTTGAACATTGCATTGCCACAACTCCTTGGTATATTGGTGCTGCGCTTGAGACTTAATGCAGGGACGTTGGAACTCGTCTCAAGGTTGCAGGTGGATGAAGAGGTCTTGGCCGAGTATAGCACGAGCTAAGCAGGCTGAGAACCCCTTGGGTCACGACGTCGTCGCGCTTCGTACATTGCTTCGGCGTATGAAGCAGCGACAGCTGGCTCGGACTGCTGTAAGCAGCTTGCTGCGGCGGACGATAGGTGCTGCTCAGGCTGTTTGCTGGGCCGTTTGCTCGAGCACGCGTATGATCTCAGCCTGAACCTGCGCGGGCTCTCCTTTGGCCGAAATGCTATGGAGCAGGCCATACCGACGGTAGTAGTCGATCAAGGGCTGGGTTTCCGCCTCGTAGTGACGTAATCGCTCGACAATCACCTGTGGCTCGTCGTCCGGACGTGTGGCGATGCGGCCCCCTAATCGCAGGCAGGCATCGACGCTCACTGTGTCGTCGATATGCAGCGGAAAGGGATCGCCCAACCCTTCGCACATGCGCCGGCCGCCCAGTCGCCGAACGGCCTCTGCATCGTCCAGGCCCAGCGCGATAACGGCTGTAAGCGGTCGCTTCAGTCTTTGTAGCAGCCGGTCGAGCGCCTCGGCCTGTGGGATCGTACGGGGGAAGCCGTCCAGCAGAAATCCTTGAGCGGAACCAAGCCGCAACAGCCGCTCGGTGACCAGCGCGATCATGACGTCGTCAGGAAGCAGCGCTCCAGTCTCGAAATAGCCTTCGGCAAGCAGCCCGAGCGCAGTCCGCTTTGCAACTTCATCTCGCAGCATCTGCCCCGTGGCCAGCACCTCGACGGGGTAGCGCGCCTTGAGCAACCGTGACTGCGTTGATTTTCCGGCGCCGGGCGCGCCCATTAACACGATATGGTGTGGCTGTACCATGCAATCCTCGTCTGCGTTATCTGCTGAGAAGCAGCCAAGACGCTGCGGCGCGCCCCTGGTTCTACGATACCAACCATCTGTAGCTCCGTCAATCGACGCCACATTACCAAAGCGAGCCTGTGCGGCCGAGCGTTGACGCTGGCCGGTCCGCGGCGTACAATCCCTTGCTTCGGAAAGTGAGCCATATGCCACCTCAGCGCCTCGGTTTTTTCCTTGCGATTGCAGCTGCATTCGTGTGGTCATTCACCGGGCCCGGAATCGGTTACCTGTTGGATGTGTACCACGTGCCTCGCCTAACAATCGCGTTCTGGCGTGATTTCTTCTGCGTGGTGGTTCTCCTGCCCGTGGCCTTGATGCGCTTCGGCCTACCGTCGCGTCGTGAGCTACTCCGGTTTGCTGCGGCTGGAGTATTCTTTATTGGCGTGTACCACGCCCTTTGGGTTTTCTCGGTTGGTTACAATGGTCCGGCCGTGGCTGTGGTGCTGATTTATACCTTTCCTGCATTTGCGACCCTAGGTGCGTGGCTACTGTGGCACGAGCGACCTTCACGCCATGCCGTCGTCGGTCTCGTCCTGGCCTTTATTGGATGTGGCCTAGTAGTGAGGGCGTACGATCCCCAGGTGCTGATCCTACAGTGGGCCGGCATCGCCTGCGGCATCGGCACCGGCATCGCCCAAGCTGGGTATAGCTTATTTAGTCAGCGAGCTTTGCGCGATAATCATCCTTGGACGACGCTGGCCTGGACGATGACCTTTGGTGCGCTCGCGCTATTCCTAACCCAGCGCCCGGATACAATCTTGGCGGTCGGCTCCACCGCATGGCCATGGCTCGTAGTGATTGGCTTAGCGATCGGTCCAACTCTCGGCGGCTATGTGCTCTACACCATGGCGCTACGTTCACTTCCCGCGGGTGCTGCGGGAACGATTGTGACACTCGAAGCACCATTTGCAGCACTGCTTGCGGCAGTCATGCTCAGCCAAGGGCTGCTCTGGCCGCAAGTTGTGGGGTTGGCATTGATCTTACTCGGCGCAATACTGCCACAATTACGATGGTGGCCCATTGCGTCACGCGAAGGTTCCCGTACCAGCCTGCACTCATTTGAGCCGTAGCCGACACCCATCCCTGTTGTGTTCTGCTGCCACTTCAATCCAGTGATTGATCCACCATCCGTCTCACTGTTTCTCACCCAAATGGTACTTGTTGCGACGCTAGGCCGTTCGTACAATAGGGTAGATCCGCGGAGAGACGCTCCAAATGATGGAACAACTCACGACAATTATCGATGCCTTGGCCGACATCAAGCTCTTGCCGCGGCATCCATCCGAAGCAGATGTGCTTTATACCATTTCGCGGTCTAAGC
>JADDQE010000250.1 GCA_016781525.1 bacterium | reverse complement strand
TATTCTGCATCCTGACCATTATGGGCGCATTTTGCCCTATTGTCGCAGGGAAGTAGCGGCATGCACTCTAGCATTGGGTTGATTAATCAACCGAGTTGCATGCGCAGCCCGTCAACTCCCTGCGCAGCGGTAGCTTGCGGAGGCTTAGGACAGCCCTCGTACGCGCCTCTCATCAAGTGGGAGGAGATAGGCCGCCTTGCCACGCACCTTCCTCGACGGATCGTTGAGTGCCGCGCGGACGGCCTCTTGGACGCGAGGTTCCTGATTGGCAACGCGCAAGCCATCAATCGTCTGGCGTCGAACCTCGGCGCTCGGGTCATCCCGAAGCACCTCAATGAGTAGGCCCACAACATCGAACTCAAGGGTGCATGCGTCCGTCTGGCACCCTTCGCACGCTAGTACGTGAACGGCGGCCCCTCGAACTTTCGGAATTCGCTCGACCCGAATCAGGTCTACAAGTGCTGCGACTGTCTCATCGTCGAGCGGAAGATGGTCCAAGGCTCGCGCAGCTCGTCGGCGTACGTCGGGATCAGGATCGTGCAGGGCTGCCCGCAAGGCAGCCGCCTCAGTATCGCTTACTTGAGAAGCCATTGCCACCTCCTTTGAATTGGCAACCCAACGTTCGAGCCGGACTGCCTCCGACGGTCGCACGGGCGGCGATAGCAAACGGAGTATGAAAATTGGCCGCGTTGCGCCACTCCGCAAGCGCTCAGGTCGAGCGAATTGTTCGCCCGCAGATGCTCGTGCCTCGCGTTACAGGGCCACGACGGTGCTAACGCTATCCTCGACAAGCATCATTACACGGTCGTCAAGTTGACGAACCTGCTCGCTCAAAAAGGACTTATCAATCGTGATGATTTGCAAGACATTTACCACTGAGGCTTTCGGCGGACCTGTATCGTCAGTGGTTACGAGGACATTCCTTGTCGCCGCGGTAAGCCGCAGCCGCGTTGTAAGCACGACGGCGATAATGGTTTGGATCCGACCGCGGTCAAAGTCGTCGGGCTGCAGCATCGGCACAGCTCACCCGTCGCTCGCCGGTGACGCTTTCTAGCCCAATTGAGCATCTGGCCGCGAGCAGATTGCGGTGATACCATTGCCGCGGCTCTATGGTATCGGCAATGGCAGCTCGATTAATCAAGGACGGCTGGTAGGGCATCGGCGGCCAGGTGCCGCAGTAATATTGGTCCAAGTGCCCGCGGTGGCTTGGGGATGTCCAGCTGATAAGGTAGATCGCGGCGCCTGAAAATTGTGGAGGCATTGCGACAGCGTAGCCTATTATCCTCTGGCGATGCAGCCTCGCCGCGCGTTGATCACCGCTGCGGCAAAGGCTACAGCATGTGCCGGAGCCTTTGCATGTACACATCTGATGTGCTAGAGGCCACTCTTGTACAAGAGACGGTTGGGAGTCCCGCTTGGGTTGCTCTTTATATGGTCAAGTGTTGCATTATTCTTGAGCCAGCTCGTAATCTCGGAGGATGAAACGTCGCCGTATTTATGTTTGTACAAGGCCGCAACACCGGCAACGTGTGGCGACGCCATTGAGGTGCCGCTGATAGTGTTCACCCCGCTCCCAATCCACGCGGATTTTATGTTAGCCCCTGGCGCATACGCGTCTACACACGTTCCGTAGTTCGAGAAGGAGGCTTTGTAATCCGACTTGTCGGAGGCCGCGGTGGTGAAAGCGTAAACTGCACTCGCCGGAGAGTAGTTACAGGCGTCAGCATTGCTGTTGCCCGCGGCGACGGCAACGAAGACGCCCGAATTCGCAAGGTTGTTGACGGCGGTGTTGAGCGACGATGAGTAGCCGCCGCCCAGCGACAGGTTAGCCACGGCAGGATTGATCCGATTCTGCCGTACCCAGTCTACGGCGGCGATGATACCCGAGGTCGAGCCCGATCCATTGCAATCGAGCACTTTCACTCCCCGCAGATACGCCGATTTGGCTACGCCGTACGTCTTTCCGGCTACCGTACCGCCCACATGCGTTCCGTGCCCGTTGCAGTCGGCGCCATTACCCCCAAAGGCATCATACACATTCGATGCGCGTGTCCCGAACTCAGGATGGTCGGTTTGAAGGCCGGTGTCGATGATATAAGCACGAATTCCCGAGCCCGTGGCCGTGTAGGTATAGCTTCCGGACAGCGGAAGATCCCGCTCGTCAATGCGGTCCAAACCCCATGGGTCGCCGTTCCCGTCCATGTACTGCGTTGCATCAAGGCCTACTTCCTGGTCTTGCTCGATATAATCGACATGGGGGTTGTGCTGGAGCGCTGCTAGCTGCCCGGCGTTGAGCTCGGCTGCAAAGCCCGTGAGCGCGTGTTCGTACACGTGCTTTGGAGTAACGCCGACAACAGCCGCTACGGCACGTGCGTTGCCGCTTGCCTTCAATACTACGATGTATTGATCCGGAATGAGCTTGCCTTGCGCTGGTGCTGCCGGTTGACCTGGCTGGCCGTGATCATCAGCAAAGGCTTGAGGTGCATGCAGGAGTGTAGCGACCAGGACGACGACCATCGCGAACAGGACGACGAACCGTTTCATGCAGGTGCCTCCATTCAGTACCGCTCGGCAGATGAGCCACTTCGACCGAAACCTCGGCACAGACAAACTTCCCGGATAAGCTTGCCGGCGCGTCGAAATCGAATTGTTCCACCATCTAGTGCTACTACAGGAAGTACCCGCTCTACCAGCTGAGCTGTCGGGTGCATCTCTGTAATCCCGGATAGGCAAACGCAGGTAAAAACAGCTCCGCCGATGAAGCGACTTTATCAAACCTTCGCAACGTTGTCAATAGACGCAACCACAACAAGTGGTGGTAAAAATGCATACGCGGAGATCGATTTATGAGGGTGTGTCCTTCGTCCGGCACAGCATGTGCTGGCGGGCTGGCGTGTTTGACGTTAGGCTCGGCGCGATCTAGACTCTGTGAGCGGGATATGCGTGAGCGCAGCCCGTTACTACGGAGAGCGCGAGCATGTTTCACCACTCCTTCCTCCGGGGACTTTGGCAACCTCCCAGTCTCCCGCGATGTTCCCCCTTAGTGGTTGTCCCCATGTCCACGTTCCGCAGAGTGTGGACGCGGAGTATCAAGCCCGCCAAAATTGGAGCCCGTGAGTGAGCCGCGGCGTACCACGTCGTATATCCGGCTACTTTACGCTTTACGAGTTAAGACGAGCCTTGTCGATGTCGAGGCGGTCGTGGGCGCTCCAGAGGTGTTGGTATCTTACGCTTAGGTGAGCGCTGATTGGAACGTTTAGTCGATGAAAGCGTAGGATGGGGCGTCTGCAACTCGGCTTCCGGCTCGTCACCTGTTAGGGGTTGCTCTGCTTTGTGCATAACGCTGATCGAAGATAATGCCGTACTGACACCTGATGGTTAACAGGAAATGATTTGCAAGGAGGCACTTCATGGCCAAATACGTGGCGTCGATCGACCAGGGCACGACAAGCACACGCTGCATGATTTTTGATGAGGGTGGTACAGTGATCGCAGCCGACCAACGCGAACACGAGCAGATTTTCCCAAAGCCAGGCTGGGTGGAACATAACCCGGACGAAATCTGGCAGCGTACGCAAGGGGTGATCCAGGGGGCGCTACAGAAGGCCAATCTCCGAGTTGCCGATCTGGTTGCCGCAGGTATTACTAATCAGCGCGAGACCACGGTGGTCTGGAACAAGCGCACGGGCAAGCCGGTATACAACGCGGTCGTCTGGCAAGACACGCGTACCGCTCAGCTGGTAGATCGGCTGGCAGGCGAGGGTGGCCAGGATCGTTTCCGGTCAAAGGTTGGCCTACCACTCGCAACCTATTTTTCCGGGCCAAAGATTCGTTGGATCCTCGACAAGGTTAACGGCGTACGGGAGCAGGCAGAAGCCGGAGAAATCATCTTCGGAAATATTGATACCTTTGTGGCCTGGTGGCTGACCGGCGGACCTGACGGCGGAGTTCATATTACGGATGTGAGCAACGCAAGTCGTACTATGCTCATGAACCTGGAAACGCTTGACTGGGATGATGAGATTCTGGAAATTATGGGTGTGCCGTGGGCGATGCTGCCGCAAATTCGCTCTTCCAGCGAGATCTATGCCGAGTGCCGTGGGGTGCTCGCGGGCGTGCCGCTTGCGGGTATTCTCGGCGATCAGCAGGCGGCCACAGTTGGCCAGGCCTGCTACGAAACCGGCGAGGCCAAGAATACATACGGCACGGGTAATTTTATGCTGATCAATACCGGCCGCAAGCTGGTGCAATCACAGAGTGGTCTCCTCACGACGCCGTGCTACAAATTTGGCGCGAACGACGTCGTCTGGGCGCTGGAAGGCTCGATCGCGGTAACAGGCTCGCTCGTACAGTGGCTCAGTGATAACCTCGGCATCATCAGAAGCGCGCCCGAGGTCGAGGAGCTCGCGCTGCGGGTACGCGACAACGGCGGGATGTACATTGTGCCGGCATTCTCGGGCTTGTTCGCGCCCTACTGGCGTAGCGATGCGCGCGGTGTCATGGTCGGGCTGACGCGCTATATCAACAAGAGCCACATCGCGCGTGCCGCGCTCGAAGCAACAGCTTACCAGACCCGTGAGGTCGTGGACGCGATGGAGCAAGATTCCGGAGTCGCACTGAAGGCCCTAAAAGTCGACGGCGGCATGGTGTACAACGACACATTGATGCAGTTTCAAGCTGATATGCTTGGCGTGCCCGTCGTGCGGCCGAAGGTGGCGGAAACAACCGCACTTGGCGCTGCCTACGCTGCTGGCCTTGCTACCGGCTACTGGCAAAATACTGACGAGATGCGTGCGAACTGGGGTGTGGACAAGACGTGGGAGCCACGGATGAGCGCCGATGAGCGTGAATCGCTCTATGCTGGCTGGAAGAAGGCCGTGACGCGAACGTTTGACTGGATCGAGGGCGAAAGCGACACGTCAAGTGCGCCGAGCGCTTCGTGATGAGGCGACAGCATCGGTCGACGGCCAACGAAGCGGGGCAACAGGGCCCGGCTGTTCCGCCTTTGCTGCTCGCAGCTGTTGCGAAGCAGGACTACAACCAATACCTACACAGAGTTGCGGTATTTTTCACAAATGTCGTACAATGAGTCGAGTAAGCCCGACAGACTCTAGCGGAAAGTAGACATATGCGACGTGACACGATGCTTGCGCGGATCAGCGCCGAACCTCAGTGGGATATTCTGATCATCGGCGGCGGAGCGACCGGTCTCGGCGCGGCCGTCGATGCGGCGAACCGGGGCTATAAGACGCTGCTCCTAGAAGCCTACGATTTCGCGAAAGGCACTTCCAGTCGAAGTACGAAGCTGGTGCACGGCGGCGTTCGCTATCTCGCGCAAGGCAATATCCCGCTGGTTCGCGAGGCATTGCACGAGCGCGGGCTACTTCATCGGAACGCTCCACATCTGGCCCATCCACAGGCCTTTATCGTGCCGCTCTATAGCTGGCTCGCAAGTGGCTGGTATGGGATTGGGCTCCAAGTCTACGATCTCCTATCTGGCAAGCTAAGTATCGGCCGCTCACGCATCATCGGCTATGGCGAGGCGATCCGCCGCATCCCGACACTTGAGCGCCACGGGCTACTGGGTGGTGTCGAGTACTTTGATGGGCAGTTCGACGACTCGCGGATGGCAGTTACGCTGCTGCGAACGTTCGTCGACAAGGGGGGCACAGCACTTAACTATATGCCGGTCGGCGGTCTTATGAAAGACAGCGCTGGCCGAATCAATGGAGTCCGTGCAAAAGATGCTGAGAGCGGTACGCAATTTGAGATTCGCGCGCGCGCGGTGGTTAATGCGACCGGCGTCTATGTCGATACGCTGCGACAGATGGACGAGCCCGACGTCAAAAAGATGATTGCCCCTAGCCAAGGCGTCCACCTCGTCCTCGATCAAGCTTTCCTGCCTGGCGAGAGCGCGATTATGGTGCCGAAAACCAGCGATGGGCGCGTACTCTTCATTATTCCTTGGCACGGTCGTGCGCTTGTCGGTACAACCGACACCGCAGTAAGTAAAGCACCGATCGAGCCCCGGCCGATGGAGCAAGAGATCGAGTTTTTGGTCAGTCATGCGGCTCGCTATTTGAACAAGGACCCGCAGCGCTCGGACGTATTAACCGTTTTTACGGGCCTCCGTCCACTCGTCAAGTCCGGCAACGGATCGAGCACCGCGGCGTTGTCACGCGACCATACGCTCGTCGTTTCCAATGCTGGTCTGATCACGATTACCGGTGGAAAATGGACAACCTACCGCAAAATGGGCGCTGATACGGTTGACCGCGCGGCGGAGGTGGCGCAGCTCCCGTTGCAGCCCAGCAGCACCAAGACGCTGAAGCTACATGGATGGCAGGAAAACGCGGCTCCGTATCCATTCGGCGTCTATGGCTCCGACCTGCCCGAGCTGCAGCAAGTGTTGGCGGAGCGTCCCGAATGGGATGCGCCGCTTCACCCGCGA
The DNA here is from genome assembly GCA_016781525.1 of bacterium. Classification (GTDB taxonomy): domain Bacteria; phylum Chloroflexota; class Chloroflexia; order Chloroflexales; family Kallotenuaceae; genus LB3-1. The sequence goes on along the minus strand of JADDQE010000250.1, from coordinate 4,168 downwards.
CTACCATATCGTACTGGTGAGGTTGTCTGGGCAGCCCGCTGTGAGATGGCTCGTACGGTAGAGGATGTGCTGTCGCGGCGAACTCGCGCGCTGCTGCTAGATGCGCGGGCCAGCCAGGAAGCGGCGCCGACGGTTGCAGCATTGCTTGCAGAGGAGCTAGGCTTCGACACCCGCTGGCAGGCGGCGCAGGTTGAGGAATACCACCGGCTCGCGGAAGCATATCTGCTTAATTAGGTCGGCTTGGAGCACGCCGCCTACTGGAACAGGCAGGCACCGGCGGCGTGCCGAAATGCTGCTCCCACTGCCGCGTGGGGTTCCAGGACGCGACCATGCCGTACCGCTTAGGTATGCTCCTGTCAGTCGGTGAAGCTCCGCCGCCACTAATGCCATATACTACGCCGTGCGTTTAACTCAGCGCCGCTTTCTGACAACAGAAGCCCGATAGAGGGAGTGGTCCGTATAGACCCGGCGATAACGAGCTATTGGATCGCCGCGGCGTCCGCGGCGAACGCTGCCGCGGCGGCATCTGTCGCCGGTGAATCGAGCAACCGTTCCATAACGTGCGGCGCGATCGTGGCCGCCGCTACGCCAATCGTCCCCAGCAGCTCAAGCTCTTCGGGCGCCCGAATACTGGCGGCCAAAACCGATAGGGGCGCCGCCTGAGCCACAATCAGCGACTGCATCTGCTGGACCGCTACGAAAGGATCGTTGCCGGCGTCCCGCATTCGGCCTAGGTATACCGCGATATAGCTCGCGCCCACGCTCTGTGCGAGCAGGGCTTGGCGGCTTGTGTATACTGCCGTAAGGGTTACACGGATATCGTGAGCTACGAGCTGTCGTGCGGCGGCGTATCCGTCAGGCGTGGCTGGGATCTTGATGACGACCCGCTCCGGATCGAGCGCCGCAAGCTCGGCTCCTTGTCGGACCATTGTCGTCTGATCAAGCGCATAGGTTTGGACGTGCATCTCGCGCGCACCGTGTTCGAAGGCGTGGTTGACAAGCTGCTCTAGCTGGTCTGCTCGAACATCCGCGCGCCGTAACAACGTTGGGTTCGTCGTGACTCCATAGACATAGCCGTAGCGCAGCGCCGTCTTTATCATGGATGCATCCGCGCTGTCGACAAATATTCGCATGTTCTTCCTCGTGTTACCGGTCATGGATTGGATCGTTCCCTGTCCAGAAGGATTGTCTCTCTAAGAAGAAATTCAGCTGATCACTAGCCGTGAAGACCTCTAAGGATGGGAGCCGCGGGTGCTATCATGATACCCTATTTATCGACGGCTAGCGTCGCGATAGTAGCTCGCAAAATAAGGATGTCGAAGCGCTAGAGGCTTTCCCGCCCCTTGCTGTTTGGCTTGCACCCATCAGGTAAGATATCTGCTGTGACAACACGACAACTTTACATTATTAGCGACTTACATCTCTGCGATGGCAGCCGGGTCGAAGACTTCCGCTCTGATGACGAACGTGCGCTGGTCTCGTTTTTGTTTCGGCTCGGCCGGTTGCCCAATCCAACGTTAATTATCAACGGCGACTTCATCGACTTCGTACAAATTCAGCCAGGGCCACAAATGTGGCTGGACGCGAAGCTCGATGCGACGGAAGCCGACTCGCTCGCGAAGCTGGACGCGGCCTTTCAAGCGCACAGCCCCGTCTTCGACGCGTTGAGCCGGTTTGTGGCAGCGGGTCACCCGCTCCGCTTCCACTTCGGGAATCATGACATCGACCTCGTTTGGCCACAGGTGCAGGCACGCATCCGTGATCGCCTCGGCAAGAAGCAGGTACACGGGGCCATTACCTTCGGTTTTGCTTGGCACAGCCAGGGTCTGTATGTCGCGCATGGACACCAAGCCGATCCGGTCAACAGCTTTGTCGATGAGCCTGACGTGCTTCACACCGACCCAGTCGGAGTGTTGCGCTTGGAGCGCTGTTGGGGGACACGGCTTGTGGAAGAGTTTTATAACAAGATCGAAGTGCTGGATGGCTGTGACATGCTGGACAACGTGCGCCCGCGAATGCAGGCAGCGGTGCTGATCATCAAGCATGCAATTTTGCACCGCCACATGCACGCGACCCTGTACGCGGGTGTTCAGGTGATTGTTGATACGCTCGCGCAGCTCCAATCCGAAGAAGATGTTACACATGCCGCCGATCAGCTAGGCGTTAACCGGCATGTGCTGAGCTGGATCGTCAGCGTAGCCGGCTGGCTTGGCGTACGCGGTCGCGCTCAGTACACCCCAAAGGGCCCGGGTGCACTGCCAAGTTTTGCACCCTCGCTTCAAACAGCTTATACCTACGGCGCCAATCTGCGGGATGGTGCACAGTTGGCCGAGCTTGCTCCGCCGCTAGAGATCGGGCAGCCTGCGCAGCAGCTCGCCCCTAAAAGCGCCGACGCTCGCGAGCAGGAGCACGCGGAGTACAGCTCGCGGGGAAATCAACGTCTTCTGGAGTACGCGGCAAGCCTCGCCGCTGACCATCCCGATCTGCAAGCGATCTGTTTCGGCCATACGCACCTGCCAATAACACCGGGCCTTGCGGTCGATCAACTGCCTGGCTGGCCGATCCCTGGGACGACCACTCGGTTGTTCAACTCGGGGTCATGGACGCGGACGCTGGATCTTGCGCAGGTCAAGGCTGATCGGCTTACCTTCGAGTATCTCGCCGATCCGCGGTATTACCGTCTCGGCCGCGACTACCTCAAGGTAACCTGGTCGGACGATGAGCTAACACCGGTCGTCGACACCTTGGCTTGGGGCTGATAACCACAGCTTGAGCTAAGAAGGAAGCTACCTTAAAAACACGACCCGTCACGTTAGTGACGGGTCGTGTGGAGGTGTCTCCCTAGCTGCCGCTTTGGTCGGTTGTCCCAACCTCGCGTAGCGTTGAGGTGTCGGACGACAGATCGACGTAGCGCGTACGGCGCGGCCGGTCCTCGCTCTCCGAGCGCGTGCTGCTCGTGGTTGCCGCTGGCGCCGGTGTAGGCTTCTGCATGTGCAGCTCACCGTCAAAGTAGCCCCCCTCGTGCAGCAATAGCTTCTGCGTCTCGATCTGCCCGCTAACGCGTCCGCTTGCTCGAATCTCGACGCGCTCGCGACATGTCAGCTTGCCGGAGTACTCTCCCGCAATCACAACCTCCTGCGCCGTGATGTCGGCTTCGACGTGTGCATTTTCCTCAACATGCACGTACTGCTGCGATTCGATGCCGCCGCGGACAGTACCCATAATACGCACACCGCGCGTCGTGTTTAGCTGTCCCTCGAACGTATCTTCCCGTGCAATCAGGCTTTCGTCCGAGTTCCGACCTGTGGATGCCAGTGGCGTGACAGGCTGCGGCATAACAGGCTGGGGGGCTGGTACCGGCGGAGTGGGGGTTGTGCTCCGTTGCGAATCGTCCGTACTCGAACGATCGGTGGTGCTCGCGTCACGGCGAGTAAACATAGGAACCTCCTTAACTAACCGCGGGCTGCGACCGTGGCAGTTGGCGTAGGATAGCATTATCGGATAATGTTTGCAATAACCAACTGCCCTCCGCCTACCACATGTGCGACTCCCGCTTTTTTTGTCCCCCTACGCTTGTGCTAGGGGACGGTACGACTGAGGGTGAGGCTTGCCGCTTTAGGTCCGGCGCAGGGAACGAACGTGTGGTGCTCGAAGCGGCTTCATCGCTATGTCGCTATCGTTCGCCACAGGCCTGCTCGCTGGATTGGAATTCCGATCACTCTCACAACCAATCATACCGCAACTTGTCAAGCCCCAACCAAGTTTTAATCTTTGAAGGGTCATGGTATGACTAATGAGGTCGTGCCCGTACGCCTTCAGGTGATACGCTGGCTGGAGCTGTCAGCGGGACTAGGGCATCGGCATCGTGGCCGAGTCGAGCTTGACCTCGTCGAAGGTGGTATTGATCGTTTGTGTATTGGCATTCGTTACGGCAAAGGTAAAGCTGCTTGCCTGCGTCGTCCAGGTTCCCGTGGTCCGCTGCGCAAACGGAGCGCCAAAGGTGGTCGTGCCCGTGGCAAGATAGGCTTGCAGCACACCGTTACTGCCCGTTCCTCTTTGTTGCACGAGGCCCACGCGATAGACAGTGCCAACTGCTAGGGCAGAGCTGGACCCAATCACGGTGCTCGATCCGCCTTGCCGCAAGCGGAGGACACCGCTACTTGTCAGG
>JADDQE010000024.1 GCA_016781525.1 bacterium | reverse complement strand
GGCGATTTGGCTTCCCGCCGAATATATGAAAAACCTCCTCCAAAGCTATCTTTGAAGGAGGCTCACGTTGCTCCAGGGACACACTGGACGAGCGGTGATAGCGGCTAGCACTTGGGCTTAGCACGAGCGATGTGGGGATCATATTCGCGTCGCTCGGCTAGCTCGAGCAAAGTGCTTTTCCGGTCCCCACGGATATTCGCTATAGTACCATCACATGACCTGGCATCATGGTGTGCCGGCAACGGCAGGGGCGGCGTCAGCACCAGCTCTAGCCGTTCGCGTCGGATGGCTGGAAGCGCTGGGGTAGGCGCTGCGAGCTGGTCGGCAGCGTGTAGGTTACACTAGACTGCGAACGAGTTGCTAATTGAACCCGCCCGTGCACCGCGAGCTCTTGTAGGCGGTGCCGAAGCGCGGCCTGATTGGGGTCATTGACGGGAACGGTTAGTGTCCCACCGCTTTGCCGCAGCAGGGTGAGGACAACGCGCCGCGTTGGTGTTCGTGAGCTCATAGTACCTCGTTATAAGGTTATGTTTTGACGCGAGTAATTGGGCCTCGAGCACATCATCAAGCTTCTATCCCAATAACCGCACGGCCAGGGCGCAAGGTACTTGACCGATTCGCCTTTAAACTTCGACCTGCTAGGGCTAGCGCTTGCTAGTACTTTAGGGGGACCGGCAAACCCGCTGGCTTGGACCACCAGAGCAACACGCGAGGATAGTTAGCGCAGAGGACGAGCTTAGCATCTACGCGGCCTGCGCTACAGTGCTACGGGCCGGCGGAGGTACTGAGTAGGCGTGGGGAAGCACCAGGCTGGCCACAACGGGTTCGTTCGCTCCGCCGTAGGATGTTCTCCCAGTGTTCACGTGAGGGGACGAGCTTGTTCGACGACGGATGGAGCGTCAAACCGAGACTGTAGCAGTAGGGCGCCTCCGCCGCTTAAAAGGGCGCCCGAACGGGGGCAAGGAGAGTGGGCTGAGCGTGTGCTGTCGACGCGGCTGAATGTCACGTCAGGGCTTCGGGCAGGGCACCCTCGCGCAGCTCGTACCCACGGGTTAAGCGCTCGGCGGCACGCGAGCGAAACGCGGCTAGCGCCTCAGCCTCCCGGTCGAAGTCCCAATTTGCCATGCCGTAGGGTTGTTCATACCAGTGCGTGCCGGCCACCGTGCAATGGTACCAGTTTTGGCATATGAGGCATGGACATGCCAGGGATGGCCACGCTCCGTTTTTGGCGGTGTATGCGTTATCCACAGCCGATACCAGCTCCCATCAGGAGGCCGGAAGTGGGCGAACACGGGATCATAGGGCATGTCGACGACTCCTTCCCAATAGGTGCCGCCGGAAAACACCGGCGCGTGAGCAGATAAGCGGAACCTGGTCAGCTACTACGCGGTCCGAGGACCGGTAGCTTGTCCTTCCAGGTTTCGTAGCACTCGTTGAAGCACGAGTCTGACGGAGAAACGTATGCTTCGACACGTTGACACCACAGACGTATCACGACGGAGGACCATCGGCCTGCTGACAGTGGCCGAAGTAGTACGGCCCGTCACGGTTTTACGCGGCAACGGATCGTACTTGCCGCAACCAGCAACCGCAAGTTAGAAAGGTGCGAAACCGTTAACTCGTGCGTACCTCACGAGTGCCTAACGCATCACCAGTCTATCAGTCTGTTGTGTCAGGTACGGTCACAACGTATGATGGAGGGCGGCTTTCCTCTGCTGGCACTAAAGTGCCGCAGCTTCCAGCCGCATTTTTCTGTGAAGTTCAGGCACGGGGGGCAGCCACATTCAGTCCGCTTGGCTTTCAACGACCTGCGTCCGCCTGGTTGGCCTTGCGCGCCGCGTTGGCTGAGGCGCACGCTGTTGCTGCTCGCGCTGCTGGAGCACCTCGGCCCGCCACGCCTTCGCCTCGGCAACGGCGCCCTCGTAGCCATAGCGCTCGATCGAAAATTTCCGACCCAACATTTTGCCGGGATAGGGGCTCGCCGATACCGTAATGTAGGGGGCGCGGCTGCCGCTCCGACGCGTCATATAGGTCAGGCTGATGCCGACCTCGCCCGTGTTGCTGTGAGCGACTGTTCGATAACCTCGCCGATTGGCGGGCGGGGGCGCTTCGGCCAGCACCTGATCACGATAGGCCATCGCGGCCTTGCGGGCTTCCGCCGGCGAACGATAGCGCGAGTCCGCAAAGTGTTTGGTGATAACCTTCCCATCACGCTCGACATGCACCTGATAGCCGTGGCTTTTCGCACTATCGATACGGCGAATATTGCGCGTTGACGGGGGGATATAGCGGGAGGGCATACGAATAATCCTCCTGATGCAAGACCTACGTACTTAGGCTCCACCACGAGCCGCCATCACGAGATCAACCGCCCATCCGTTCGACTAACGGCACACTTGGTCCGCTAGCGGCATCGTAGCACGGCAGGCAGGAGCCATGTTTCAAGTACTTCCAACCAGATGCAGGCGTCTGCTACGCTCCCACCGCACGTTCGGCCACAGATGTCGGCGGCTCCTCAAGAGTTGAGGCAACTCCACCCCTCTGTTTGGTACGCCGCACGGCAATCGCCGCTATCAGGCCCGCAAGATTGGAAATACTATCTGTGATCGCATCGGGCCAGCTCCACTGCATGTTGACCTCGTGCGCCGGACGACCGGTCGCCTGCATCTCGGCGTGATGCGCTTGGTATTCACTCACCTCCCACAGCAGCGTGACAAGCCCGACTGCAGCAACGCTAAGCGCGTCGGGGTAGCTCGCGCACCAGCGTACAAGTGGCGCCAGCTCGTGCTCTGCCGGCATCTCGCCGTCAAGCGTTACAAGCGTTTCGCCCACCAGCCGTGCCAGCCCATAGGCGGCGGTTGCATGGGGTACGCTGTCCACACCGAAACCTAAAACGGTGCGCTCGGCCCAGGCTCCGTGGTAGATCGAATAGTTCGGATGTGACGCGATAAACCCAAGGGCCAACGGCGCGGCGTACCACGCGTAGTTGGGGTCGTCACAAACGCGATGCTCGACCGTCCGCAATATCGGACGCGCGAAGGCGGATGTGCTGAGCGCGGGCACGTGAGGTACGAGTTTCAACCACTCGGGCAACAGCAGTGTTACCGTGTTTCCAAGAAGATGGGTCAGCCACGCCGTAGGCACACCATATTCGCGCCGATTTCGCATCGCTGTGCCCGCTACCGCGAACCATAGCCCATACCGAACGCCATCCGCTACACGCACAACCTGCTCCTTTGCTCTTTAGCTCGCGGCGTTTTTAAGCAAGAGCCGTTCCGATGTTGTACGCTATACTGGCTCATGAAATCAGCCCGACCCGGAACCCGTGGCAACAAGAAAGGCTCTGCTAATGATGCAACTTACGATACTCACGCTCAACTGCCTTGGCCTGCCGGTCCCTTTGCCGGGTCTTCAGCGCCGTCTTTCAGCGATCGGCAGGTGCCTCGCGGCAGCCGCTCCAGATGTTGCCTGTCTCCAGGAAGTCGGACGTTGGCGCCACCTTCCGCTCTTGCGACAAGACGAGACAATCTGGCCGCAGGCGATTGCGGTAACTCACCCCTACGCCCCGAAGGGGGGACTAGTGACGCTCACTCGCCTCGTCGTGAGTGATACGTCGTACCATCCATTTCGAGCTCGTGGCAGCATGACGAGCCTGCAGGCGACCGAACGCCACCAGGCGAAAGGTATCCTCCGGACGGTGCTGGAGGTCGGAGGCCAATCGGTCGTGCTCCTCAATACGCATCTGGCCGCCAACTACGGTGCGCAGTGGTCATACACCAATCCCCACGCCAAGGTCGAGCGCGCACAGCTGCAGGAAATCGCTGAGTTCGTCCAGACCGTGCCCGCGGAAATACCTGTCGTGGTCGCCGGGGACTTCAACGTGCCGCGCGGGAGCTGGCTTTATCACGAGTTTCGCGCAGCGGCTAACCTCGTCGATCCACTTGGGCTCTCGACCGAGCCGACCTATCGACCCCTCCCCGGCATGCCCGCACGCGCAGCCCAGGCACTCGACCATATTCTTGTTCGGGTTCCACCCCGGCTGACCGTCGAGATCGCGGCTGAGCTATGTTTCGGCGAGCCAGTCTCGCTAGCGGAAGGTGTGAGTGGTCATCTTTCGGATCACCTCGGCGTCCGGTCAACGATACGCTGGGCCCAGAACGGCTCAACCGCGCCGACAGCGCCTGCCAGTTGATCGCGGCAGCGAGGAGTGCCGCCCGCGGTCCTCTAGATTGCTCATCTGGCGGTAAGCCGCTCTGACATCAAACCCCACATCCGCTCGGCAATGCTATCCCAGGTGCTTTGGTCCAAACGCTCTTTGGCCCGCTGCAACCGCTCGACGAGCCACTCGGGTGGTGCAGACAAAATTCGCTCAATTGCGGCAATCCACGCATCCGGGCCATCGACAATTTCGACAATATTTGAGTACTCCGCGACAACGTCCGGCACCGACGTGCTGATCACAGGTTTGCCGCCGGCGAGATACTCAAGTGTTTTGGTTGGGCTGATATATCGCGTCGCATCGTTGAGCGCGAAGGGCATTGTCGCAATATCAAAGCTCTTGAGAAACGCAGGTAAATCGCGATACTGCTGCTGGCCGAGGTAGTGAATATTCGGCGCGGTTGGCAGATCACTCTCCTCGACCTTTGCGGTAGGACCAACCAGGATCCACTGCCAATCAGGGCGCCGCTCCGCAATCTCGGCGATCAGCAGCCAGTCGATCCGTTCATCCAGAACGCCAAAATAACCAAGTCGGGGCTGAGCGACAGACGCGACGGCATCCGGTAACAGTGTGGCCGGATCGTTGACCGCGCGGTAGTGGTCGATGTCGACGCCGCTTGGAAAGCAGTGCACCCGCGGATGACGGTTCTTGCGGGACTCGTACATTGAGCGACCACCGGTAAAGACCAGATCCGCCTGTGCTAGTAGCCTTGCCTCGCGGTCACGCATTTCCGCCGTACCGTCCTTAAAGCTGGCGAGGTCGTCCATGCAGTCGTATACCGCCAGTACAGTATGCGGCTTCGCGGCTTCAACCAGATAGTCGGCAAGCGGCGAGAAGACCCACATAATCGTGTTCGAGCCTGCCATCGCCAACACTTCCGGAAGCAGACCACGCCAAAGCTCCTTATAGCTATGCCCTGGCGTATCAAGCAAGGCTTTCGGAAAGATTGGACGAACAACATCGACGCCCGCAACCCGCGGCTGGGGCGCGAGATATGGACGCTCAGCATCGGCGGTGATTTCAGGTAGATCGACATAGATCACGCGGCAGCTGGTAGCAAACCGGGACATCAGCTGCTGGGGCCTCTGCCAAACGTGGTTCCAGCGCAGGTGTGAAACGCACAGCAGGGTCAATGATTGGTTCTGCATGTTGGAGTGCTCTTCTTTCGCTCGTTTGATAATTCATGCCAGGTCTGAGGGACTGTGGCCGCCGCGGCAGTATAGCAAGTCCACTGCCAGGAGGGTCTATCCAGACCATCAACGAGTCGCCGGCCATACTGGCGGCTAACGCAGCTAGGGGAACGGAACATTATGGTATAGTAGCCCAAAGTGTCGGCTTTGTTTAGGTTCGCCTGATCGCACAGTCGCGACGCAATAATTTCCCAGGCTTGTTCGGTTGGCCACTCCAGCGCCACGACCAAGAAGCCGATAGAAGTAATAACACGAGCCATAGGCGATCGCTGCGGACTGGGACTGAGTAGCGCTGCCACCGCGTGTTGTACAGTGCTCAAGCGCGAGTAGTCCCGAGCTAAGTTGAGAGAGGATTGTCTAGTGCCTACGGAACAACCTACGCGTGACCCGGCGGATTCGCTGGACCAGAAACAGCTCCTCCGCGTCCTGATGGCGGTTAAGAAGGGCGACTTCTCAGCACGCATGCCGGTCGAGTTGACAGGCACGGCTGGCAAGATTGCCGACACGCTAAACGAAATCATCGAGCTGAATCAGAGCATGACCCGCGAGTTTAAGCGGATCAGCACGGTCGTGGGCAAAGAGGGCAAGACCAGCGAGCGGGCTGCCATCGCATCGGCTGGTGGAGCTTGGACCGAGTGTATTGATGCGGTGAATGCGCTAACAACCGATCTTGTGCAGCCGACCACAGAGGTTGCTCGTGTGATTGGTGCCGTGGCGCGAGGGGATCTTAGTGATACAGTTCCGCTTGAGATCGCGGGACGGCCGCTCGAGGGCGAGTTCTTACGTACGGCCAAAATTGTTAACACCATGGTCGACCAGCTCTCGTCGTTCGCTTCTGAGGTGACCCGCGTAGCCCGTGAAGTGGGCACCGAGGGCAAGCTTGGCGGCCAAGCCGACGTCCGGGGCGTGGCCGGCACCTGGAAAGATTTGACCGACAGCGTCAACGGCATGGCCAGCAACCTGACCGGCCAGGTCCGCAACATCGCCGATGTCACTACGGCGGTCGCACGCGGTGACCTCAGCCGCAAGATTACGGCCGACGCGCGCGGCGAAATCCTCGAGCTCAAGAACACGATTAACATCATGGTCGACCAGCTCAACTCTTTCGCCTCGGAAGTAACGCGTGTCGCCCGCGAAGTCGGCACCGAGGGCAAGCTCGGCGGGCAGGCGGACGTCCGGGGTGTCTCGGGCACGTGGAAGGACCTAACCGACAGCGTGAATGGCATGGCCAGCAACCTGACCGGCCAGGTCCGCAACATCGCCGATGTCACTACGGCGGTCGCACGCGGTGACCTCAGCCGCAAGATTACGGCCGACGCGCGCGGCGAAATCCTCGAGCTCAAGAACACGATTAACACCATGGTCGACCAGCTCAACTCTTTCGCCTCGGAAGTGACGCGTGTGGCGCGCGAAGTCGGCACCGAGGGCAAGCTCGGCGGGCAAGCCGACGTCCGGGGCGTGGCCGGCACCTGGAAAGACCTGACCGATAGCGTGAACGGCATGGCCGGCAACCTGACCGGTCAGGTCCGCAACATCGCCGACGTTACCAAGGCCGTCGCGAGCGGCGATCTTGGAAAGAAGATCACGGCCGACGCGCGCGGCGAGATTCTCGAGCTGAAAAACACCATCAACACCATGGTTGACCAGCTCTCGTCGTTTGCTTCCGAAGTGACGCGCGTGGCGCGCGAGGTTGGCATCGAGGGCAAGCTCGGCGGCCAAGCAAGGGTCCCTGGCGCGGCGGGAACTTGGCGCGATCTGACAGACAACGTGAATCAGCTCGCGGCAAACCTAACGACCCAGATTCGGACAATCTCGGAGATCGCCACGGCCGTCACCCAGGGCGACTTGACGCGCTCGATCGCGGTCGAGGCTCAAGGCGAAGTCGCGGAGCTGAAAGACAATATCAACCAGATGATCGCGAACCTCCGTGACACGACCCGTAAAAACACCGAGCAAGACTGGCTCAAGACGAACCTGGCGCGATTTACTCGGATGCTGCAAGGACAGCGCGACCTCCAAACCGTCTCGAAGCAGATTCTGTCGGAGCTTGCGCCACTGGTCTTCGCGCAGCACGGGGTCTTCTATGTGATGGATGGTGCCGAGCAGCCGCTGCTCAAGCTGCTCAGCACCTATGCCTACCGTGAGCGCAAGCATCTAGCGAACCAGTTCCGGCTAGGAGAGGGGCTAGTCGGGCAAGCGGCGCTTGAGAAAGACCGCATCCTGCTGACTGAGGTACCGAGCGATTACATAAAGATCAACTCGGGCCTCGGCGAAGCAACGCCGCTCAACGTGATCGTGCTGCCGGTGCTCTTTGAAGGCCAGGTCAAGGCGGTAATCGAGCTAGCCTCCTTCCAGCGCTTCAGCGAGACCCACCTTGCGTTCCTCGATCAGCTAACCGAGAGTATCGCGATCGTATTGAATACGATCGCGGCCGGGATGCGTCAGGAGGAGCTGCTCAAGCAGTCGCAGTCGCTTACAGAGGAGCTCCAGGGCCAGCAGCGCGAGCTGACCGAGACGAACCAGCGCTTGGAACAGCAGGCGCGCTCGCTCCAGGCGTCGGAGGAGCTGCTCAAACAGCAGCGCGAGCAGCTGCAGCAGACGAACGAGGAGCTGGAAGAAAAGGCCGAGCTGCTTGCGGCACAAAACTCAGAGGTGGAGCGCAAAAACCGTGAGATTGACCGGGCGCGGCAAGCACTTGAGGAAAAGGCAGACCAGCTTGCCCTCTCGTCGCGGTACAAGTCTGAGTTCCTGGCCAACATGTCACACGAGCTGCGCACGCCGCTCAACAGCTTGCTGATCTTGTCGAGGCTATTGAGCGAGAATGGCGAGGGAAATCTGACGCCAAAGCAGGTCGACTTTGCCAGCACCATCTATGCAGCAGGCTCCGACCTCCTTGGTCTGATCAACGATATCCTCGACCTAGCGAAGATCGAGTCCGGCACGATGGGCGTCGATATCGGCGCGGTGCTGTTTAGCGACGTGCGCGACGAAGTCGCGCGTACCTTCCAACAGGTGGCAAATGACAAAGGGCTCGCGTTCAGCATCGAGCTTGACCCCACTTTGCCGCGCAACCTCCACACTGATGGGAAGCGCCTCCAGCAGGTGCTGCGTAACCTTCTCTCCAACGCATTTAAGTTTACCGAGGAAGGCTCGGTTGCCCTGCGCGTTACTCCAGTTACCGAAGGCTGGAGCCGCGATCAGGAGGCGCTCAATCGAGCCAAGACGGTGATTGCATTCGCGGTTACCGACACTGGGATCGGTATTCTTCCCGACAAGCAGAAGATCATCTTCGAGGCGTTCCAGCAGGCGGATGGCACCACCAGCCGCAAATACGGCGGCACCGGCCTCGGCCTTTCGATCAGCCGTGAGATCGCACGATTGCTGGGTGGTGAGATCAAGCTGATGAGCACCCCCGGACAGGGGAGCACGTTTACGCTGTATTTGCCGCAGCTATACCCAACCACGACCACGACGCCCGACGAGCGGATGTGGAGCATGCCCAGCCCGGCGGCTCCTAGCCCAACAACCGGTGGTGATGGCGGCAATGGGACGCATAGCGTGGCCGTAGCAGAAACGGAGACCACAGTCGACGTTACGCCGGAGCTGCTTGCCTACAGCGAGCTCAGCGACGACCGCGATTCGATTCAGCAGGGCGACCGCGTGCTGCTCATTATCGAGGATGACGTCCCGTTCGCGCGCATTCTGCTCGACCTTGCGCGGCAGCGCGGCTTCAAGGGCATTGTCGCTCTGCGCGGTGATGTTGGGCTGGCGCTGGCCCGTAAATGGAAGCCGGATGCAATTACGCTTGATCTGCAGCTACCGGTTGTCGATGGCTGGAGCGTGCTCGATCGCTTGAAGCACGACCCCAGCACGCGCCATATTCCGGTGCATATTATCTCGGTGATGGAAGGACGTCACCGCGGGCTGCACCAAGGCGCGATCGCCTATCTGCAGAAGCCGGTCACCAAGGAAGCGCTTGAAACCTCGCTGACGAACATCCGGCGCTTCGTGGAGCGAGGCGTGCGCAATCTCTTGGTCGTCGAGGACGACGAGGCACAGCGCAAGGGCATTGTCGAGTTGATAGGTGAGGGCGACGTGCATTCGACCGCAGTCGGCACAGGGGCCGGGGCCCTGGCCGCGTTGCGGAACGGGCAGTTTGACTGCATGGTGCTCGATCTCGGGCTACCGGACATGACCGGCTTTGAGCTGCTTGACCAGCTGAAGCAGGCCGGGCTCTTGGACGACCTGCCGATCATCGTGTACACGGCGAAGGATCTTTCAAAGCAGGAGGAGACCGAGCTCAAGCGCGTAGCCGAAACGATCATCCTTAAAGATGTGAACTCAATGGAGCGACTGCTCGACGAGACCGCGCTCTTCCTGCATCGCGTCGAGGCAAATCTGCCCCAGACAAAGCGCCGTATGTTGGAGCAGGTCCACAAGAGCGACCCGGTGCTGGTCGGCAAAAAGGTACTGATTATCGATGACGATATTCGAAACATCTTCGCCCTGACTAGTGTTCTCGAGCGCCAGCAGATGACGGTACTGTATGCGGAGAATGGCCGAGATGGCATCAAGCTGCTGGAACAAACTCCCAACGTCGACATCGTCTTGATGGATATCATGATGCCGGAGATGGACGGATACGAGACCGCACGGGCCATTCGGCAACACGGGGCATTCAAGACATTGCCAATTATTGCCCTAACCGCGAAAGCGATGAAGGGCGACCGTGAGAAGTGTATCGAGGCGGGAGCGTCGGACTATATTACCAAGCCGGTTGATACTGAGCAGCTGCTTTCGTTGCTGCGCGTCTGGCTTTACCGCTAGTGCCGTACTCTGACCAGCGCGCGGCAAGCGTAATGCCCGGCAATCTGCCGGTTGTCGGCAACCTGCCTACCCGCGACGGCACTACGCCGGCGTGGGTAGGCACAGGCCAAAGCCAGCGCCCAAGGATCATTCATCGATATTTGATTACGTCCAACGCAGAACGGCCCAGATGACAGAGCTAGAGGATCTCGAGATTCAGCTACTTCTAGAGGGAGTAGCACAGCTTTACGGGTACGATTTTCGCAACTATGCCCTAGCATCGTTAAAGCGCCGCATCTGGAACATGGTCCAGTCAGAAGGCGTCAAAACGGTGTCCGGGTTGCAAGAAAAGGTTTTGCACGACCCGCTGTGTCTAGACCGTTTCCTGCTTGCGATGACCGTGAACGTCACAGCGATGTTCCGTGACCCGCACTTTTATCAGGCCTTCAGTGCCAAAGTCGTGCCGATGCTACGGACCTACCCTTTCATTCGCATTTGGCACGCTGGCTGTTCCACAGGCGAAGAGGTCTACTCAATGGCGATCCTGCTCCACGAAGCAGGCCTGTACGACCGGTGTCGTATCTACGCAACCGACATGAACGCCGCAGTGCTGAGCAAGGCCCGCGAGGGCATCTACCCTTTGGAGAAGATGCAGGAATATACCGGTAACTATCTCAAGGCGGGCGGAACTCAAGCATTTTCACGGTACTATACGGCCGCCTACGAGCGGGCGATCGTACGACCCTGGCTGCGCGAGCAGATCACCTTCTCGCAGCACAACCTTGCGACGGATGGCTCGTTCAACGAGTTTAACGTTGTTTTATGTCGAAACGTCATGATCTACTTCAATAAAACCTTGCAGGAGCATGTACACCGGCTGCTGTATGCGAGCCTGACTCTCTTTGGCGTCTTGGGCCTCGGGCAGGCCGAATCACTGAAATTCACGCCACATGAGCATGATTACGCCGAGGTCGTCCAGGGTCAGCGGCTGTACAGGAGGATGCGCTAAGGTGAACCGATGGTTAAATCCCGCGGTGCTTGGGTGGCCGACAACAGGTGAAAGAGAGCCGCTTGGGCTTCTCGGAGCGAAATGGAGCGCCTGTGCCGTATAAGCTTGTCGTCGTCGGAGCATCGCTCGGTGGCCTTCACGCGGTGGCAGCATTGCTGGGCGCGTTATCACCCGACTTTCCCTTGCCGCTGGCGATCGTTCAGCATCGGCATAAGGAATCAGACGAAACGCTGCGGATTGTGCTGCAGCGCTCGAGCGGACTAGCCGTGTGCGAGGTCGAGGACAAGCAGCCGATCAGCCCAGGCACCGCGTGTCTCGCGCCACCCGATTACCACCTGCTTGTCGAGCAGGGCACGTACGCGCTCTCAACCGACGAGCCCGAGATGTATGCGCGGCCCTCGATCGATGTACTCTTCGAGTCCGCGGCGGATGCCTATGGGCCGAATGTGATTGGGGTAATATTAACCGGCGCCAGTGCTGATGGCGCACGCGGTCTTGCGACGATTAAGGCTGCAGGCGGGCTTACAGTGGTTCAGGATCCGGCCACCGCCGAGTGTGACGTGATGCCGCGAGCTGCCCTCGACGCAGGTGTCGCCGATCACGTGATGCCGATTCCCGAGATTGCCGCGTTGTTAACGAGGCTAGGTACTGTCGTTCCAAAGGTAGGAGTATGAGCGTCGAGCAACCTGTAAATATCCTCATGGTCGATGATCGGCCGGAAAACCTCCTGGCACTCGAGTCTATTCTGGGCAATCTCGGCCACACGCTGGTGATGGCGCACTCGGGAGCCGAAGCGCTCAAGCAGCTGCTGCAGCAAGATTTCGCGGTGATCCTGCTCGACGTCCAAATGCCCGGCCTCGACGGATTTGAGACCGCAGAGCTGATCCGCGGCCGTGAACGCACCCAGCACACGCCGATCATCTTTCTCACGGCGCTCGACCGCAGCGATGCACGGGTATTCAAAGGGTATGCCGTCGGCGCCGTCGACTTTTTGTTCAAGCCATTTATGCCGGACATCCTGCGCTCGAAGGTATCGGTGTTTGTGGAGCTTTTCCGCAAAACGCAGCAGATCAAGCTCCATGCCGAGGAGCTCGAGCAACGGGTCCACGAGCGGACGGCCGACCTTACGCTTGCAAACCGTAACCTACAGTCCGAGGTCAACGAGCGCAAGCGCGTCGAGGAGGCGCTCCGGTATCAGCTCGACCTCAACAGCGCAATCACCGAAAATACAGCTGATGCGTTGTTCCTGCTGGATGCTGAAGGACGAACGACCTACCTGAACCCGGCCGCAGAGCAAATGTTTGGGTGGCGCAGCGACGAGCTGGTCGGCAAAGTGCTGCACGAGCACATCCATCACTCTTACCCGGATGGCAGGCCATTCCCGATGGATCAGTGTGCTCTTGGCGACGTCTTTCGGACCGGACGTGCCTTGCGCAATCACGATGACACCTTTATCCACCGTGACGGCACCTTTATCCCAGTCTATTGCTCTAACGTTCCAATTCGGGTGGACGGCAAGATAACCGGTGCGGTCGTATCGGTAAACGATGTGACTGAGCATAAGCGGGCGGAGGAAGAGCGCGAACGGCTGTACCGTGAGGCGCAGGAAGCGATTTTAGCGCGTGATGAGTTCTTGTCGATCGCGTCGCACGAGCTCAAGACGCCCCTGACAGCGCTTCAGCTCCAGCTCCAGATGCTGCTACGCAGTGCTAGCAAGGGCGGCCTGTCGAAGCTGACCCCCGAGCGGCTGCTCAACAAGCTACAGCTGGCAGATCAGCAGACCGAGCGGCTCGCGGTGTTAATCAATGACCTGCTCGACGTCGCGCGCATCCGCACGGGGCGGATCGACATTCGTCTCGAGGAGATTGACTTAGCGCAGGTGGTCCGCGATGTGCTGGCCCGCTTCGAGGAGCAAATTGCGCAGGCGGGCTGCACGGTAACGCTCCACGCGAACGAGCCCATCGTCGCCTGCTGGGATCGCTCGCGGCTGGAGCAGGTCGTGACCAATCTGCTTTCGAACGCGATCAAGTATGGCCCGGGCAAGCCAGTAGAGATCAACATCCTCGGCGACAACATGCAGGCGCAGCTGATCGTACGCGACCACGGCATTGGTATTGCGCCCGAGCACCTCGAGCGGATCTTCGTTCGCTTTGAGCGCGCGGTTTCGGCGAACCACTACGGTGGCCTAGGCCTTGGCTTGTATATTGTCCGGCAAATCGTGGAAGCCCTAGGAGGTAGTATCCATGTCGCAAGTGATTATGGAGCGGGAGCCACCTTCACCGTGACGCTGCCGCGAACTTACGTCACCGCAATGGAGTAGGCAAGCGCCGCGAGACAGACCAAAGTTGCGTCGCGCCTTGCTTCTGGTATAATACCGCGCATTCAGGAGGGATCGCATAGCCTGGCCTAGTGCGCAGCACTGGAAATGCTGTACGGCGGCAACGTCGTCGTGGGTTCGAATCCCACTCCCTCCGCCAAACCTTCGACTGTGGAACAGGTGACGCTTCTCAATTATCGTGAGAAGCGTCCCTTTTTTTACGCCTTTGAAAGCTTCCATGCCTTGAATTGGAAAGCCAACAGCACGCGCGGGTCGGCGGCACTGCTCGTACAGGGCGCACTTGATCCTCACAGTACAGTACAATGAACCAGACAAGCCACCCGAGCAGACCATGGAGGCCAACCATGCAAGATGCTGAACGTAGCGATACCAGCGTACTGACCACATTGTTTGCCCACAACGTCTGGGCCAACCTAAAGCTGCTGGACTTCTGTGAGCAGCTGACCGATGAGCAGATCGGCACCACGGCGATTGGTTGCTTTGGTTCGATACGGGATACGTTATGGCACATCGTCGGCGCCGAGGTGAGTTACGTCGTGCGCGTCAACGGCAAGCTGCCTCCCACGCCGGTCTCGCGGGACCAGTTTCCGGGATTTGCAGCCGTGAAGGAGGTAGCGCGGTGGACCAACGATGAATTGCTCCAGCTTGCGCTTGCGGCGCGGAAGGACACCATCGTTCGGGAGCGCGAGCACGGGCTGGTGTTTGTATACCCGCTCGCAAGCCTGATAGCTCAGGTAATCAACCATGCAACCGAGCACCGAGCGCAGATCTCGGCAATCATCACGCAGTTGGGCATGGAGCCGCCTGATATGAGTGTCTGGCAGTATATGATGGAGATCGGGGAATCCCAAGAATTGGAAGACGGGGCGGACGAAGCATGATACAAGGGAGTCAGACGCTGCGCTATCAGACACCGGCAGACGTGCACAACACGGCCGAGGCGTCTTCACATAGGTTGGGCATTTCGCGGTGCAGTTGGTAGCAGCTAGCGGTAGGTTATCAACCGTTGGACCCACAGTATTCCGCCGTGCGCGGTAGCCGCGAAGAGAAGCACTGCAGCGGTCCAGCGGTGCGCGGCACCTTGCCTCCACAGCTCAGCCAGCGCCAGGCCGCCGCCGAGCACAAGTGCCGGAAAAAGGAATGCTTCCCAGCGTAGTGCCTGCTGGCTGAAGAGCAAGGTACTCCACGAGAGCAAGGTCGACAGCCACCACGCGGCAAGCACGTCTCCAAGCCGGCGCCATCGGTACCATGCTGCCACCAGGCCCGAAAGACCCAGCACCGCCAGTAGCGGACCGATCTGGCCGCTCACCACCACAAACTCGCGCGCCTCGTTGCCCAACCGCTCCAAGGGCGTTGTACTTGATGTGACTGGCGTTGAGGTTCGTGTGAGAACATCGAGAAACGCAAAAAAGTAGCCCACGACAACGCCCACGACGACCAGCATAACAACCAACGCGAACTTCCAGACCTGTTGGTCGCGGTGAACGAGCCAGATCACTCCCAGCGCTGCGAGCAGCAAGCCAAGCGACAAGAAGACTCCGGAATGGCCCAGCAGCGCAATTGCGGTAGCAGCACCAAGCACCGCAGCGGTAACGCGGCCTTTGCGCCACAAGAGCAGCGCCAGCAACCAGGGCAAGACCAACGACTGGCCCCACACATTGGCCATTTCGCCAGTCGACAACGACCGAAGCAGGGGCGTCGCAAAAAGATAGAGCCCGGCCGCAAAGTAGCTGGCAGACGGAGACGCGCCGACTAAGCGTAGCACAAGCCAGATCCATAAGATGGCGAGACTATCGGCTAGGGCATTCGCGGTGGTTACCAGGGTTCGAAGGTCCAGATTCAGCAGCTGCCAAGGGGCAAGCATGACGTACAGTGCCGGCGGATATGGCGCAGCGCCACCGCCAGCCTCTGCTGGCAACCCCTCGGTGAAAATAACCTCGCCACGCGTAACTCCAAGCAAGTTGTTCATATGCAGGCCAACATCGCTGGAATAAGTCTGGGGGTGCAGGAGACCTAAAGCTCGGATCAGCCAGGCAATCACCACGAGGGCCACAATGCGGCGGGCTTCAAGCGGTAAGAGGCTGATCTCCAGCGCGCGGGCGGCTCCCCGCGCGAGCGGCTCCAAAGCGACGGCGAGCAAAAATCCCACAAGCATGAGCCGCAGCGCCTGCCCAGAAAAGATCGTCAGCCCTTCACGCTGCCAGATAAGCAGCGCGACAAACGCAGCAATTGCGACCACTGCCACACTGGCCGCGAGGGGCTGGCTAAGCGCCCAGTGGCGAGCCATAAGGTAAGCCAGCGTAACCATTGCCGTAAGCGTAAGCAGCTGGAACCAGCTCGGTGCAGCAGGCCCAAGCGACGACACATGGATACGATCGACGGCAAAGCCCAGCGCGCGTGGATCGCCTGGTGGTTGGTATGGGGAAGTCTGGAAATCTAAACGAAGACTCGAAAATGCGGACGGCGGCGCCAGCAGATGGTACGCTCGTGCTTCAGGTCGAACGGGGACCACCAGGGCAGCGCCATTCGCAATCCATGTGCTCGGCACTGCCTGCCCAGTGGGCTGGCCGCTTGTTAGCCGGAGCACAACGTCGTATGCCACTCGGCCAATCCCAGGAAACTCGACTGTTGCATCCTCGAATGCCCAGCGGTAGGCAATGGTGCGATCGGTGCAGTCGTCGGCTGGCCCGGCGAACTCCGGCTCGGGATTAAACCCTACGATATATGGCACATCGAAGACCGCCGCACCGTTACAATCCTTAGGCGAGCCCCCAATATCCAAACGGAGGTCGTAGGGCACGAGGTAGGCGAGGGTGCCGCACAGCAGCATCGCGGCGGCAGCCAGCCAGAGCCAAGGCTCCGCCAAGACCCGTGTCAGCTCCCGCGCTTCGTCCGCAACCGCTTGCCAGATCGGCATGTCACGCCGGACGTCCGGCTTGGCGCGCCAAGACGTAGACGCCATAGTCGCAGACGCCAGAGCGCATATGGTAGCTGCGCTTCACATCGAAATGGGGCGCAAACAACGCGCGGTAATCGGCATCGGTACGAATATGGTCTCCCCGGTCGAGCCAGTGCATCAAATGACCCGGAACGTTCCAGATTGTGGGCGGCGGCACATCCTCAATGACAAGCAGAGTAGCCCCTGGCTTAAGCACGCGGTGCAGCTCGACAACACCGGCCCGAACAAGCGCGTCGGGCAGGTGATGAATGACGCCAAGGACCAAGGCCGCGTCGAAGCTTTGATCGGCGAGGCCCAGCGCGCTGCCGTCCATCACACTGTAGCTGCCGCGGCGGTTCGCCCCCGCGTACTCGACATACGGTCGTGTCAGATCAATACCAACATAGCGCTCGGGCGGAAAATCGCCCGCGAACTGGCCGGTCCCACAGCCAAAGTCCAAGAAGCGCCGCTTCGTATCGGCAAAGGGCCGCAGCTCCTCGGCAATCACCCGGTGCTCACCCGTAAATCCCGCTTCCACCAGCCAGCGCAACGCGTTCCACAGGCGCGGCGCTTGCGACACCCGATCAAGTATCTCTTGCATATCCATCCAGCTAAGGTTTTTGTGCGAGGGCTAGAATTGACAAGCCCCACGGAAACTTGCCGCCATCACGGAGCCAAGCGGCCTCAAGGTACAACGCCGACTGCAACACCATATTGATCACCAAGCTCGGTCGCTCCAAATCCGATCCGCTCCGCTCTAGTCCGGGAACCACACGCTCAAGCAGCCGTTGCAGCACCGGCAAGGGCAGCAGCAGACTATTGATATAGGAGATGCGCTCCAGGTGTAAGCCTGCCGAGGAAATCAAGCCGGCGACTTCACGTGCGGTGTAGCGATGGCGGCCGTGCACCGCCGCGTCGTGTTTGGAGCTGAGCCACCGATATGCTGGAAGCCGGATTAGCAGTCGGCCACCAGGGCGCAGCACACGGACGGTTTCGCCAAGTGCCTGCTGCTCGTCGATAACATCACGGTGATACAGCACATCAAACGAGGTGACCAGATCAAAGCGGCCTGACGCAAACGGCAGATCGCCGACAGACCCACGGATGAGCCGTTCAGGGAGCCTACGGCGGCCCAAGGCAAGCGCGAGTGGGGCCAGGTCGAGGCCATACACGGTCCCATAGCGCCCCAAGAACTCGGCGTTACCTCCCGTACCGCAGCCCGCATCCAAAATCTGCAGTCTCACTTGTCCACTGTACAGCTGGTCTAGCCAGGCGGCGGTTAGTGCTCGCATCCCGCGGTACCACCAATGGCCATCCTCGACCGCCGCCATCACCTCGTATTCGTGCTGTTCCATGAACTCTCAGTTTCGACGCGATGCTAGCAGGAACGTAGCCTAAGCACAACCACCACTGTATCCGCGCCGCGTGTCACCCTTTCGTGCCTTAAGCGAGGGCCTCGCGAAGCGCCTGGCAGACTGCTCCGACCTCATCCCGTGTCAGTTCAGGAAAACATGGAAGCGAAAGCACGGTCTCGGCGAGCCGCTCGGTTACCGGCAGCTCGCCCGGCTCGTAGCCCAGATCATGAAACGCGGGTTGCAAATGCGTTGGCAGGGGGTAATGAACTTCCGTCCCAATCCCACGCTCGGCAAGCGCCTGCTTCAGCGCATCGCGACGACCGCCATGCACCTGCGTCACAAAAAGATGGTAGACGTGGCCATCCACGGTCTCGGGCAGCGAAATCCCGCGGATATTACCCAGCAGCTCACGATACCATTCCGCGCGTTCGCCGCGAAGCCGGTTCCACTCGTCCAAAAGCGGCAGCTTGCAGCGCAGGAGCGCAGCTTGAAGCTCATCCAAGCGGGTATTGATGCCGCCGGCTACCGCGTTATGGTATTTCTGATCCCACCCGTACACCCTGAGCTTGCGCAATTTATCCGCTACGGCCGCATCGTCGGTGATGATCGCGCCGCCATCGCCGAGTGCACCAAGATTCTTGGTTGGATAAAACGAGAAGCAGCCGATCTGACCGATCGTGCCAGTCATCCGTCCGTCAATCCGGCTGCCGTGCGACTGGGCACAGTCCTCGACGACAGGCAGGTCGTATTGCCGGGCGATGGCCATGATTGCGTCCATGTCCGCGGGCCGGCCATACAAGTGGACGGGCAGCACTGCTTTTGTACGGGGCGTGATCGCGGCCGCCAGCGATGCGGGCGACATCGTATGCGAGCGCTCGTCGACGTCGGCAAACCGCGGCGTAAGACCGGCCTGCCGCGCTGCGATTGCTCCGTAGCCACCCGCATTCGCTACGGTAATCACCTCGTCGCCGGGCTGCAGGTCGAGGGCCCGCAGTGCAAGATGCAGCGCTTCGGTTCCGTTGCCGACGCTGACGCAGTGAGCCGCCCCGCAGAAGCGCGCCCACTCTTCCTCGAAGGCGCGGACCTCCGGGCCCATAATATACCAGCCACTGTGCAGGACGCGGAGCACCGCGGCATCCAGCTCGGCCTGTTGGGTACGATACTGACGAATTGTGTCGCCAAATGGAACGCTCAGCCGTGTCATGGTCTTCTCTTCTAGAAGTGCCGCTTCACAAGCAGGTAGACGTAGCCTTTTTGTACGACGTCTGTAGCCAGGAACAGGAGCACCATTACCACCGCGGCTTGTCCGAACCGACCACGCCGCCACCAACGATCCAGGAGTACCGCCGTCCAGATACAGACCACCGGCATGACGATAAAGACGTGCTTCAGCACCATATCGGCAACATACGCGCTGACGAGCGAGTACAGCACAAACAACGTTGCCCAGCCGACCCACACGGGCCACCAACGTCCGAACTGCCGTACCTGCAGCAGCAGTAAGCTCCCCGCGAACGTCGCGACCAAGGCCAACGACGTGAAATGATTGAGCGTAAACTGATTATTTGCCGCGAAGTTCGCCTGGGCGTTGTCACGCGGATCGGCCTCGGTTTGCAGTGGATTGTCGATCCGATCCGTCGTCGCCGATATGATTGCCGGCAGCGTCTCGGTGGCCAGCGAGTACGCGAACTGAACGTGGTAGATCGCGAAGCAGAAGAGCTCCGCTACGATGATACCTGCGATGATAAACTGGAGCCGCTTCGGACCAAGGCCACCGCGCTGAAACAGTCCGAGCAGTCCGATCAGACCGACCAGCGTGATCGAGAAGACGCCGAGCACGGTGTACGACAGGATCGCAAGCGCCATCAGCGCAACCCACAGCCAGAAGGTGCGCCGGGCCTGGAACTCCTCATGATTAACTACCAGAAAGGCCGTCGCCAGCAGGGACGCCCAGAGGCCGAACTGCGTCGGATAATTGCCCCACGAGAGCAAAAAGTAGGGCATGGGAATGAGGTTGTAGAGCGCCGCCGCAAAGAGCGCGGTCCGCCGTGACTTGAGCGTCACTCGGGCGATCAGATGGATCGGGAACAGCTTAGAAACATCCATGATCGCGCTCAAGCCATTCGTAGCGTCTGGAAAACTCAGCCCTACGAAATGAAACGGCACGACGACCAGGTACCAGAGCGGCGAGTACGGAAACTGTCCAGCGCCAAGGCCTACCGTTTCGCCCATATACGAGGTGTAGCCCGGACGGTAGAGCTCAAGGAAGCGTCCGTCCAGGATCCAGTTCATGCGCAGCACGTGGGCGGCCTGGTCGAAAATAATCGAGTGCGGATATAGAATTCCGCCGAGCTTTACTAGCAGCGCCGCCGAGAAAATACGCCACAGCCACTGCTCTTCGCCGATTGTAAGTGGAACGGCACAGCGCTTGTAGATCGCGCGCAGCAGCCGCTGCAGCGGCCACAGGGCGACATGCAAGCCAACCAGCACAACCAGCCAGCGTACCAGTCCCACGGTTACGAGCAGCCGCGCTTCCACAAGGCCCCAGAAGGCGAGCGAAACCACGAGCAGCGTTAGCAGAACACTTATCTGGGGCATCAACGCGAGTCGGCGGGCGAGGGTATATAGCCCGAGACCGAGGGCAATCACGAGAGCAGCCGTACGCAATGGGAGCCCAGGAGTTAAGGCGTGGGCCATGAATTGGTCCAAGGGAATGCCTAACAGTCGTGGATCGTGGGCTCCCACCTGGAATGGATTCGTCGTGAGTCGCACGTCCAGATCGCCATAGCTGGCGGGCGTCAGGATATGGTACGAGCGCAGGCCACCCGTTGGAGCCCAGGTAAGACTTGCAGTGTGCGCCGCAACGCTCAGCCGAGCCGGCTCAGCCTCTGGTGGGCGAACAGCATCAAAGCGCAGAACCGACTCCCACAAGCCGCCGCCAGCACCCGGCAGAAAGACTTGGGCTTTCTCATGGGAAAATGCATAGCGGTAGGCCTCGTTTTTCTCAGGACTATCGAAGCCATGTAGGTACGCCCGGGCATGGCTCCCGCCGATGTCAAGCACGAGCGTTTCGGGCACGCGGTAAATCAGGCTCAGCCCAAGGAGTACCCACGCCACGATCAGTGCGACAAACGGGAGGCCCAGCCGGGCCCGCTTAACGCTCGCCCCCACTAGAGCCGAGCGCTCGACCGCAGGCCGCGTCATGCTACCAGTAAAACTCTTTATGCTCATGATAAAACGCTAGCGTGCGGGCCAGCCCCTCGCGGAGGCTGACCTTGGGACGCCAGCCGAGTCGTCCTTGAATCAGACGGTAGTCGCCGTAGTAGTCGCCGATATCGATGGTTTTGCGGTCAGGTGGAAACGGAATAAGCTCATAGATTCCGCTTCCATTCAGCTCGATGAGCAGCGCGGCAAGGTCGCGCAGATTGATGGTCTCGTCCGCCCCAAGATTAAAGATTTGACCGTTGACGCCGTCGCTAGCCGCCGATAACAACAAGGCCTCAACAACATCGTCGACATAGTTGAGGTCACGGATTTGCAGGCCGTCGCCAAATACTTTGATCGGCTCGCCCTCGATCAGCTGTTTAATCCAGATGCCAAGAAATGTTTGACGGGCATCTTTGACCCGCATACGCGGCCCGTAGGTATTTGTCAGGCGCAGAGCGCACGCCTTCACGCCGTACACGTTGTTGTAGACGATGTGATACCACTCGCCGGCCATCTTGTTGATCCCATTGACGTCCGTGGGATGCAAAAGATGGCGCTCGTCGACGGGCAGATAATCGGGCTTGCCATAGATCTGCCGCGTGCTGGCGTACACAATCCGGACGGCGGGATTATGCTTGCGGCAGGCCTCGAGCAGTGTGAGCTGTGCGCTGCAGTTGATCTCGAGGTCGGTGTACGGGTCGTGCATCGAGTCAAGGTGACTGGTCTGGCCGGCAAGGTTGAAGACATAGTGCTGCCCTTGCACCAGGTAGTTCATCGAGTACTCGTCGCGCACGTCGGCGATATTGATCCGTATCCGGTCGCTGTCTAAGGCCTGTACGTTATGGAGATTGCCACCGTACTCGGGGATCAACGAGTCGACCAGCGTGACCTCGGCCCCAAGCTCGGCCAGGCGGTGGGCTAAGTTCGAGCCGATAAAGCCAAGACCCCCGGTAATCATGCAGCGCTTGTCGGCGAAGCGAGAATTTGCAGAAGTAGTCATAAGCTGATGCTGTGCGCCAATCACGAGTACGAGATATGCGTATCGCTGACGCCAGCGTGCCTGCCTCGAGCCGCCAGCCGCGCACGGATCGCCGGCATATGCGTCCGCAGCACCACCATCTTCCACCACAACTTAATGAGCTGTGGCGGGATTCGCCGGAGCCGGCGGAAATTGAAAAATTGTGACGTGCCGTAGGTCCGATGATAATGATGCACCGGCACCTCGGCAAAGCGGAAGCCCGCATCCTGCAGTTTCTTAACCAGCTCAAGACAAATCGTGCCGTCAGGCGACTCAAGCTCGAGCACATCGAAGACATGGCGGCGAATCAGCCGAAAATCGCAGTCGACATCGCGGAGCTTGAAGCCAAACGCCAGCTTTACCACGTGATGATAGAGCCGCCCAATCAGGATGCGATGCAGCGGATCCGATCGACTGATCTTGTAACCGTTGACAACATCGACGCCGGGCTGCATCTCGGGCAACAGCAGCTTGATCTCGCGCGGATCGTACTGGGCGTCGCCATCGGTGTAGAACACAAGGTCTTTGGTAGCGCTGGCGAAGCCGACGCGCAGCGCACCACCATAGCCCAAGCTGTGGCGATGGGTAAGCACCCGCAGCCGATCGTACTGCGCCGCGAGCTCGTGCAACACTTCCACGGTATAGTCTGTGCTGCCGTTCTCGACAACGATCACTTCGTAATCGTCGGTTAGCTCGGCAAGGGTATGTAGGGTTGTGACTACCAGGCTGCCAATTGTGCCGCCATCGTTATATGCCGGAAAGAATGCGGTGATACTTGATCGCTTATGTTCGATTGGATTAATCGTGGTCATAACGCGCGGGATTATAGCATGTTATGGCCTCGGAAGCACTCATTTCTACATAATGGATGGCTGACAGGGCGATGGGCAGCGCCGACCGGGCGCGTACGGAAGGGCCGAAGCCTCGTGCTATAATCGAGACATGGACATCGCTCAACTTATCCGGCCGGACCTCGCAGCGCTCGAGACTTACACACCGATTGTTCCTTTCGAGGCGCTCAGCGCACGCTTAGGTCGTCCCGCCGATGAGATCATAAAGCTCGACGCCAACGAGAATCCCTATGGCCCGTCGCCACGAGCGATCGAGGCAGTCGCGCGGTATCCGCATTACGCCATCTATCCCGATCCAGACCAAACTCCGCTGCGCCAAGCTATCTCTGGGTATATCCAGCAGCCGGTCGAGCGCATTCTCTGCGGCAACGGCTCCGATGAGATTATCGATCTGCTGATGCGGCTTTTCCTCGAACCAGGAGCTGCCGTGGTCGAAGCGCCACCAACCTTCGGTATGTATAGCTTCAATACAGGAGTCATCGGCGGGCGGATCGTCCAGGTACCGCGAGATGAGGCTTGGGCGATCGACGTAGAGCAGGTGGCGGACGCCGTTGAAGCATCGCGGGCTAAGCTGGTCTTCTTGCCTTCTCCAAATAATCCCGATGGCAGTATTCTGCCGCGGGCGGCCGTGGAGCAGCTGCTGCGGTTGCCGACTATCGTGGTTGTCGACGAGGCGTATGCGGAGTTTAGCGGCGAGAGCGTTGCGGACCTGGTTGGGCAAGCACCCAACCTCGTCGTCTTGCGGACATTCTCAAAGTGGGCAGGATTGGCGGGCCTCCGCATTGGCTACGGGCTGATTCCCGAGCCGATCATCCAGCATCTTTGGAAGATCAAGCCGCCCTACAATATCAACATGGCGGCAGTGGCTGCGGCGATCGCATCGCTAGAAGATAGGGAGCACCTGATGGACAGCGTGCGCCGCATCGTCGCCGAACGTGAGCGCCTCTTTGGCGAACTGCGGCAGATCGACGGACTGCAGCCCTTCCCGTCGCGGGCAAATTTTATCCTGATGCGCGTTCGTGACGGCCGCGCCAAGGCGCTCAAACAGGCGCTGGAGCAGCGGGGCATCCTGATTCGCTACTACAATAAGCCCGGCCTCACGGACTGTATCAGAGTTACTGTGGGAACACCTGACCAAAATAACCAGATGCTAGCCGCAATCCGCGAGCTCATGCGCGAGCTGTAACGCTGGCTGGAGAGAGCAATGCGTGATGAACCACTTAAGCAGCTCCTCGACTTTGCACAGGAGCTCGCCTGGCAGGCCGGAAAGCTAACCCTTGCCTATTATGGTACCGGCGTCGTGCCCGAGCTCAAAGCCGATCAGACCCCGGTCACAATTGCGGATCGGCAGGCTGAAGAGCGCTCACGAGCAATGATCACGGCGCGCTTTGCCGACCACGCCATTTTAGGCGAGGAGTACGGAGAAACCAATCCCGGTGCACGCTATCGGTGGATTCTCGATCCGATCGACGGCACTAAATCGTTTGTCCAGGGCGTGCCGCTCTACGGTGTGCTGATTGGGCTGGAGCGCGACGGAGAGCCGGTGCTCGGCGTTTGTTATCTGCCTGCGCTCAATGAGATGGTCGCAGCTGCGCGCGGCGAGGGCTGCACCGTCAACGGACGACGGGCAAGGGTCAGCGAGGTCGGACAGCTACGCGAGGCTGTGCTTGTCGCCTCCGACGCAGAGTCGTTCGCGCCCTATGGTCGAGCGGAGGCGTATGACACGCTGCGTGCTCACGCCCGCTTTACACGAACTTGGGGCGATTGTTATGGCCACGTACTGGTGGCGACAGGGCGGGCCGAGATCATGCTTGACCCAGTCATGAATGTATGGGATTGCGCCGCGCTCCTTCCGATCGTCCAGGAGGCCGGCGGCACCTTCACCGATTGGTCGGGCACGTCGACAATCCATGGCGGCAATGCAATCTCAACGAATGGGCTGCTGCTCGACGAGGTTATGCAGGCCGTGGGGTTAGCCACCAGGGGCGAGCGATGAGAGGCGAGGGGCTGGGCGAACGAGCACAAAGGACTGATAGTTAACAGCTGACAGCTGATTATTGACACCCAATTATGTCACGTAAAGCAACGATTGAGCGTACAACACGCGAGACCAAGGTCCGGCTAACGCTGGAGATCGACGGCAGCGGGCGAGCGGCGATCAACACTGGCGTCGGCTTCTTCGATCATATGCTCGAGCATATTGCCAAACATGGCCAGTTCGACCTTGAGATTGAGTGTGCGGGCGATCTGCATATCGACGAGCACCATACAGTCGAGGATGTAGCGATTTGCCTGGGCGATGCGCTACAGCAGGCGCTTGGCAATCGGGCCGGTATCGTGCGCACCGCACACTCGTTCGTGCCTATGGACGAGGCGCTGTGCTTCGCGGCGATCGATATTAGCGGACGGCCCTATGCTGTGATTGACGCGGAGTTTCACACGGGGCGCATCGGCGGTCTCAACACCGACCTCGTGTGGCATATCTTCGAGACCATCGCGATCCACGCACGCTTGACGGCTCACTTGCGGGTGCACTATGGCCGCAATGATCATCACAAAGTTGAGGGGCTTTTCAAAGCATTCGGCCGCGCGCTGGACGTGGCGACCCGGTTAGATCCGCGCTTGGGCGATCAAATTCCCAGCACCAAGGGCACGCTGTGAGTTGGCCCCAGCTGACAGACCAGCTGTCGGCAGTCCTTCCACAGACCGCTCGACAGCTCC
The DNA here is from genome assembly GCA_016781525.1 of bacterium. Lineage (GTDB taxonomy): Bacteria > Chloroflexota > Chloroflexia > Chloroflexales > Kallotenuaceae > LB3-1. The sequence goes on along the minus strand of JADDQE010000024.1, from coordinate 9,428 downwards.
TGCAGCAAGCGGCACAGATCGCCACCGAACAGGGCGTCAAGCTCTACCTCGTCGGCGGGCCGGTACGCGATCTGCTCCTGCGGCGGCCGCTCACGGATCTTGATCTCGTGGTCGAGGGCGACGCATGGCCAGTGGCCGACGTGTTTGCGGCTCGGCTGCACGGCGAGGTAACACGCCATGCCGCCTTTCGGACGGCGGTCGTGCAATTAAGCGTGCATAGCGCCTCATATGCTATCGATTTTGTCACTGCCCGCCGTGAACATTACCCGCGCCCCGCGGTGCTACCTGAGATCACGCCGTCGCACATGGGGGACGATCTTTACCGCCGTGACTTTACCATCAACGCAGTTGCGCTCAACCTAACGCCGCAGGGTCTAGGCCCTCTGCTCGACCCATACGGGGGCATCGCAGATCTTGCCGCCCGAGTCGTGCGCGTGCTGCACGAGCGGTCCTTCTTCGACGATCCCACCCGGATACTACGCGGCGCTCGCTTCGCCGCTCGGCTTGGCTTTGCGGTCGAGGAGCATAGCTTACAGCTCATTCACGAGGCGTTGTCAGCGCAGATGATTGCGGCAACCTCGCCGCAGCGTATTCTCAACGAGCTATGGCTGATGCTCGACGAACCACGTCCGGAAGAGATGCTCAAACTCCTCGAAAGCTGGAGTGCACTGCCCCAGCTTGAGCTGAGCTGGTGTGACAACTGGGCAGCCTACTTTCCGAAGGCCAGCGCGCTGTGCTTGCTCGACCCAGTACGCCGCGAGGTCGCGTTCGGCCTGCTCGTGTGGGCAATGGATACCAGGCAGCGTGAACGGTTCGGCGCGCGCTACAATCTACCGGCACCAGCTCGCAAGCTGCTCCAGGAGCTCCCCACCGCACTGCCCAATGAATTGGAGCAGCCGGAGCTAGATGCTCAAACTCTCGATCGACTTCTGGCCCGCTACAGCACTACGACCTTACGCACGTTGGAGGTGGTCGCACCAACCGTTGCGGCGGCGAATATCGCCCGCTACCACGACGAGATTCGGCAGCTCTCCCCGCTACTAACAGGTGACGATCTGCGGGCGCACGGGTTAGCCCCGGGGCCGCGCTTTCGCCAAATCCTCGACGAGGCGCGCGCTGCCCAGCTGAAGGGCGAGATCAGCACGCGCGATCAAGCGCTCCACTGGCTTGCGGCCCATGTGTAGCGTGAAGCGCCGGACGTGCTACCATACGTTAAGCAAAGCACCACAAGGAACGACGATGGATAATCTGCTTGCGCTGTTTCCCCTCAACTTAGTCCTCTTCCCGGGAGCGACGGTACCGCTCCACATTTTTGAGCCGCGCTACCGCCAGATGATCAACCGCTGCGCTCAGCTCAGCCAGCCGTTCGGAGTTGTTCTGATCAGCGAGGGCGTGGCCGAGGGAGGGCCGGTTGCCGAGCCGCACGAAATAGGTACGACGGCGATTATTCAGAATGTGCTACGGTTCCCGGACGGGCGCATGCTGATCGCAGCAGTGGGCGACCGCCGATTCCGGATCAGGAGCATTGTGCAGCGCGAGCCCTACATGGTGGCATCGGTCGAATACCTACCAGAAGAGATGAGTCCGGAGGCGGCTAACACAGTCGAGCATATTAAAGTCCTCTATAGCCGGCATCGCGACGCCCTTACCCATGCGACGGGGGTAACGCAGCAGATGGATGATCTGCCTAACGATCCGATTGCGCTGTCATACCACCTTTCGTCACAGTTCCAGATCCTGGACGATTCCAAGCAGCAATTGCTTGAGGCAGAGCTGGACGTCCGGTTGGCAGCCATCGCTGACGCGTTAGACCGAGAGCTACGCCTTCTTCCACAGCCACCGCTCATACCGCACCCGGGGGGTACAGGACCGTGGACCCTCAACTAGGGGCGCAGGTTGCGCACCACGCTAAGCTGCGGCGACGCCGCCTGTCGCAAAATACGCAGCAGTGAGCGCAGTGCCCCAAGCGTGATATGCGCTGTCGTACCAATCCCCGCTCAAGCATCAGCCCCACAGCGCCGGCTGCACAAGGCGATCGTTTGCATCAAGGCCGCAAGCTGACTGCATTGGGATTGCGCGAGTAGCAAAGATAGCTATTGATGGGCCTTTCTCGCGCACGCACACGCATGGCGATTCGCCGCCCAAATAGAGGTCCAGGTCGATACTTGAACAACACGAGGGAGCAAGGAGATGTTCATTGGTAGTCTCGCTTTACACCTACGGCTTGAGACCTGCCATTCTCTGAAAGAGAAGAGGAGCATAGTAAAATCAGTTATCGCCCGACTTCGCAATGAGTTCAACGTCTCAGTCGCTGAAGTTGCCGAGCAAGACCGCTGGCAATCCGCCGTGATCGGCGTGGCGTGCGTTTCGGGCAACAAGCAATATGTGCATCAGCAGCTAGATGCGGTTATTGACTGGGTTTATGACAATCGTCCTGATGTCGAGATAGTTCAAACAGACGTAGAAGTGCTCTGAGCATCGCGTACGTGGCGCTGCATCCTCGTCCTGTCTGTCACCCAGGGGGAAGGATGACGAGATCGGCGTCGCTTGTCAATCAAGCGGCTGGAGGCACACGCAGGAACAGCCGGAGGCAGTCGCGAAGAGCATCAACGACAACCGGCCGGACGTCGGCGTCTCGTACGCTGGAGCGACCTGGTGTAGCCCCGTGCCGGATGCCCATTCCAGCGATTAACCGGTAGGACCGATGGCGGATTGCTCGGCCCTCCGACACCTGCGTATCATTGCACTCGATCCATGCGCAGCTGCCATCCTCTCGGGTACATCGTGCTTGCACATGGTATATCCACTGAATAGGTCAGGCTCGGTCAGCTCTAAACATCCGTGAGCCATTTAAGGCGGCGTCCTGCTGTCATGGGAAAACGAAACCGTCGCTATGGATTACACACAGATTTATCCATTCCCGGCCTTGGTAGGTCAGGAGGAGCTTAAGCTAGCACTGTTACTCGCGCTGATCAATCCGGCGATTGGCGGCGTACTGATCGAAGGCCCGTACGGCGTGGGCAAGACAACCGCCGTCCGAGCACTCCTTGACCTGATGCCCCTGGTGGAGCGACCGGTTTGTCGGCGTGGCTGCTTGCCGGACGAACCCGATGCGCTATGCTCCGATTGTCGCGAGCGTGTCAGCCGCAACGAGGCGCTGCTTACGTCGGAGCCCATGCGGTTGATCGAGCTCCCTTTGAATGCACGGCTTGAAGATGTGGTGGGCGGCGTCAACGAACGAGTTGCGCTGGAGCAGCGACGAGTTTTGCTTGAGCCGGGCGCGCTCGCCGTAGCAAACGGCAACGTGCTCTATATCGATGAAGTTAATCTGCTGGAACCGGCCGTGGTGGACGCAATCCTCGACGCTGCGGCACAGGGCCGGACCTTTGTGCGCCGTGGTGCGATGGTGCGCCTCTACCCATCGCGCTTTATTTTGATCGGGTCGATGAACCCGGAGGAAGGGCGGCTCCGCCCTCAAATTCTGGATCGCTTTGGTCTCCGTGTATGGACCGCACCGCTCGCTGCAGGTGCCGAGCGGCTTGAGGCAACGCGGCGTGTCCGCGCCTATAAAACCGATCCGGCAGCCTTTCGCCTGCGCTACGCCGCTGCGATCAGCGGTTTGGCAGAAGCGATTCGTGGCGCGCGCGAGGTCTTGCCGCTGGTTCAGCCGACCCACAACGCGGAGCTGCTTGCCGTCGACGTGGTTGGTGCCCTGAACATTCCTTCCCATCGGACGGAGATCGTGCTGCTTGAGGCGGCGCGCGCCCACGCTGCGCTGCTCGGCCGTGTAGATGCAGACGTGGAAGACGTGCACCGCATCGCGCCGCTCGTCTTGCGTCAGCGCGGCTCAGTCGCCATCGCCGTCGAAGCTCGGCGCGTGGCCGAGGAGGACGCGGCAATTCGGCAGGTGCTGGAAGCGGCACTGAGCTCGGTATAAATTGTCGGACGTATCTAATCTGACCTTTATATTGACGACGGCTGGTCGCCGATCAGCGCTTCGAGGATGTCAAGGGCTACCGCTTTATCCAGCGGGTGGTTTCCGTTGCCGCATTTCGGGCTTTGGACACAGCTTGGACAGCCATCAGAGCACGGGCATTCTCGTAACAGGTCGCGGGTCATCCGCCACCACGTCTCGAGTTCAGCGTAGCCCAGCTCGCTAATCCCGACGCCCCCTGGCACGCCATCGTAGATAAAGATCGTCGCCGCGTCCGTATCCGGATGCCAGGCCGTAGACACACCGCCAATATCCCAGCGATCGCACATCGCCAGCAGTGGCAAAAGCGCAATCATCGCGTGCTCCGCGGCGTGAAGCCCACCGGGCAAATCCTGCTGAGCAAGCTTAATGCGATCCGCGACCGGCCGTGGCAGAGTGAACCAGATGGCGTGCGTCACGAACTGCTGCGGCGGGAGATCCAGCTCGTGGTCGCTGATAACGTCCTCACGATAGAGCGCCTTGCGGCGGTAACCAACAACCGTCCGCCGCACGTCAACCTCGCCGAAGTACGCGGTTGTGATGCCTGCCGGCCGCGTGGCACGGATCTCGACAACTTGCATGTCGGTCACATCTCGCGGCTGCGTGTAATAGTTGACGTCGGCCTGTCGTGCTATGGCGACACCTGTCACGATGTCCAGCTCAAGCACCAGATAGCTCTCGCCTTGGTGGAGATAGATCGCGCCCGCATGTATCTCGTACGGCGCGCGATTGAGCGGCACGCGCTCGATCAGCTGGCCTTGCTCGGTCCGAAGCTCCACCGTCTCTCCCCCGGTAGCGCGGATCGACACATGTTGGGCCGGATACGAATCGAGTGGCGAGTATGCCTTGCCGCCTCGCTCCAAGAGCAAGCCATCGTCGATCAGCGCGGCGACCAAGCCATTTGCCGCCGGCCCAAACCATGCCATGGTCTCTTCCGGCTCCAGTGGCCGCTCATAAGCGGCACAGCGCAGATGGTCCGACAAAATATAAGGATTGTCGAGCGACACGCGCGCCTGCTCGTGTGGCCGTGTGAAAAACTCCTCGGGATGGCGCATCCAATATTGATCCATCGGGTCATCTTGCGCCACAAGCACCCCTAGGCTCGATTGCTGACCACGACCAGCCCGGCCTATCTGCTGCCAAGTACTAGCTACTGTACCGGGATAACCATTCAAAATGGCAGCGTCCAAGCCGCCGATATCGACCCCAAGCTCCATTGCGCTTGTGGAAACCACCCCAACCAGCTCGCCACCAAAGAGAGCCCGTTCGATCGCCCGTCGATCTTGGGCCTGATACCCCGCGCGATACGAGGCAATGCGCCGCGCCAGGCTCGCATCATGGCCTTCAAGCCGGCTGCGGGAATAGCGGATCAGCAACTCCGCGATCTTGCGAGCCCGCGTAAACGCGATCGTTTTGATCTCGTGGCTTACTAATTCCGTAAAGAGAGCAGTGGTTTCAACGTTGGTCGAAGCGCGCTCGCCCGACGCAGCGCTTTGTAGGGGTGGGTTCCAGAACATAACGGTCCGCGGCCCGCTCGGCGCGCCGTTCCCTTCGATAATCGTGACCTCATCGCCGAGCAGTGCCTCAAGATGCTGCTGAGGATTTCCGATTGTCGCCGACGCGAAGATAAACTGTGGCTGGCTTCCATAGGCATGACAGAGGCGCCGCAACCGGCGTAGCAGTAGTGCTACATGCGAGCCAAAGACGCCGCGGTACACGTGCGCCTCGTCGATTACAACCACTTTGAGCCGGCTCAGAAAGCGACTCCAGCCGCGGTCATGGTTCGGCAGAATGCCCATATGGAGCATATCTGGATTAGACAGCAAGATGTTGGCGCCGGCACGGGCGCTGCTGCGCTCCGCTTGAGGGGTATCGCCGTCATAGATTGCCGCACGGATATGCGGCAGGCGCTCACCCGCGAGCTCCCGCAGCGCTCGCAGTTGGTCTTGCGCTAGTGCCTTCGTGGGAAACAAATAGAGCACTCGTGAGCGTGGGTCGCTAAGCAAGGTCTCCAGGGTCGGCAGGTGATAGCACAAGGTCTTTCCCGATGCGGTCGCGGTTACAACGCCAAAGCTTCGTCCAGCACGGGCGACATCTAGGGCTGTGGCTTGATGACGGTAGAGGTGCTCAATCCCCTGCGACAGTAATGCATCCCTCAGGGGCGTGGCGAGCGGCTCAGCAGGTGTTCCCCACTCCGCAGCGCGTCCTCCACGATACTCAATATGGGCTATGCGTTCTCGGTGTTCAGGGCGAGACCGCAATACCTGAATAATTTCTGTAATTTGCATGAGAATCGGGTAAAAACCTGCTTCCAATCACTTCTTCGTTTTGTTATACTACACATAATCAAAGTTTACCACTTGCCTCCACTGGCCACAGCGGTTTCTTTATCGTCACTCGCCGGCAGGGTAAACATAAAAGTCTGGTCAAAGAGGATCAGGAGGAGGGTCAACATGTTGGACCCCCGGGTAACACACCTACTCGAAACAGGGATTAACACATCCTGCAAGCTCGCAATCGTGCTCCGTTTTATCGAGCAGACCGAGCTACACGCGACGACGCCAGAGCTCGCCACTCGCGTTTGTCGCGACCTTTGGAGCGTTCAGGACGCACTCGACGAGCTCGTCGAAGACGGGATCCTGCTGCGGCGGGACGGCGTTTACTCCTGCGCTTCATCGCCCGAGCTACTCATCCGCCTACGGTTACTTCAGGAAGCATACACGTATCCATTACAGCGCATCGAGGTGCAGCGGCTGCTCCACGAACTGGAGAAGTATGCGCCGTATCGCAAAGAGTTTCCTACGCAGCTCTTGGCGCGGCATGTAGCATAACCATATTGGTCCACTTCTTGCACCATTCACAATCAGTATGTGTGAATCAGCAAGGAGTGAACGACGTGGGATTTGTGAGGTGGATCGGCACTGGGCTGCTTGTTTTCCTAGTCGCCTGCGGGCCGGCCGACGCCAATCAGGCTGCCCAGGAGGCCGCTTCGGCCGCAGGTGTAGCTGTTCCTTCAGACGCAGCCGAGCAGGCTGACGCCGCTCTAGGAGAAGCGGCATCAGCGCTGGCTAGTGCAGGCGCAGAAATTGAGCAGGCGGTCTCGGCGGCATTGAGCGATGCCGATTTGGAGGCCCTAACGAACGAGGCCGTCACGACCATTCAAGGTCTGACGCCTGCGGACCTTCGGCTCAACCGGGACCAGCCGCTCGTGCTGGATACAACACAGCAGGTTGCCGGAGTAACCAATTATCGTTGGGTCATTACCGGAGTTCCGTCAGGCGCAGAATCGGTCCGAGGCAGTGTCATCTCGGAAAACTCGAACGGCAAGCTGACGCTGGCACCCGAAGATTATGCGAAGTACTTTCCGGTGGCTGGCAATTACACTGTCGACCTTGAATTAACCTATGCCGACGGTAAAAAGGAGCGCTCGCCAATCACAATTATGGTTCCGTAGTAGCTGAATTTGCGAGCAGCGGGCCCCGCCTATGGGGCCCGCTATGCATTTAAGCGAGCGTCAGCCAATGTTTATAGGAAGGACATGAACCAGTCATTAGGGCCGGTGTCACTGCTTGGGGTACGCGTCGACGATGTGACCATGGACGAGGCGGTTGCCGCGATCAGCGGATGGCTCGCGGTGGGCGGTGCGCATCACGTCGTAACTGTCAATCCTGAATTTGTCATGGCCGCACAGCATGACGCCTCGTTCGCCGACGTGCTACGCCGGTCTGACCTCGCCGTCCCCGATGGGATTGGGCTTCAGCTGGCCGCGCGCTGGACGGGTCAGCGGCTGCGCAGCCGAGTGCCGGGCGTTGAGCTGTGTGAGCGCCTGGCGCAGCTGAGCCAGCGCCACGGGTGGCGGCTCTTCTTGCTGGGAGCCGGGCCTGGGATTGCGCAGGCGACCGCAGCGGTGCTAGAGCGTCGTTTTCCAGGAGTTATGATTGCTGGCTGCCTTGCCGGCTCGCCGCGTGTGGAAGACGAGCCAGCGCTTCGCGACGCGATCCTGGCTGCTCGACCTGATATCTTGCTGGTTGCCTTTGGTGCCCCAGCTCAGGATTTGTGGATCGCGCGCAATCAACCGCTATTGCAGGTGCCGGTAGCGATTGGGGTCGGCGGAACATTCGATTACCTATCCGGGAATGTGGTACGGGCACCCCGCTGGATGCGGCGCCTTGGCCTCGAATGGTTGTTCCGCCTGGTGCGTCAGCCCTGGCGTTGGAGGCGGATTTGGACAGCCGTTGTCCGATTTCCCATCGCCATGCACCGCCAGGGCCGCTAGCAGCGAGCAAGCTATGCTACACTGATTAGGGACACACTGTTAGCGACCATAGCGGCGTCAACGCATAAGCGAGGCACGCCGACAGCTGACGGTCGGGAGAATTCCAATGCGTAGATGGCCGCTGCTTTATCAAATTTTGACGGCGAATAGCGCCATTGTCTTTCTTGGCGCAGTGGGTGGAACCGCGATCACCCGCAGCATCGCGACGTCTGGCATCGCCCTCACAATGATTTTCGTTACCCTTGGGCTGCTGCTTAGCGTTGCCGCCAACTATGTTTTGCTACGCTACGCGCTCCGGCCATTGCTGGTGCTGCAAACAGTGGCCGAGATGGTCGCGGAGGGCGACTTAACTGTGCGAGCTGAGGAAAAGGAAACTGGCGAACCCAATCTCTCACGCCTCGCCCACACCTTTAACACGATGCTGGATCGGCTGGAAGAAGACACGCTGGCGCTTGAGCACTCCCGCCGACTAACAGAGCAGCTGGCCCAGCAAGTCCTTTCCGCGCAGGAAGAGGAGCGCCGGCGGATCGCGCGCGAGCTCCACGACGAAACGGCCCAGTCATTGGCTACGCTGGGGATCTATATCGATACCACGTTGCAGAGCAGTCGAGCGGCAATGCCGCCAAGCCTCGAAACCGGTCTCCACCGAGTACGCGAAGTCGCGGACCGAACGCTGGCCGGCGTGCGCTCAATCATTGCCGACTTGCGGCCATCACTGTTGGACGACTTGGGGCTCGCCGCAGCACTCCGCTGGCAGGTTCAACATCGACTTGAGGAAGCCGGCATCCGGGTGGATGTACAGGTGCGTGGTGAAGGTTATCGCTTACCCCCCAGCATTGAAACCGCCCTCTACCGTATTCTGCAAGAGGCGATCACCAATATCATTAAGTATGCTGCCGCCTCCTACGTCGAGATCGATCTTGACCTCAGCCGAAGCGATGTTGTCACCGCGCGCATTGAGGACAACGGCCGAGGTTTTGACCCAGCATTGCTTGCACCAACCCGACATCCGGAGCGGGGTATAGGCCTGTTCGGCATGTTGGAACGTGCGAGCCTCGTCGGAGGCACCTTGCAGATCGATAGCTCCCCAGGCGAGGGGACCGAAATACGCGTGAGCATTCCCCTACCCGCGTCGCCTCCCGCTGACGAGCCTGCTGCTCCCCAACCGCTCGAGACCGA
>JADDQE010000220.1 GCA_016781525.1 bacterium | reverse complement strand
ATGCCTACCGCAAACATCGCGACGCTGAGGATGCTGACCAGTGGGACGGCACGACGAATACGCTCTTCTACTGATGAGCGTCGCAGTACCGTGCGCGGCGGCGTGAAGCTAGCCTCCGTCGCCGGCACGAGCGCCGCGAGCAGTGTGGCTCCGACGCCCAGCCCCAGCCCCTTCAGAAGGGTCAGCGGTGTGATGAATAGACCACGCACCGTAACTACAAAATACAGGTCGTTGATTGTACGCGTTACCAGTGTGACCAGCCCACTTCCCAGGATCACCCCCAGCACGACACCAATCGCCGACCCAATCAGCCCGAGGAGCATAGCCTCGGCAAGAATCAGAGCGAAGACCTCGCGGCGGGTTACTCCGATACAGCGCAAGGTTCCAAGCAAACCGCGTCGCTGGACCACCGAGAATGTTACTGTGTTGTAAATCAAGAACATGCCGACGACCAGCGCGAGCAAGCTCAATGCGGTCAGGTTAATCTCAAAAGCTCTGGAGAGCTGCTCGATTGCCTGCGAGCGGGCTGCGGGTCTAACGATTTCGGCGCCGGGCGGGAGCGATTCGGCGATACGTCGTTGTGTGGCATCGCCGGCCGTGCCCTCCGGCAGCAATAGGTCAATTCGGCTCAGGCGCCCAACCTGTCCCAGCAGCTCTTGGGCAGTTGCGATATCGGTGAGAATGATGCCGTCGAGACCACGCCGACTAGCCTCATCTTCGGGCTGCAGTAGCCCAATAATTCGCAACGCGGCAGGTTGGCCACTCACCAGCACCTGTAATTCATCACCTTGCCGAACCATGGCGCGCTGCGCTGTGTCAACTGACACAATGGCGGTGCCCGGCTGACTCAGCAGCGGTATAAAGTCGCTACCAAGCGAAAGCTGCGACCCAAGAAATGAGCGAAAGCCGTAATCCGCGAACGGGTCGACGCCGAAGACTTGTAGTGGGCCGACCTCCTCGGCCTTACCGCTAACGTAACCCTCCACGACCGGCGCTGCCTGGTCCACGATGCCACCGACCACAAGGTCGCGGTAAACACGTTCGTCCAAACCCTGTGAGCCGCCCACAATTTGATGGGTCGTCCGGCCCGTAACGGTTTCGGTCGAAAGCATGAACGCGCGCCGTGCACTTGTGTTCGCGATATCGATGGCAACGACCACGGCGACACCGAGAGCTACACCGAGGATTGAAAGGCCAATTTGCCACGGATGCCGCAGCAGATAGCGTATGCTCGTTTTGACAAGAAGCTGGTTCATTACCGATAATCTTTATTCTTACATAGCCGGAACAGGCAGACCAGGAACGCCCTCGTGTAACTTTCCGTGTTGCATGTGAAAGACTCGGTCGGCGACGCCAACCACATCTGAGCTATGGGTAACCATCAGCAGGTTCTTACCCGCTCGTCGGGTCAACACATCCAAAAGCTCGAGTACCTGCTGCCCGGTTTCGACGTCGAGGTTTCCGGTAGGCTCATCGGCGAGAATCAGGAGTGGATCGTGTACCAGCGCGCGGGCAATCGCAATTCGCTGCTGCTCGCCACCGGAGAGCTTGTCGGGATAGCTATTGGCACGATCGCCGAGCCCGACACGCTCGAGCAGATCCTGTGCATGACGCTTACCCGCGTTGTCCGCCCGATTATTTAGCTCAAGCGGCAGCAAAATGTTTTCAATAACAGTCAGAGTCGGCAGCAGATTGAAAAACTGAAAAATAAAGCCAATATTTTCCCGCCGGAACAGCGTTCGCTCGCGCTCATTTAAGGCGGTAAGCTCCCGGTTTCCAAAGCGGATCGTCCCGCTCGACGGCGTATCGATGCCTCCGATCAGGTTGAGCAACGTTGATTTACCGGAGCCGCTCTTGCCGAGGAGCACCACGAACTCGCCCTTTTCAAAGCTGCCGCTGACGTCGTGGAGCACGAAGCGCCGCTGATCGCCTTCATCAAACCATTTTGCCAGTCGTTCGAGCACAATCAACGGTTCGCGCTCGGCCTGCGGTACGATATGCATATCCTTGCGGACCCTCATGTGTACGTGATGATGTTCACAATTACAGTATAGCGAGAATTGGTCTGCATCGGGGATTGCTGGCGCAAGTACACTTGCTGGAAACGACCCGGGCTTCGAGTCACTTAGAGCAGGAGGCGGTATGGCTGTGGTCAACGTGGTGGTAATCCATGGGATCGGCGATTTACGGACAACTGGGCAATCCTACTCTCAGCCATTACAGGATAAAATTCGCCAGTATTTGGGCATGGCCGACCCTGATGCCCTAGCCTTTCACGAGGTAAACTGGTCTGACATCGGCGACGCCGAGGAAAACGACCTCATTCGTAACAAGTACGTCCTTCCAGATGCAATTTTCCCCGGCGCTGGCTCGATTTGGCCGCCCAATCACGCTCTCGGCGAGGTATTAGATAGCGTTCTCAATGCGTCTGAGCAGGCGCGGCGGTTCCTGCTGACCGGCGTAGGAGACGTCCTGATTTATCTGAGTACAAAAGGTGGAAACGCTATTCGCCAGCGCATGATTGACGTAATACTGACATTGCGTGACACGCTGCGTGCTCAAGACCCTACCCGGTCGACCCACTACGTTTCCATCGTCGCGCACTCGCTCGGCTCAGTGGTGGCGTACGACACATGCGCACTTTTTGCGAACGAGCTTCGAGACCGCGTTCAAGGTCTCGGTCTGTCGCATTTTTTCACGATGGGCTCGCCGCTAGCGCTCTTTACGCTGCTGCAGTACGGCGGCGAAGCAACGCACTACGCCAATCGCGGCGTCTACCTCGATCGGCCCGACCGCTCTGGAGAATGGCTTAACTTTTACGATCAGCAAGACCCAATCGCGTTTCCGCTGAAGCACGTGTACCCGCCCCTTCCCGGCGTCGCGGGTCGAGAGTACACGATCCAGGACATCCGGGTCCAGACGGGTACATTTCACGCCCACACCAACTACTTTAAGAATGACCGCATCGCAAGCGAGATCGCAAAACGCTTGCGCCTTGACTACCAGAAGGATCGTACGGGGCGGACATAAGGGTAATACAGAGATTCGCTCTGCTGGCGCTCGTCCATCGACAAACGGAATGACCACCCAATGAGTGGTCATAGCAGCAGCACGTAGGCAACAGCGCCGGCCCTGCGACCCCGTATCGGTCAAAAGGCTAATCCGCACGTGCGCCTTAGGGATGTACAGCAGGGCACTGATGCTCGGTACACTTCTCAGGCGGAGTCTGTACCATTTTTACCGAACGGGTACCCTTACATGAAGCCTTTTGTCCACCGCTATCTCGCAGTGCTAAGTCTTTACTTCTACTACTCGGAGCAGGTTGCTCACCACCAGCGGCTCAAGTAGGCAGCGCTGTATTTTGATTACGTAACACGCTTTTCAAAAAGAGCGGCCCGCCGGATTATTCCGCCGGGCCGCTGTTCGTGCCAAATGCTCACGGAACTTGTGAATCGGGTGGGCCGCGGTCGGCAAAGCAAGCGGTTATAATACTAGCGGCAAGCAGAAGGGAGCTCGCGGAGATGGTATCCGGACGCGTGGAGCAAGCGCTCGAACGTCTACAGGAAGACGGAACACTCACAGGCGATGTGACAGACACCGAGGCAGTCCCGGTCCTGGCATGGGCTGAGGCGCAGATTATCGCGGCCGATTCAATCAGTGACGACGCCACGTTCGCACAGCGGGTTGCCGCGATCCGCGCCGCTGCGCGTGCTGCAACCAGGTCGATCGATGATTCCGTCCCCATTGTGGAGCGCGCCGAGCGAGCGCTAAGCGGCGCTGGATCGGCCCGTACCACAAACCGGGCACACGGCGTCGGGGACGATAGTGCCGGCAGTGCGCTCGCACCGCAGCATCGATCTGCGAGTGCCGCGGCTGCTCTGCTGCGCGGGCGCTCGTCGGAGCAGCCGTCCGCGAATACTCGAGCTGCTCTGCCTCGGACGCCATCCCGCTCGGCCTTTTGTTCGACACGGCGTCGACCGCGCCGGTGGACGTACAGAAAGGTTGTGTGATGGCCCGTCGACGGAGTCAGCGGCGTACGCGTAAAAGCGCGCCTCCGAAATTCAGTACGCTCGTGGCACTGCTGCTGGTGCTGGGAGGGCTTTGGCTGTATCAGAATGGCTATCTCGATCGGTGGTTGAGCGCGGTCGCCGGCACAGAAGCGCCGGCCGTGGAAGCGCCGGAGGTGACAGAAGATGGTGCCTTTGCCCGCCCGGCGCCCAGCCCGCAGCCGGCCGTGACACAAGCCCCTGCCCCATCCATCTCTACGCCCGCCCCTGAGGACGCTATCGAGACCGAAGCGCTGCGCGGTTTTCGCGATGCCTGGTATCAAGTTTATTTCACTAAGCCAGCCTACCCAGAACGGGCTGCGGGACGCTTTGGCGGCCTTGACGAAACGCTCGCGGCAGACATTGACGGCGCGGTCGAGCGGGTCGATCTGGCAACCTTTGACCTCGACTTACCGCGGGTCGTCGACGCTTTGATTCGCGCGCGGCAGCGGGGTGTCGTTGTACGGGTGGCTATCGATGGCGAAAACCTCGAAACGCCCGAGGTCGCTAAGCTGACGGGCGATTTACAAAACACTGGCATTCCAGTCTTTATCGATCAGCGCCAAGCCTTTATGCATAACAAGTTCCTGATCCTCGACCACCAGGTGGTCTGGACTGGCTCTGCGAATCTGACGGTTAATGACGTTTATCGGAACAATAATAATATGCTCCGTATCGTAGAACCGTCGCTCGCGGCAAACTATACAGCAAAGATGGATGATCTCATGGCTGGCACCGGCGGCACCGCGGGTGACTCGGTCGTTGTCAATCCCACAATCGAGTTCGACGATGCAAGCCTGACGACACTGTTTGCGCCTGACGACCCAATCACCGATGCGATTGTCGCCCACCTCAACGCCGCCCAGCAGCGTGTCGAGGTCCTCGCCTTTGCCTACACGTCCGATCCGATCGCCGAGGCAATGATCGGGGCAAAGCAACGTGGAGTAGCGGTGCGAGTAGTGATGGAAAGCCGCAACAGCAAAGGAACTGGCTCGGAGTTCGAGCCGTTACAGAACGCGGGAATTGATGTTCACACCGATGGTAACTGTTACATCATGCATAATAAGACGATAATTATCGATGGGCAAACCGTGATAACTGGGTCCTTTAACTTCACCCGCTCAGCCGAAAAACAAAATGACGAGAACTTAGTGGTGGTCAGGGATATCGGCCTGGCAGCGCGTTATACCGAAGAGTTCGAGCGGATATACGGCCAGGCAATGCAGCCGACCCGCTGCGGCTAGAGGCGGACAATGGCGATAGTACGTGAACTGCTGTTCCAGAAGCTCGCGGGCGTGCCGCTCTTTGCGGAGCTCGAGCCGACCGCTCAGGAAGCTCTTGCACGCTGTATGCACGAGCACCAATACCGCGCAGGTCAATTCCTGACCCATCAGGGACTTCGGGCCGAGGCCTTGTTCATCGTCCAGGACGGCCGCGTTCGTCTGTCGCGCACGGCTCCGGATGGCCGCGAGCAGGTTCTGGCCGTCATCGGCAGCGGTGAGCTGTTCAATATGGAGCCGCTCCTCGACAATGGTCCTACCCCGGCGACGGCACGGGCCATGAGTCCTGTCACTTGCCTGATGCTCCCCGGCTCGCGCCTCGCGCCGCTCATTCGTCAATTTCCCGACCTGGCACTTGTGTTGATGCGGCAGATGGCCGAGCAGCTGCGTGAGCAAGCCGTGTTGATCGAGGATCTTGGCTTTCGCTCCGTGCGCGCGCGGCTAGCGCGGCTGCTGATCAACGAGGCAGCCAGCGGCACCGCTATGTTGACCCAGTCGGAGCTGGCGGCTCGCGCCGGGACAGTACGCGAGATTGTTGGGAGGACACTGCGTCAGATGGCGGACGAGGGACTGGTTGCACTGAAGCGCGGCCAGGTGTTGGTCTTGGATGCGCCTGGGCTGGAGCGCGCTGCGGAAATATAGTTCCTCACTTGCGGATGGAACGGCACCCGGGAGAGCCGCCGTGCCGCTCGCCGTCGGTGGTATGATACTCAAGCAATGAATTTGAGAATTGTTCTCAGAAGTGGAACAAGAGTCGCAGACTGTGGGCATATGCCGTGCTATCGTAGTGATGTAAGCATTCATGGGTCGTTGTGACCACCAGAAAGGAGCTTTCTGTCATGCCATACGTTATTGCTGAGCCCTGCATTGGCACCAAAGATGCCGCCTGCGTCAAGGTTTGCCCGGTCGACTGTATTTATGAGGGTGAAGACCAGTACTACATCAACCCGGATGAGTGCATCGACTGCGGCGCATGCGAGCCCGAGTGCCCGGTCTCTGCGATCTTTGCTGAAGATGCAGTACCCGAGCAGTGGTCGAGCTACACTGCAAAGAACGCTGCGTTCTTTGGCTAACGTGTATTTTACTGCATTCCAATGCGGTACGTCTAGTCGTTTGACACACAGCTGACACACAGATACGAAAAAAGAGACAGATTCCTACGGGATGTGTCTCTTTTTTCATGTTCCGAATGCCTGGTCCAGTGCAGCATAGGCCGCCCGAATTCGTGTGTCCACGACATGCGTGTACTGGCGGTTCATCTCGGGTGTATGGCCGCTCGCCTCATGCCGCACGTTCTCCGGGACGCCGAGCTCATCCCAGACCGTGTTCCCGATATGTCGGAAGTAGTGCGGCGTAATCCGTGGCAAGGCGAGGCGCTTGCACCAGCTTTCCAGGTCGGCTACTGGCTTATCCGGGGTCCATGGATGACCGGCAGGCGTCGTAAAGATAAAATCTCCCGGCTTACACCAGGGCGTACTGGACTGCCGTCGGAGGAGCGCACCTCTAAGACGCTCGTTGACCGATATGTGTCGCTGACCCTGGCTGCTCTTTGTTGCCGTCCGATCCCAGCTTGTTGCGCTGTTATAACTCAGGCTTGTTGCCACGTGAATCGCTTCCGCCTCACGGTACCAATCCTGCCACCAGAGTGACCGTACCTCCGCTTGACGGAGGAGTCGTGTCACAATCAGCAGCCAAAAGGCTTCCGCCGGATCGCCGTCAATCGCATCAAGAAACATGCGTACCTGTGTTGTGCTCCACTTCGAGGTACGCCGTCCCTTCGCAGGCAGTGCCGGGCGGTCAAGCTTTGAGGCACGGAGCGTTGCAACGGGATTTTTCGTCGTGAGCTCACGGCTAATCGCATACCTAAAGACGCTGCCCATCAACCACATCACGCCGTCGATTGTCGAACGACTATAGCCTTCCTGGGCCAGCCATATTTCAAGCCTTCGCATGTTATCAACCGTGAGGAGCCGCAAATCGCGGAGCATGTCGACCGGTCCGCGCTGAGCAATGTGCCACAATACTTCGTAGCGTTTGATGGTCTGCGGCTTGTAGGTTCCGCGCTTGACGGCCGGCAGCCACATTTCTTCCACGAACCGCCCAAACGGCAGTGCCACCTGGACATCCAGCTGCCCTAAGACATAGGCCGCATGAAGCCGACGCAGATGCGCATCCGCCTCCTCTTCCGTTGCAAAATACTTCGACTTTGGCTTGAGCCCATTAATCTCGATCGAGGGAACAGCCTCATACGGCTTCCGTCGCCCTTTGTGGAATCGCACCCCGCCACCGACACGCGGCTGTTTCTTGGGAGGTTTTCGCGTGGCCATACGCATTTACTCCTTTGGCTGGCGTATGGTCGTGATCGTAGATGCTTGGCGCGCGCTGTCAAGGTGTGCTGTCTGCTGAGGCCGCCACACGGGTCGACGTCGCTTCCAGGCACGGAGCTCGTCCGCATAGGCGTATAACCGCGTGTTGGACGCTGGACTATACGGGTAAACCGGGACCGGATCATCGGTGGCTGCCGCCTCAACAATCCACAATTTAAGTGTCTTTGTTCCAACGCCAAGCACTTGTGCAATGGCGACGATCCCGATAATCTCTTGTGGTTCATTCTCGCTCATACGTGTACCACCCGAAACACGAGCCCCGGTACCTTGTAGCGGAGCAGCTTCTCTTTGATCACAATGTGTCCTCCGCAGCACGAAAGTCGATTGTTTTGGTCGACTTGGAGGCATTGCATGACCGGCACAAAGGTTGAATATTCGATGCGGTGTGGGGGCCACCTTTGGCGAGCGGCACGATGTGATCAGCTTCGAGTGAGATTGTAGGTTCTTGTCGACCGCAGCTTAAACACGTGAAGTTATATCGGGCTTTTATTGCTTCCCACTGCTCGGCAGTGAAGTCACCAGGGACGCGCCGGGCCCGGCCTGTTTGGGAAATCTTGTGCTTGTTGCTATCTCGATACTTTTTCTGTATTGCTAGCTTCTTATCCCGGTTCACCTCTGCCCACTCGCGGTTTCGCTTGTTGTGACGATCCCGCTGTTTTTCAAGATACGACCGCATATACGTTTTAATCTGCTTGGGATCTCGCCACTTCGCTCCTTCTACACGTCGCGCAGCCGCAAAACAAGATTGTGAACAGTAATTTTTTTCATGGAGGTGGTCTGATCGTTTGGTGAACATAATCCCGCATTCAGCACACGTAACATCTACGCGCAAGGCAGGATTAATCAAACCATTATCCCTACATGCCAATGAACAAAACCGAGGGGGTTTAGGTCGTTTTAGACGAGCTTCGGTAACTAGAAACGTTGACCCGCATGTATCACAACTGATCTCGATTCGTGCCCTTCGTGGTGGTGCCATACTCCACTGTCTTTCACGGGCACAAAACGCCCGTCGTATCTTGCTGTGTGTATCGCCAAACACTCCACAGCCGACACGACGGGCAGAATTAGAATAAAGCAGAGCTACAGCATCGTCAATTATGACGGGCTGTGGAGTGTTTGGCACCTTTATTATAGCATGTCTGTCAAGCATCTTTATGCCTTTCCAATGCCTCAAACCTTGATTATTCGCAGGTCGAGATCGGGATACACAAATCGGCACAACTTCTCTTTTATCCGCCACTCGGCCGTTGCAAATCCTTTAACGTCCTCGCTTACGGGTATGCCGTGTTCGACATACGTGAAGTCGGGCGTGTAGGTGATCGCGCGGTGGTGCGTGCCCTCGCGGTCGCGAAAGGCCGGCTGGAGCTCATAGGTTGGTCCGTGCACAATCAGCCCCGCGATCTGGCCTGCCTGCTGCAGCTGCTTGAGCTCGCGATACCGCCGCAGCTCAGCCTTTGAATCAAAGGTATAGCCATCTTCCTGTTGTTTTTTGTTGCCCAGCTTCGTCGGTCGATCCATGGCGTTGGCTCGCTGTTCACGATCGGCGCGCGTCATACAGTACGCTCCAAGGGTGGCACAAATGCGGCGGCATCGGTGTGCCAGATATACCACTTGCCGCCGATCTTGGTTGCTGGAAGTTCACCGCGATAGACCCAACCCGTCGCGGTACTGTCGCTGTAGTGACGCTCGCGGGCGAAGTCGACGAGTGGGATCCAGTCAGCGTCCGGGCGAATGTCCCGTGCTGCCGCACGCCAGTCGGGGTCGGTCATGTTTTCAATCGTCCAGAAGGGCCACGCCTCGCGGATGTGTAAGAACGCTTCGATCGTCAGATCGGGAATCAGATAGTGCGTGCTGCTTTTACGTCCCGTAGCGGTGCGTGCAGCGGCGCTGACGCTTCGATTCCGTTTGCCGACGAGCCAGCCGTGCTGTACCCATCGCTCAACCGAGTTTGGATGGACACCAAACAGATGTGCTACCTGATTGCGCGTGCGTACACCAAGCAGACCGCTGCGAAGACGCTTAATCCCGCCGTGGACTTTGATGGCACGATCGCGCACGGCATGAGCTGTTCTGTGAAGCGCACCCGCAATCTGAGCAATAGATAATCCGGATTCCAGCTTGTCGACGAGTCGTTCGTCATCTTCGGGTGTCCACGGGCGGTTGCCGTGGCGTTGGTTGACGGGGAGCCTATCGCTGCGCCGTAGCTCGTCGCGCCGCTGAATGACGCTCCACTTGGTTCGACCCAACGCGCGGGCCTGGGCGTTGACCGAGTGGGTCAGCAGCGTCCGCCGCACGAATGCATCCTCGTCCGATGTCCAGGTGCGTCGGCTCATAACCGCGCCTCCCATTGCGTCGGCCACGTCACCTGGTCGGCGAGCGTCACCGGGCTGCCGTCGTCCATCGCCAGCGCGACATCCTGCACGGCGCACAGCACATAGATCCCGCCACGGATGCGGACACTGAGCCGGCCGGCGAGCGTGCCGTAGCGCCAGGTGCTCCAGACCTCGCCGAGTGCTCCCGCGCACGGCCCGGCGATAATCCGTACGCGCTGGCCCTCGGTGAACGGCACCGCCACTGCAAGCGGTAGCCAGTCGCCGCATCCGCTGCAAAAGCGATCCTTCGACGTTGCAGGACAGCCGCAGGCTGGACAATCGCGGATCATGACCGCACCCGCCTGCCCCACACCTCGAAATACTTGCCGCGCGTCCGCAGGTAGCGCGTAATCACGCAGCCGTCACAGACGCCGCCGATCGGAAAGTCCTGCGGCCAATATGCCCGTGTGATACAGCGTTCACCACGCAGCCGGTAGAAAAGCTTACGGATCACAGCTGTACCTCCATCCGGTCGATAATCGCCTGGAGGCGCTGTACT
>JADDQE010000247.1 GCA_016781525.1 bacterium | reverse complement strand
TCCAGCTGCCCTCGGTCCTCGCTGCGGCGCTGCTGCGCGAGGACCCGACGACGGCGGAGGAGGAGGCGCCATCGCGGCCCGACTTCCGCATCCTTGGCGGCGGCGCGGGCTTCGCCGCCGCGCTGCTCGCCCTCGGCCTGCTCGACCCGCCCTTCGCGCCCGAGATCGGCTTCCTGCTCTCGCTCGGCGTGCTGCTCTGGCTGCTTCGGTTGACGGTGGCGGAGGTGCCGCGCGAGACCCGCCGCGCCATGGCCGCCGCCGCGGCGGTGATCTTCGCCTTCCGCGCCGCGCCCTCGCCGGGGCCCGGGCTGCAATGGTGGCAGATCGACGCGCTCGGCTACGACCAGGCGTTCTTCGGCGTGCTCGCCCAGCTCGGCACCGGCCTCGCCATCGCGGGCTCCTTGCTGATCGGGGGGCGGATCGTGCGCTGGCCGCTGGGCGCGGTGCTGGCGTGGCTCGCGGTGCTCGGCGCCGCGCTGACGCTGCCCACCATAGGGATGCTGTTCGGCCTGCACCGTTGGACCGAGGCGGCCTTCGGCTTCGGCGCGCGGACGATCGGGCTGGTGGACACGGTGCTCTCGGCGCCGTTGGCGCAGCTCGGGATGATCCCGATGCTGACGCTGATCGCGCTGCACGCGCCGCCGGGGCGGCAAGCCACTTGGTTCGCGCTCGTGGCCTCGCTGATGAACCTCGCGCTCCAGGCGGGCGCGGTGCTGTCGCGCGGCCTCAACGCGCTGTTCCCGGTCGAGCGCGGCGAATACGCGCAGCTCCCCGCCCTGGTGGTCTCGGCGACGCTCGTGGGCTTGGCGCTGACGCTCGCCGCCGTCGCTCTCCTCGGGCGGCGGATGCGGCCCGGGCCGGCCCCGACCTGAGCGACGGCCATCCGGCCCGCGGCCGCCTTCGCGCCCGTCCTCGCCAGGTTGCAAGCCGGAGCCGCCCGGCAGGATAGTGCCGCGCATCGCCGCCCGACCCCGAGACCAACGCCGATGCCGACACGCGGCGCCCTGCTGGCCTCCCTCGCCCTCGCCTCGGCCGGGCTGCTGCGGGCGCGGGGCAGCCTATCCGCCGAGGCGGTTTGGGACATCGTGACCGAGTACCCGGCGACCTCCATGCCGGGCGAAGTTCGGGTGTTACGTCCTGCGGGCGGCTGGTCAGGAGCGCGCGGCGTTCTTCTGGCGACGGCGCGTCGAGCAGCGCTTGAATAAAGGCGAGGGTTGGATTAGGCTGCGCTTGGCGCATCGCGGCAATGCGATGCTCAAGCGCAAGGGCAAGCTCGGGTTGGTCAGCCTCGCGGAGTCGCCGCACGTATTCGCGTAACTGTTCAAGCGCTTCGTCGGTGCCAAGCACCGGGTGGGCCTCCACGACCTCGCGTACTGCCGCCGGGCTTGTAGCCTCCATCAACGCCGGCAACGCCTGTGAAAGGTCGTCGCCGACGGTGGTCTCGTCGTCAAGCAGAACTTGCCGCAGACCAGCCATCCCCCGAACAATGTGCGCAGTTGTAAGGTAGGTGGCGCGGTCCGCAATCGGAATCGATCCTATCAGCTGCTGCCCAAGTTGCTGCGCGATCTGCTGATCCTTCCCCGCCGTGCTTTGTTCGGGGGAGGCAAAGACCAAGAGCTGATCCGCCGCGTCGTGGAACAACAGCGGAGCATCGATGGGGTGTGGCGTCCCGCAGTTGGGGCACTGGGCAACGTGGAGCGTTTCGTCGACAATCCGCTCAACCAGATCTGGCCGTTCGTCGGCGTCGACAATGAGCCAAACCGTGGTGTTGAAGCTTGCGCGGCAGCCGGCGCATGTGAGCTCCACACTTTCTGCAAACGAACGGGTCATCCCTGCTTCTCGCTTTCTTCTTGTCAGTATAGCATATTCACCTCGACGATCACCGTCATAGCCGGCGCCAAGCCTACGTGCGCAACTGCATGGGATAGCTGCGACTAGTAAACCCATCGGCTGAGCTGACCATGGAATTCTTTACACCTGTCGCTAAGGCCTTTCGGCCCTAAGACGATGTGCTCGCCGCGAAATCGGGTCCTCAGCGGATGATTGATCGGGCACGGGTTGTAGTACATTTATGCGTGCGGCACGGATTGACGCAGAAGCACTCATGCGTATAATGTAGGCGTAGTTGGCACTAGAGGTTATTGGTCTTTAACCCCGCAACAGATTCAACACTGCAGGTCCAAGGCGACAAATATGATGGTGTCTAATTGGTCGCGCGAGCGGCTGCGTGATTGCGGAGAGGACCCTTGTTAGTCTTAAGGAGATAGAATGCCGTCCCTGCGAAAGCGATCGTATCTCGTTTTATGCTCGATCGTCATCTCAACGCTCTTGCTCGCAGCTTGTGGCATCGAGGAGTTGCCACAGTCGACCTTCTCGAAGCAAGGCTACGAAAGCGAGCAGATCCTTGAGCTCTTTTGGCCGATTTTCTGGATGGCTCTCGCGGTGTTTGTCGTCGTTAATGGCGTATTGCTGGCGTCGATTGTGCGCTATCGGCGGCGGCCAAATGACGGTATCCCTGTTCAGCTGCACGGGAATACGCGTATCGAGCTCGCGTGGACAATCGCGCCCGCGCTGATCGTGGTGGTGATCGCGGTGCTAACCTTTCGCACGCAGGGGGTGCTGGAGCGTAACCCTGAAAATCCCCTGAATGTGACGGTTACCGGCCATCAGTGGTGGTGGGAATTTGAGTACCCCGAGTACAACTTCGTGACCGCCAACGAGCTGATGTTACCTCTCAACCGAGATGTTCTATTCACGCTCCGCTCGGCGGACGTTATCCACTCGTTCCACTTCCCTCGTCTTTCCGGCACTACAGATGCTATTCCCGGCCACGACAACAAAGTAGTCATACGGCCGCAGGAGGTAATTCGCGAGCTGGTGCGTGGGCATTGTAAAGAGTTTTGTGGTGGGACCCACGCGATGATGGCGATGCATGTTGGCGTTCTGCCGCCCGAGGAGTTCGAGACCTGGGCTGAGTTGCAGCAATCCCCAGCGGCAGTGCCGGCGGGGATCAGCCAAGCAGACGCCTCAGTGCCGCCCGCTGTCGGGGCAACAGTTGAAGCAACGATTGAGGCGGTCGCTACGGAAGAACAGGCGACAGGTGACGAGGTTGCAGCCACAACGGTAGCAACGGTCTTTGCAACGGCGAACGCCGCGACTACTGCGACGCCGACCGCTTCGAGCCCTGAAGCTTTGGGCTATCAGCTGTTTCAAACCAAGGGGTGTGTCGGCTGTCACGCGATTCAGGGCTATCCAGGCGCCGTATCACGTGTCGGGCCCGACTTGACGCACGTCGCGAGCCGCGCGAATATCGTCGCGGGATGGCTGCCAAACACCGACGAGAACATGCGGCGCTGGCTCCGCGATCCCAACGATGTCAAGCCCGAGAATGTTATGGGCGCTGTGATCAAACGTGGCACGCTTAAGGACAACGAGGTCGAGGCATTGACGGCATATCTGCGAACATTAGAGTAGTGGACGGGGTTGGAATTGTTGAGCCCCGCGCATACCCGGTGAACTAAGGAGAACGTATGGCAACAACCGCCGTCCCGGTTCCGCACAGCGGCGAACAAAGCTGGTGGCAGACCATCTGGTCGTGGGTCACCACGGTCGATCATAAGAAGATCGGCATCATGTATATCATCACCGCGATCGTCTTCTTTATTTCAGGAGGACTCGAGGCGTTGATTATCCGGATGCAGCTGGCGCGTCCCGAAAACAACTTGATTAGCCCACAGCTGTATAACGAGCTCTTCACGATGCACGGCACGACCATGGTGTTCCTTGCGGTCATGCCGTTGAACGTTGGGCTTGGTAACTACCTCGTGCCGCTGATGATCGGCGCCAATGATATGGCCTATCCGCGGCTCAACGCACTGAGCTACTGGCTCTTTCTGTTTGGTGGCTTCTTTCTGACTAGCTCGTATGCTCTGGGCGGTGCGCCGGATGCAGGCTGGTTCGCCTATGCCCCGCTGTCCGCGAATGGCGGCGTGCTGCCCAAGCGCAACGCGATGGACTTCTGGGTACTGGGTATCAACCTGTTGGGTATCGCCTCGATTCTGGGCTCGATCAACTTTATCGTCACGGTACTTAACCTACGGGCTCCAGGAATGAAGTTCAACCGCATGCCGCTCTTTGTTTGGCTGCAGCTTGTGACCTCCTTTCTGGTGGTCTTTGCCTTTCCAAGCGTGACGGTTGCGACGATTCTGCTGTACTTTGACCGCAACTTTGGCACCGCGTTTTTTCTGCCTGAGAAGGGCGGCGATCCGATGCTGTGGCAGCATCTCTTTTGGTTCTTCGGACACCCGGAAGTGTATATCATGATCCTGCCGCCCTTCGGGATTGTTTCCGAGATTTACCCGGTCTTTTCGCGCAAGCCGATCTTCGGCTACGCGTTTATTGCCTACTCGGGCGTGGCAATCGCGTTTCTTGGTTTCACGGTCTGGTCGCACCACATGTTCGCAGTTGGAATGGGGCCATGGGCCAACGCTGCTTTCTCGGCGACGAGCCTGCTGATTGCCGTTCCAACTGGTGTCAAGATTTTTAACTGGATCGCGACATTATGGGGTGGCTCGCTCAACTTTAAGACGCCGCTGTTATTTGCGATCGGCTTCCTGTTCCTGTTTGTGATTGGTGGTATCAGTGGCGTGATGCTGGCGCTGCCACCGCTCGACTACCAGGTTACCGACTCATACTTTGTAGTGGCACACTTCCACTATGTGCTCTTTGGCGGCGCGATCTTTGCGCTCTTCGCCGGCTTCTACTACTGGTGGCCGAAGATGTTCGGCCACATGCTCAGCGAGCGGTTGGGCACATGGCAATTCTGGCTGATGTTCATTGGCATGAACTTGACCTTTATGCCGATGCACTATCTAGGCATGATTGGCATGCCACGCCGCGTGTGGACGTATGAGCGCGGGCTCGGCTTCGACTTTTGGAATCTGGTCCAGACCATCGGCGCGTTTATGATCGCAGCGTCTATCGCCATCTTTATCTGGAACGTCATTGTGTCCTGGCGCTCAGGCGAGGCCGCGAACGACGATCCTTGGGATGGGCACACGCTTGAATGGGGCACGACATCTCCGCCGCCGGCGCATAACTTCGATCGCATTCCCATCATCCGCAGTCGCCGGCCGGTCTGGGATCTGAAGTACGGCGGGCGCCAGGAGTTCACGGAGCCGCGGGATACCAAGGCTGCGGGCTCCGCTGATGAGGATGACACGCCCCACAGCATTCACCTGCCGCCGCCATCGTTCTACCCGATCATCGTGGCATTTGGGTTGACGGTTGCGGCTTATGGTCTGTTGTACATTCACAGTGGCGGTGTCTGGGGGATTGTGATCGGACTTTCAATTGCGTCGACAGGCATCGCCGGTTTGGCCAGCGAGGCGGCGCGCGACTAGCGCAAGTGTGGTTCCTGGTTGTCGGCCGCTGCCGGCGACCAGGAGCTGATCATAATGTTAAGAACAGGAGTCTTCATGGCGCAAGCAGTCGCTCACGATCACGGGGAGCATGGAGCACCGGGCGGGCACGGGCCCACGGGGCATCCTCCGACGTCGCTCGGCCTCAACAATCGCAAGCTCGGCCTGTGGACCTTTATCAGCTCAGAAGCGCTCTTTTTTACGGCACTGGTCGCTACATACCTTGTCATGAAGCCCCGCAACCTGGCGCTAGGCGGTCCCCGCCCCGAGGATTTCTTGGGCATCACGCTGACCGCGATCCTGGCGTTTATTCTGCTGATGAGCAGCTTGACGATGGTGTTGGCGCATCATGCAGCCGAGCACAACGATCAGCGTGGTATTCGGCTGTGGCTAGGTGCAACGATTCTGTTGGGCCTGATGTTCCTAGGCGGACAGGTCTACGAGTTCAACAAGCTGTGGAGCGAACATTTCGTCACGGTGACCATCACTGAGCCCGACGGGAAGATCGTACGCGAAGGGATTGCCGAGCACCATCTCGATGCGGAGCTCGCGGAGCTCCAGGAGCACCATCCGGGGGCTACGATCACACAGTCGGCACCCAAGGCGGTGACGTGGACAACAAGCCTCTTCGGGTCGACCTTCTTCGTCCTGACGGGCTTCCACGGTACACACGTTGCTATCGGTGTCGTATGGTTGACCGTCGTGCTGATCATGGCATTGCGAGGCGCGATTAGCTCCCGGAACAGCCTAACAGTTGAGATGGCTGGGTTGTACTGGCACTTTGTCGATTTGGTGTGGGTGGCGATTTTTACCTTGATCTACTTGATCTAAAACACACCACTGGTGCACAATGCGGATGGTGTGTGCAACCACGATAGTTGAATGAAAGGATGGCAGCGTGGCAGAGCAGAGATCGCATCAGGCTGAGCTTGCGCATATGCCCCAGGGTCATGCCGCGCCCAGCACTCGCACCTATATTAATATTTTTGTTGTCTTGTTTGTGATCACGGCGATCGAGGTCCTGGCCGCCTACATGACGGATATCGGGCTTCCGCTCTGGTCGGAGATTGTGACGCTGATCCTGCTGTCGGTGCTCAAAGGCGTGCTGGTCGTCATGTTTTACATGCACCTGCGCTTCGATAGCCGGTGGTTCACTGCGCTCTTCGCCGCGGGCTTCGGTATCGCCGTTTTTATGGTGATCGTGTTCCTGCTTCTGTGGGCGTACAAACGTTCATCTGGCGGCCTCGTCGTCTAATCGCGAGGGAGGAGGAGCAACTATGCCGAACATTAACGTGGTTGGCGTCGTTCCCGACGAGGGAGTTGCTGGTCAGCTCGTAGGTAACTTACGGCTCGCCGGCTTCAAGCAAGATGATATTTCCTTGATCATGGTTGAGCGCGAGAAAGGGAACGAGCTGGCACAGGATGATGCAAACGCTGGCGAGGGTGTCGCCCAGGCAAGCGGTAATGCTGCGAAAGGCGCCGTTGCCGGGGGAGTTGTCGGCGTGCTGGCCGGGCTCGGCACCCTCGCCATACCTGGCATCGGGCCGGTGATCGGAACCGGGGTGTTGCTGGCGATGTTCGGCGGAATGGGTACGGCTATCGGTGGTATGCTCGGTCTGTACTCGTCCGAGACTGTGTCGAGTGAAGTGATCGAACGCTACGGGATGGCGCTCCAAGAGGGTCAGGCGGTGGTTGCCGTCACGGTGCCGGATCAGGACGAGGCGCAGCGTGCGGAGGAGCTCTTCAGAAATGCGGGCGCTGCTAACATTAACTCGTACATGGGCGACGCGCCAAACCTTGACGCCGAACCGGGTCTAACCGACCGTAACCCGTAGCTTCAAAAGAATAGGTTGACTGCGCCCCGTCTCGAGCCGCTGCGGCGTTCTGTCGCTGGACGGCCGTGGATGGGGCGTAATTTTTGAGGTATAGATATGTTTGTGTCTTTGGTGCTGGGATCACCAGTGCTGCATCCGTTCTCCCCCCATCTAGGTAGCTGGTGGGTTATCGAGCCCCCTGTCACACTCGGCGTTATTCTGGCGCTTGCCGCGTACTTTGCCGCGGTGGGCCCCCTACGCCGGCGCTACGACTGGGCCGAGCAGGTCGAGCGAAAATACGTGGTCAACTTTGTGCTGGCGATGCTGATCGTATTTGTATCGCTTCAGGGCCCGCTGCATGAGCTCAGCGATTACTATTCGTTTAGCGCCCATATGGTGCAGCACCTACTAGTCACACTGATCATGCCGCCGCTGCTGCTCCAAGGGATCCCGCCGTGGCTCATCGAGCGCGTGCTCGATCTGCCGTTGATCGGGCTCGTTCTGCGGACATTGACACGGCCGTTCATCGCGTTTGCTTTGTTTAATGTTATCTTCTCGCTCTGGCACGTGCCGGCGTTCTATCAGTCCGCGCTCGGCCGACCAGCGATCCACGGGCTGGAGCATGTGCTCTTCATGGGAACCGCTGTCCTGACCTGGTGGCCGGTTTACAGTCCGACTGAGCGGCTGCCGCGGCTAAGCGAGCCATTGCAGCTGTTTTACTTATTTGCTCAGTCGCTGATCCCCACGGTGCTCGGTGCGCTTATTACGTTCGCCCCGATGGTCTTATACCCATTCTATGCCGCCGCGCCGCGGGTGCTCGGTCTATCACCGCTTGACGATCAACAAATAGCTGGACTCCTAATGTGGCTCGGCGGCGCGGCGATCGTGCTGTTTGTGCTGACCCTGCGCTTTTTCTCCTGGATGGAGCGAGACAGCGACGAATCATTGGAAGCGTCGCGGGTACCCTATGTGTAAGGGCCGCTGAGGTAATACAGATGAGTGGAGCGCGCCGCGGATAGCGGTGCGCTCCTTGTGCGTTACCGCTCGGGCATGATCAGCCACAGAATGAAATACGGCAGGAGCCCGGGGGCGCCGCCCGGCAGCGCAAGCAGCACGAACAACAGGCGGAAGACAATCGGGTTAACGCCGAAATAGTTGGCCAAACCTCCACAGACACCGGCGATAACGCGGTCGGTGCTGGAGCGCGTGAGCGTACGAGAGGCCATAATGTTTCCTTTCAGATCTCGCTTCCTGTATCGGACGGCAGGCAAGCACTAATAGTTGCAGGTGGTTATGCAATGCCCGCGCCATGCATGTCGCTGCTGTGCCGACGGATTAGCGCCTCGAGCGGCCTCCACCCGGCACCGAGTGCCGCATCCCCGCCGTCGAGCCGGATAATGGCGCCGGTGAGATAGGTGGCCTCCTCGGAAACGAGGAACGCCGTCAGCGCCGCGACTTCATCAGGCGTTGCAAACCGGCCCAGCGGATTGAGGCGAGCATTTGACTCGGTGTCAAATGAGGCCTCTCCCCCGGTTGCGGTCACGGGTCCAGGAGCCACTGCCACGGCTCTGATCTTGGATGGGGCGAGCTCCAAGGCGAGCGCTCGGGTGAATTGTTCGAGGCCAGCCTTGAACGTGCTGTAGGCGATCGTCGTGTGATCGGCGACAGCTGCCAATGTTGACGATAGTGTAATGACCACTCGATCGCCGGTCGCTGCCTCGAGAAGCGGAAGTGCCGCCCGCGTTGCAAGAAATACACTGGTTAGGTTCAGACCAAACATCGCGTGCCAGCGCTCCAGCGAGAGGTCGCGTATGCCGCCGCTGCAGGTGGAGCCCACGCCGTTGATGAGAACATGGAGCGGACCATGACGTCCGATCTCGGCAAAGGCTCGCTCCACAGCGACAGGATCTGTAACATCACAGACGACCGGCTGGAGGCGGCTGGATCGGGCGCTCTGCCTGAGGCGTTCTAGCGCGTCCGGGTCATTGTCCGCGGCAAACACGGTGTACTGCTGTGCAAGCAGCCGGCGTGTAATCGCGGCGCCAATTCCACCGCCTGCCGCCGTAACTACAGCTGTTCGTGGAGTAATCGTCATTCCCTTCTCCTGGTTGCGCAAGTGCTGGACCTGGCATTGCTGCTCGTTCTAGCACAATGAGTGCTACGCGAATCCAGGTAGCCCGCAACGGGCAGGCAGTGCCCCTTGTCGAACGACACGAAAGGTGATGGTATGACGACACAGCGACAGGTTATCCTCGACACCGACCCCGGTATTGACGATGCGCTGGCAATTCTGCTGGCAGTCGCCTCACCCGAGATTGAGCTTGTAGCAGTGACGGTGACTGGCGGCAACTGCCCACTGGAGCAAGGCGTCGAGAACGCTCTGGCTGTGCTCGATACCGTCGATGCATCAGCGCCGGTCGTGCCGGGCGTAGCACTACCACTGATTAGGCCACCATTTACCGCACCGGAAACCCATGGTAACACTGGCTTGGGCAATGCCAACTTGCCCGCTGCTCGCCGTAACCCTGCTCCGGACCACGCGATCGACGTGATTGTGAGACAGATCATGGAGGCCGAGGCACCTGCGACGCTTGTTGCCGTGGCACCGCTGACGAATGTGGCACTGGCCCTGCGCCGCGAGCCGCGCATTGTGGAGCGGGTGCATGAAGTCATCGTCATGGGTGGAGCGTTCGACGTCCCTGGAAACACGACGCCGCTCGCCGAGTTTAACGTGTATGTCGATCCCCATGCGGCGTACATCGTGCTGCACAGCGGCCTGCCGCTGACCATCGTGCCGTGGGATATTACCTCGAAGGTGCTGTTGACACAGGAGCATGTCGATCTGCTTCTACGCACCTCGTCTCCGGTTACACGCTTCATTGCGGACGCTACCAGCTTCTATATCGATTTCCACCGTCAATACTTCGGCTATGCGGGCTGCTCGATCAACGATCCCGTCGCCCTTGCACTGGCCTTCCAGCCTGAACTCGCACAGTACACTGATGTGTTTGTGGACGTCGAAATCGATAGCCCGAAGAGCATGGGCAAGACGATCGCCGATGTGCAGCAAATCTGGAAACGCCCAGCAAATGCGCGCCTCGTAACCAGCTTCGATGACGCGGCCTTCCTCGCCCTATTTATGGAACGAATGACGCATCTCGCGCAGCGCCACCCTGGTCCTGTATGAAATCCGTCGCCGGTGCGTGGTCCACTCCTTGCAGGCTGTACTAGTGGGCTCTGTTCCCTTATGAAGGGGCTAACACGAGGAGGATGAAGGCAATGCTGGATCGTTTAAATCAGTTCTTCGGCCAGGATCAGTCTCGACAGCAAGAATACCAGGATTTTTCCCAGCGCTATCAGCAAAATCCGGGTCAAATTTCGGACGTCGAAGCTGCCC
This sequence comes from bacterium, assembly GCA_016781525.1. Classification (GTDB taxonomy): domain Bacteria; phylum Chloroflexota; class Chloroflexia; order Chloroflexales; family Kallotenuaceae; genus LB3-1. The sequence goes on along the minus strand of JADDQE010000247.1, from coordinate 24,711 downwards.
GCCGTTATCGCGAGCTTGTAGCGCAGGGACAGATCGACGATAACGACCTCGACGACGCTCACGAGCAGGCGTTTAGCCAGCTGTCGCCGCAAGAGCGCCAGATGATGGCACAGCGCTTTCAGAGCGCGACGCAGGATAGCAGCCGCCCCTATCAGGGCTATCCCCGGGACATGGACCTGGATCAAGCCGCACAGCCGCGCAATCTTGGGCGGATGGCGCGGCAAGCCGGACAGGAAGATCCGGACTTGCTGGAGCAACTTACCGGACAGGAAATGGGCACCGGCGCAAAGCTAGCCCTCGCCGGTGCAGCGGCTTTTCTCGCGAGCAAGTACCTGGGGCAGAAGCGGTAAAGGCTTTACGCTCCAGTTCGGCCCCTCGTTTCCCTAAATGGGGCGAGGGGCCTACATGTGGCTGGGAAGAGTTAACCGTGTCTAGTCGACCTGGACGCCCTGCGGAACGGAAACAGTTGATCCGCTCGGTAGCTCCCGCTGCTCGAAATCGTCGGGAGTGACATTGCTGTCGATACGGCAATTGCGACCGACCACTGTGCCATCCGGCACATGCGCTCGCTTACCGACGATGGTGATTCCTGTATGGATATTGCCCGGCTCGAGCTGGTTTGGAGTGTTGTCATCCCCCACGCCCACCTGGGCACCTGCGCCGATAACAATATCCTTGTCGAGAACGCAGCGATCAACCTGAGCACGCTCCCGGATCGTCGTGTCGTTCATAACCACGGAGTCACGCACGACGGCGCCACGCTCGACGCGTACCCCCGGCGATAGAACACTATTGATCACTGTCCCTTCGATTACGCAGCCGTTGGAGATCAGACTGTTGTGCGCGTCGCCTTGAGGGCCGAACTTCACGGGTGCCCGTTCCGTCGACCGCGTACGAATCACCCACTCCTCGTCGTACAAATCGAGTGCTGGCTGATCCGCCAGTAGTTCCAGACTAGTCGCCCAGTAGGCGTCAATAGTGCCTACGTCGACCCAGTAGCCTTGGAAGGGATAGGCAAACACCCTGTCGTTCTCGACCATACGTGGAATAATGCTCTTGCCGAAGTCGTGAGCCGACGTGGAATCCTGCGCGTCCTCCTCTAAGCGCCGCAGCATAAAATCAGTGTTGAATACATAGATCCCCATCGAGGCCAAGGTGCTCTCGGATTGCTTCGGCTTTTCGGTGAATTTGGTGATGCGGTTCTGGCTGTCGACGCTCATGATCCCGAAGCGGTGCACTTCGTCTGGCCGCACGTGCATGACTGCAACGGTTAGGTCGGCGCCGTTCTCGCGATGGTAGCGCAGGAGGTCCCGGTAGTCCTGCTTGTAGATGTGATCACCCGATAACACCAGCGTCAGCTCGCTGGCATCCTCGCGTATAAAGGTCCGATTCTGGTAGAGCGCATCAGATGTGCCACGGTACCAGTCCTGATCGCGGCGTCCGCGGTAGGGCTGCCAGATTTGAATCCCATCGGGACGGCGGCGGTCAAGATCCCAGGGGTCGCCGATACCGATATGTTGCATCAGCGAGTGCGGCCGATACTGTGTCAAGACCGCGACACGATACAAATCCGAGTTCACGGCATTGGAGAGCGCAAAATCGATAATGCGATACTTGCCGCCAAAGGGTACTGCTGGCTTGGCCCGCTTTTCACCTAAAATGCTGAGACGGCTGCCTTCACCACCTGCGAGAATCAAGGTAAGGACGCTCATGTAGCCTCCGTAGCTGTACGTTGATCGTCTAAGTTCCGAGGTGCGGCAGTCGAGCCGCAACCGCTCTCCGGCGTCTGGTGGTTCCTATCAGGTATTGGGCCACCACCGCTCCGATTTCCATGACCGGACCCACGCCCAGACTAGCTTGCGCCACCACGCCCGCTCGAAGCTTGACTATGCCACGTGCGAATTGCCCGCTCGTGTTCGACATAATGTTCGTATGTGTCGCTGGCGATGAGTGGGACGAGCTCGCCGCCAAGGACGGCTTCCAAGGGGGTCGGATTGATCAGGTCATCGTCGCTAAGCTCGTCGATCATCGCGAGCACATTGGTAAAGGAGCGCTGCCGATCCATTAATATGTCGGCGACTGGCCGATCCCGATTGGCCTCAAACACCTCGGCATTGGTCCGGTCGACCGCTTGTTCGATGGTCTCGTTGCCCTCTTGTAGCCGTTGGGGGGCTTCTCCGCGCAGCGCACGTTGCACTGTACGGATCATGCGCTGCTCCCACCAGGTAATGTGAACAAGAACGTCCTTGACGGCCCAGCCACCTTCGAGGCTTGGCTCGGCGAGACGTGCTGGGCTGATCTCGGCAACGGTGTGAGCAAGTTGAGTATGTGCAGCGCGGATCTGGTCGAGCAAGCCTTGTTTGCTGAACGGCTCGGACATGGCTATCCTCCTTATCGACACCACGCCTTCAACTTGATACATGGTGGCTCTGACAAGCGTACTTCAATGCTGTTGCCGACTACCTTTAAACTAGGGCCGCGGCTCAAGCAGGACCATTCCATGGAGCAATAATAAACCGCCCCTGCGCATCGATCGCTACCGTGTGCAACATGCCGAAGCCCTCGACGAGTGTGGGTGGCTCCAGACGTTTGGCCGCACCCAGAATACCTTTAACTGGCACCCGCTCAGGACCCTCCCGCCGCTCGTTGCGCGCAAGCGACGAGCGGACGTCGACCTGGAAAAAGTAGCCAGTGATCCGAAAACCTCCCGTTCGTGCCGTCTCGATATACCTAGCGCGATCGATCGCACGCAGATTGGTATTGTCGACGACGAAATGCTGCTTCATCTCGATACATGCTCGTAGCAGCAGCGTCTCGCGATGGCGAGTCTTGAGCATATCGAGGTTAATGCGGACATGCGTCCGAAAAAATCGCTGCATGTAGAAGGTCGACTTGCCGCTGCCCTGCAGCCCGACGAAGACTACAGCCTCCGGCTGCCACTCCTGCTTCATCGTCCGGCACTCCCCGTCTACGAGTATTCTCGAGAAATCTACAGCATCCGTTGCCTGCGCACTATCGAATAGCCCGCGGTACGGACTCGTTCAAGAACGCGGCGTCGTTCTCGGGCGACGAGGGCTTGATTTTAATTCCCGGCCCGATGACGAAGCCGGCACACGTCACCCGCTGCGGGCGCCCGCGGAGATACCAATGCAGCTGCGGCTGGTGGCCCATATGGGTCGTCGTATTGACCACACAGTCGCAAGCGCGCTCGCTTAGCTTTATGCAGAGCCGACCGGCGAGGGAGCGCACGGCGACGGCCTGGTCGTCGCGCTCATCGGCCGCCATCTCTCCGCAGTCCGCTTGGTGTCGCCTAGGCATGATCCACGCTTCGCAAGGTACCTCCGCCGGGAATGGTTCAAAGCCGACAAAGGAAGCATTCTCGAATACGACCCGCCGTCGGTCATCTAGGCCAGGGATCGCAGTGTTGACGGCGCAGTGATTGTGCGTCGTCGGGAAGTCGCGACGGTAACCCTGCGCATCGCGGCAAGCAGAAGCCCCCGGCGGCACCATCAGACGTGTCCTTATTCTTGAACCGCAACAAGCGAGCGATATAGATCGAGCGTTTGGTGGGCAATCGCGGTCCAGCTAAAGTGCTGCTCGACCCTGCGACGGCCGTTGCGCGCGAAGGTCGCCCGGAGTGTCTCGTCGAGCGCGACTTGATTGATGGCGGCCGCGAGATCTCGCGAAAAGCGATCGGGATCAACCGGATCGAAGGTGCCCTCTTTAAGCTGGAGATCAACGAGCAGCCCTGTCTCGCCCGGAACTACGACCTCGGGGATGCCGCCGATTGCCGAAGCGACTACGGCTGTCTCACACGCCATCGCCTCGAGGTTGATAATGCCAAACGGCTCGTACACCGACGGGCAGCAGAAGACCGCGGCATGAGAATAGAACTGGATAACGTCCTCACGCGGCAGCATCTCCTGAATCCAAATCACGTTGCCCCGGCTGCTGTTAACCTCGGCGACGCGCTCCGTCATCTCACGGCCGATCTCTGGGGTGTCAGGCGCCCCCGCACACAACACAACCTGCAGCGATGGGTCGATGTGCGGGATTGCATTGACCAGATGGATAATCCCTTTTTGACGGGTAATGCGCCCCACAAACAGCACGAATGGCCGACTTGGGTCCACGCCGCGCCGCTGAAGCGCGTCAGCTGCAGGATTGGCCCGATACTGCTCCAGGTCGATCCCGTTGTGAATAACGTGGATCTTCTCCTCGGGAACGGAGAAGAATCGAAGCACGTCGTTGCGTGTCTCCTGCGAAACGGCGATAATCGCGTCCGCATCTTCGATGCCCGTGCGCTCCATCCAGCTGCTCATGTGGTATCCATTACCGAGCTGCTCCACCTTCCAAGGTCTGAGTGGCTCGAGCGAATGGATTGTCAGCACGAGCGGTACGCCCCACAGCTTCTTGGCAAGAAAGCCAGCCATATCTGTGTACCACGTATGGCAATGAATCACGTCCGCATCCAGCGTGTCCTTCGCCATGGCCAGGCTGCGCGAGAACGCGTCGAGCGCTCCGACGAAGCGCGGGTCGGTGTTGCGCTTCATCTCGTCCCAGCCGCTGTAACCTTTGACCTTCAGGTTGCCCTCGTCGACGTTTTGGGTTCCAAAGGAGCGCACCTCGACTGGAACCAGCCGTGCGAGCTCACGGCTCAGGTACTCCACGTGAACTCCGGCACCGCCATACACGTTCGGGGGATACTCATTTGTGCAAAAAGCAACCTTTAGATCTGCCACAGGGCCTCCTCCTTAGAATAGTTCGCGGAGATCGTCGAGCAGCCACGCGCGCGATGGTTCGGGTTGGGGGCCCCGTCGGCCTTCGAGCAGCGTGAGCCAGAGCTAGCGCCATATTATCAGCATTTGCCGATTCCGGCGACAAAGGCCACGCGAGGTCCGCCGCGGTCCCGGAAGCCTCAGCCTGCTGGTAATACAAAGCATCACGGTTAATGATCCCCGCGACAGCATTATGGCGCAGTGGACGGCTCCGCGAGAATCGGTAATACTAGCTGCGTTTCAATGGAGGTGCAGCACGATGAGCCACCTGATCACAAGCGTGGGCGAAATCCTTATCGATTTTTTGCCGATCGAGGAAGCGGGCAGGACCGTCGGATTTAGAATGCATCCAGGCGGTTCCCTGATGAACGTAGCAATCGGTGCGGCGCGTCTTGGTCAGCCCGCGGCGCTTGCCAGCAAGCTTTCCTCCGATATGTTCGGCCGTTTTTTGCGGCGCTTTGTCGAGGAGCAGGGCGTCGATACGCGCTTTCTGCTTGAATCCAGTGCCCAGAGTACGCTGGCCTTTGTCACGATGACGGAGGGGGAGCCAGAGTATAGCTTCTACACCACGGGAACGGCGGATACCCTTCTGACACGCGACGAGCTGCCTGATGCGCTCTTCGCCGAGACAAGTATCCTGCACTTTGGGTCAATCAGCCTGCTCCGCGGCACGACGCCCGACGCAATTCTGTCGACAGCGGAACGGCTCAAAGGTAGCGCGCTGCTCTCGTTTGATCCCAACCTTCGACCGGGACTGATCACAGATGAGGCTGGCTATCGCGCCCTCCTCGATCGAACGTTCGCTTTGGTCGATATCGTCAAAATCAGCGCCGCCGATCTGGCGTGGCTCGCCCCTGGTAAATCCGTCGAGGAGGCCGCCTCGACCCTGCTGGCTTTCGGTCCGGCGCTGGTTGTCGTGACCCGCGGCGGCGAAGGAGTGTATGCACTTCGCGCGGCGGACGGAGGCGAGCGGTCGATTAGTGTTCCTGCGTTCCGGGTCGACGTGGTCGATACGGTTGGTGCCGGTGACTCGTTTAGTGGAGGTCTCCTCTCGAACTTGGCTGAGCTCGGCGTTCTGTCTCGTGCAGCATTGGAACAGCTTTCCGACGCGCAAATGCGGAAAAGTTTGCGTTTCGCGGCGGCTGTCGCGGCGCTGACTTGCAGCCGCGCTGGTGCTGATCCTCCAGACCGCCCTACAACCGATCGATTTCTGGCCGAGCACTTCGCTGAGCCGGCGTAGGTGTGGGTGCGCCAGGGTATGCTCCGTGCTGTACCTTAAAGGGCGCAGTGGTGGCGTGGAAAATTTGAGCAGCAGTACGCAAGGCCTATCGAGGTGAAGAATGGGGGAGAGCGAGAGGGTCCGACAGCAGGCGGCGCAATCCTTAGTACGGTTGCTGCCTCGGATACAAGCGAGCTTTCACTCAGCGGGCGGGACGGAGATGGACTGGAATGCCTTCGAGGCGCGCCTGCGGCGGGAATGGGAGCGCCTATTTGGGCTGCTGATCCAGCTCTATGGTCAGCAGTACGACTTCTTCTACCATCTCGAGCAGCTACTGCTGGCTGCTGCACAGAGCTGGCAGCGGCGGGCGCCGTGGCTGAAGCAAATCGACGCCGCACGCGAGGCCGATCCTGAGTGGTTCCAGTCGCAGGCGATGGTTGGCGGGGTATTGTACGTCGACTTGTTTAGCGGCACGTTAGCGCAGCTGCACGACTCGATCCCCTACTTCAAGGAGCTTGGCCTTACCTATCTGCATCTGATGCCACTCTTCGACGCGCCCGCGGGTAACAGCGACGGCGGTTATGCCGTTAGCAACTATCGCGTGGTCAACCAGCGGCTGGGCACGATGGACGACCTGACCGCTCTGGCGCAGGCGCTCCAATCTGAGGGTATCAGCTTAGTGCTCGATTTTGTCTTTAACCACACCTCCGACGAGCATCCGTGGGCGCAGCGCGCCATTGCCGGCGATCCGGAGTACCAGGAATTCTACTATCTGTTTCCGGATCGCACGATGCCCGATGCCTACGAGCGCACATTGCGTGAAATTTTCCCTACAGTTCGCCGCGGTAGCTTCACGTGGCGGGACGACCTCCAGCGCTGGGTTTGGACAACCTTCAACAGCTTCCAGTGGGACCTCAACTACGCGAATCCAGCGGTCTTCCGTGCCATGGCCGAGGAGATGCTCTTTATCGCTAACGCGGGCGTTGAAATCCTGCGGCTCGATGCCGTCGCCTTTATCTGGAAGCGACTCGGCACGAGCTGCGAAAACCTCCCGGAAGCGCATCTGCTGATTCAGGCCTTCAATGCAATTGCCAGGATTGCCGCGCCGGCGATGCTTTTCAAGTCGGAGGCAATTGTGCATCCCGACGACGTGCTCAAGTACATCGGCGTTCACGAATGTCAGCTTTCGTACAATCCGCTTTTGATGGCGCTGCTATGGGAAGCGCTCGCGACACGTGAGGTCAAGCTGCTTGCTCACTCGCTGAGCCATCGGTTTCGCCTGCCAAAAGGTTGTGCCTGGGTCAACTACCTGCGCTCGCATGACGATATTGGATGGACCTTTGACGACGCCGACGCGCATTACGTCTGGACCGACCCGTTTGGTCACCGTCAGTTCCTCAACGCCTACTACATTGGGCGCTTTGAGGGAACGTTTGCTCGCGGTCTGCCGTTTCAAGAAAATCCAGATACAGGCGACGCGCGAGTATCGGGAACGCTCTCCTCGTTGGCAGGGTTGGAGCAAGCGCTTCAATCCGGCAATGAGCAGCTGATCGACGTGGCGATTCGGCGCATTCTCCTGTTGCACAGCATCATACTCAGCATCGGCGGCATTCCGCTGGTTTACATGGGTGACGAGCTGGGGACCACCAACGACTACGCTTTCGTAGCAGAGCCCGCGAAGGCTGACGACAGCCGCTGGGTCCACCGTCCGCGGCTTAATCAGGCGACGCTCGCCGTCCGGCACGATCCGTCCACTGTGCCCGGCCGCATCTTTAATGGCCTCATTCGCTTGATTCAGCTTCGCAAGTCGCAACCGGCGCTTTACGACGGCGATATGGATGTCATTCCGACCGGTAATGCCCATGTGTTTGGCTATGTGCGGCTGCATGCGGGGCGGCGGCTGCTGATCCTTGCGAACTTTTCCGAGCATCCGCAGCAGTTGGACGAGAACACGCTGCGGATGTACGGTCCGGGCCGCCACTTCACCGATCTCATCTCTGACATGCAGCTGAGCGCGGATCACCCGCTTACGCTCCAGCCCTACCAGTTCGCGTGGCTTGAAGCGCAGTTGACCTCCTCAGGAGGCTAACATCCACTAGTAGGGCATGAACGCTCTTGCGACAACGTCGTCGGGGAGCGTTCCCCGTGGTATTACGTTATTTGAGCGCCGACGGTGCCGAAGCGAGGGTCGGGCTCGGGCTTGAGCATGAGAGCGCCTAGCGGCGGGAGGCGCAGGCGCAAGTACGGCTGCCCATCCTGACCGATGTGCGTTGTGACGACGCCGTTGTTCCCAACGTTGCCGCCGCCGTATTCATGCGAATCGGTGTTAAGTAGCTCGCGGTACACACCCGGCAGCGGGACACGGACCCAATAGTCGTCGCGAATGGTCGGAGTCCAGTTGCAGACCACGACTATCTGATCAGCTGCCTCCGGTCCGCGCCGCAGAAATGCAATGACGCTGTTGGCGGCGTCGTCGACCTTGAGCCATTCAAAACCTGGCCAGTCGAAGTCGATGGAGTGCAGAGCTTGCTCGCGGCGATACAACGAATTAAAATCCGCAATCAGGCGTTGCAACCCGCGATGAGCGGGCCACTCAAGCAGATGCCAGTCAAGGCTGCGATCGTGGTTCCACTCGCCCCATTGTCCAAATTCGCCACCCATGAACAACAACTTTTTTCCCGGATGGCCATACATAAAGGCGTACAGCGTGCGCAGATTGGCGAATTTCTGCGAGTCGTCGCCGGGCATCTTGCCCAGAAGCGAGCGCTTGAGATGGACGACCTCGTCATGCGACAGTGAAAGGACGAAGTTCTCTGTAAACGCGTACATGAGGGCGAAAGTCAGCTTCGCGTGCACGCTGCTCCGGTCGAGCGGGTCCGTTGCGGCGTACTCCAGCACATCATGCATCCAGCCCATATTCCATTTCAAGCTGAAGCCGAGGCCTCCCATGTACACCGGCCGGGACACCTGTGGCCACGACGTCGACTCTTCCGCAATCGTGAGCACGCCGGGGTAGCGCTGATGGACCAGCAGGTTGAACTGCGTGAGAAACTCAATCGCGTCCAGGTTTTCGCGGCCGCCATGCCGATTAGGAAGCCATGCGCTGCCCTCCCGTCCGTAGTCAAGGTAGAGCATCGAGCTCACGGCGTCGACCCGGAAGCCGTCGACGTGGTACTTGTCGAGCCAGAAGAGCGCATTCGACAGCAAGAAGTTACGCACCTCGTTGCGGCCATAGTTGAAGATTAACGTTCCCCAATCCGGATGCTCGCCCTGACGTGGATCGGCGTGCTCGTATAAATGCGTCCCGTCGAAGTAAACCAGCCCGTGGCCGTCCTTTGGAAAGTGGGCCGGCACCCAGTCGAGGATCACGCCCAGCCCAGCCTGGTGGCATCGGTCGATAAAATATTGGAAATCATCCGGCGTACCGAATCGACTTGTGGGCGCGTAATAACCGATCGTCTGATAGCCCCACGAGCCGCTAAAGGGATGCTCGGTTACCGGCAGCAGCTCAATGTGGGTATAGCCAAGGCCTGTAATGTACGGGATCAGGGTCTCGGCTAGCTCGCGGTAGGTGAGGTAACGGTGGTCTTCGCCCGGCACGCGCCGCCACGAGCCCAGATGACACTCATAGATTGCCAGTGGGGCATCCAAGGCCTGCACTTGCTCGCGGCGGGCCATCCACTCCGCGTCCTGCCAAATGTGTTTGTCGGTGGACCATACCACGGACGCGCCGCCTGGCGAGCGCTCAGCCCAGAAGCCATAGGGATCCGCTTTCTCAAAGAGATGTCCGTTATGGGTACGTACCTCGTACTTAAACGCGGTACCCTCGGCCAGGCCTGGGATAAACAGCTCCCAGACGCCGGTCTCGCGGCGCTGCATTGGATGGGTGCGTCCGTCCCATCGATTCCAGCTTCCAATGACGCTTACCCGCTCGGCATTCGGCGCCCAGACCGCGAAGTGCACTCCTGCCACGCCCTCCTGCGAGGTGAGATGCGCGCCAAGCTTCTCATACGTGTCGTAATGCGTGCCCTCTTGGATCAGATGGAGGTCAAACGCCGAGAGCTGGGGCGCAAAGCGATATGGATCGTCGATCTCGAAGCGTTGCTCCTCCTCGACGATCCGCAGCCGATAGCGGTGAGCTTCGTCGTGTGGTAGCGGAGCCGCGAAAAGAGCCGTGCCGTGTACCCGCTCCATCTGGTGTGAGGAACCGTCGGGCCTCAGGAGTTCCACGCCGGTGGAATGTGGGCGCAGAACTCGCACAACCGTTGTAGCCTGGTTGAATTGGTGCGGGCCGAGGACGTTGAGCGGTGCGCCATGCCGACCGCCCACCAAGGCGTCGATCTCTTCCCATGCAAGACCGCTTCCGTTCTGGATATCGATCATCGCTGCGCATCTACTCCTGACGTATGGCTCTATCTTACTCGATGTTTGTCCCAAGCCTTAACGCCGCATGTGTTCCGCATCCTTAAGTTCGTGTCCTAAGTGATGGGCATTTGCCGTCGTCCGGCTGTTGCGGTGCTGGAGTGTGGGACGGAGGAAGAGCAAGTAGTTTGCCGCCGCCGCCAGGCCATAGAAGATTGCGGTGGCGATGAAGAGCGGCGCGAAGCCGTAGGCAACTTGAACGCGCGTGCTTACAAAGGGCGCAACCAGGTATCCCACGGTGTAAGCGCCATTGATGAGCCCGATCACAATGGGGCGGGCCGCCTCGTCGGTACGCTCCAACGCAAAGGCGTCGTAGAGCGGAGCCGCCATATTGAACAACGCACCTCGGGCGATTGCCGCTGCAACCGCAATTCCGAGCAGCGGCGCAAAGCCCATCAGTAGCAAAAAGGGGATAGAGAGGAGCTGGGTTAGAACGATAGTCTGAATTTTGCCGATCCTCGTCGAAAGCATCGGGCCGGCTAAGGCTGCGAGGCCAGTAATTACGCCTACCGTTGCGAAGATGCGCCCGAGGACGACGTCACTGATCGCAAACTGGTCCTTGAAAAACAAGTTGAGATATTGGATCAGCAGCGCTGCGCCGAATGAAATCAACAGCGGCGAGACAAGCAGGGCCAACACGGCCCGTGGGCTCAGGATAAGAGCTGGCAAAGGATCGGGCAGTCGTGTGAGTAGCCATGCTAGGCCCGGAAGGCGCTTGATCCACGCGCTGGTGTGTCGGGTGTCGTGCGCAGGACGGGAGCTCGCATCCGCCTCTCGGTTAGTATCACGACTATCAGTGCTTGGGCGCGTCCGCGGACGCATATCGGTACGGATCAGGAGCAGCGGGAGAATCGACAGCGCAAGACCGCCGGCAGCCAAGCCAAAGGTCGCACGATAGGCGGTGACGCTCTCCGCTCCAACACCCAGCACGCCCGCGAGCGAAAGCTTGAGCTCGCCCGCGAAAAATGTTGCGACACCGGCGAGGCCAACGTTAATCGCGGCATTGGCGCTAAAGACATGGTCGCGCGTCGCGGCGGTGCTCTGCTCCATCATAAAGGGCGGCGAGCTCACCTGAAAAATGGTCGCAGCCATACCTGTAAATGCAGCCGCAAGCAGGAGCAGCTCTTCGCTTGGGAATGCTGCCACGAGCGCGGCGCTAATAGCTTGCAGCGTTGCGCTAATGATCAGTGAGGGCCGGAGTCCGATCCGCGCCACCATCCACCACAGTGGAACGCTGAGGCCCGCGGCGACCGCAATCCCAAGACCGTTGAGCGTACCAAGAAACTCTCGTGAGTAGCCGAGCTCCTCTATTGCCAGATTGAAGAACAGCCCATACAGTGCCAGGCTTGCGGTTAGGAGTGCGGCGTGTACGAGGTAGAGCCGTGCCGAGCGATTGAGCTGCCGCCAGCGCTCCAGGTAGCGCCGCATTGCCTCAAAGACAGCTTCACTTCGTGACCCGGTGGCTCGGGAACCGTTGCCGTGCTGCTGGTTGCTCATCGACCCAGCTCCACCTGTGAGCCTGGTGGGGCGACCGCGAGACCATCAAAAGATTGGGCGCCCCAGGCTGCCATAAAGGTTTCCCAGTCGACCTCGTACTCGTATGGGCGCTGGCGGTTGGTGCTGGTCGGCCCCAGCACGTCTCGGATCACAACACCTCGCTCGCTAAAGCCGATCGCGACAACTGCGTGGTCATTGCCGAGCACTGTCTGATGGGTACGACCATCGGGCATGACCCAGGTTGCCGGCCGCCACTTGTTAAAGTCTACGGTTGTCTTCATCCAAACAAGCTGTCCGGATCGCAGTGACTGTTCGACACCACCCCGATCATGGATCAGCGTTGTGTGTAGCCCATACTTCTCGAAGAGGCCACGCATCGCCTGTCCCGTCGTACGCGCCAGATAGTTTTTGGTGTAGTCACCAGAATAGGCACGCGTGATGTCCCCGCCGTAGATTAAAAATCCTTCGCTGGTCTCCTTGATCGCGGGCTCGACGGTGTCGTCGTGTGGGATGGCATTGAGCAAGTCGTCCGCGTCGACGTCAAAGCCATACGTTGCAAGGATCACCCAGGCCGCATCGAACTCGCACGAATACTGAAAAAATTGCTCCTGCTTTGCCGCTGCTGGAACATATGCATCGTACACGCGGCCGTGGTGTACGACTGGAGTGGCAGTCGGCATGGCCGTGGGTGTGGACGTGCTGGCTGGCACAATCGAGGGTACGGCCAGGGAGCGAGTGCTTAGCGTTGGCGAGGCAGTCGGCGATATCAGAACGGTAGCGGATGGTAGCGCAGTTGCCGCTGTGGCCGAGCTGCGGTGCGAGGTGTATGCGTCCATATCGACCGCAACAGCAAGCGGTGTAATGCGCGGCGGCGGGTCACGCCGCACCAGGGAACGGACTTGAGTTCGTAGCCCAGGCACCATCAGCCCAGCTCCGAACAGCAGGACGACCGCAAACATGAGAATGACTAGGCGACGCACGTTCCTTCTCCTCGCCGGCGCCATCGTCAAAATAGGTCAACCACGGCCGCCCGATTCAAGCTCGGATTTTAGCACGGCGGGTAGGAAGGGTCAAAGCTTGGGAACGATATGCCGCTTCGGATGCGGAGCAGCATGATGATGGCGAGCTCCCTATGTGCCGGACGTTGGAAGGGACGCAGGGCGGGGACGTGCATGTGGCACGTAAACAGCCGGAGGAGTGCGCTGAAGATCATACGCACTCCCCAAGCTATCGTGCGGCGGTTATTGACCAACCTGCAGCACGACTACACCGGGCGCATTCAAGCGCAGCCGTCGTCCGCGCCCTTCGTTGTCTGTCAGCTCGGCGGCAAGGCTGCCTCCAAAACGCCGATCATTCGTGTCGAGTAGCACGTTTAGCTTCGGCGCGGCTAAGGCCTGGCCTCCCAATGCCAGCTCCTGCCCCGATTTCACCTCGGCCACGAGCTGCTCGACGTCTCGGTCGAAGCTGCCCTCGAGGTTGACGACGATGAGCAGCTCATCTGCTGGAGTCGCGCCCTGCCTGCGGATGACGACACCGGTCGCAGCATTGTCATTACCTGCTGTGTCGTCGAGCGCTGGTACCACGTTTACGGACAGCGCACGACGGTCGCGGCGGAGCAGGGCAGGATGCGTGCGCCGCATGCGGATCAGATCGCGGTATAGCTCAAGCGTATCTGTGTGCTGCGGCTGCTCGATCTCATCCCACTGGAGCTTCGAGCGCTCGAAGGTCTCAGGTGCCTGCGGGTCAGGTACCTCGATGTGCGTTTCGCGCCAAAAGCCCTCGAACTCGTTACGCCGTCCCTCCGTCACCAGCTTGCCCAGCTCGGGGTTATGGTCGGTAAAGTACATAAAGGGCGTGCTGGCTGCCCACTCCTGGCCCTGGAACAGGAGCAGAGTTTGTGGAACGAGCAGGAGCAGGGCCGAGAGCGCGCGATAGGCCTCAGGTTCGACAACATGGTTGAGCCGATCGCCGAGGGGCCGATTGCCTACCTGATCGTGGTTTTGGATGCAATAGACAAACTGCGGGAGATCAAGCGCCTGCGGCTTTGTTCCGCGGTTGTGCTTGTTTGTCGCCGAATACTGGCCCTGATAGAACCAGCCGTCACGTATGGTCGACGCAAGGTCGGCGGTGCTGCCGGTATAATCGGCGTAGTAACCGCTCTGTTCGCCAGTCAGCGCGATTCGGGTCTCGTGGTGGAAGTCGTCGGCCCAAATTGCGTCGATGCCATACCCCCCCTGACTTGTGGGCCGGCCAAGCCGCGCGTCATTTCGCTCGTCCTCAGCGGTGATTACAAAGTGCCGACCTTCCGCTAGTGAGCTGCGAAGAGTGTCAGTCAGCTGCTGGAGGAAGTGGACTGGGCTATCGTCGATCAGCGCGTGCGTCGCATCGAGCCGAAGCCCGTCGACGTGGTACTCATGCGCCCAGTGCAGCGCGTTATCGATTAAGAAGGCACGCACGGCTTCTGACCCAGGACCGTCCAGGTTGAGCGCATCACCCCAAGGCGTATGGTGACGATCAGTGAAATAGCTCGAGCTGAAGACGCGCAGGTAGTTGCCATCCGGACCAAAGTGGTTGTAGACGACGTCCAGAATAATCGCAAGACCCTGTGCGTGGGCCGCGTCGACCAGCCGCTTGAAGCCTTCGGGACCGCCATAGCTGTTGGCTGGAGCGTACAGATCCACGCCATCATAGCCCCAGTTGCGATGACCTGGGAAATCCCCGATCGGCATTATCTCGAGCGCCGTTACCCCTAAGTCCTTGAAGTAGGGCAATTTTGGGATCAGGGCCTCAAAGGTCCCCTCATCCGTCGCGGTACCGACGTGCACTTCATAGATCACAAGGTCGTCGCGCGGTATCCCCTGCCATGCAGCATCGCTCCAGCGAAAGGCTGATGGATCGACCACCGCTGACGGCCCATGAACTCCGTCCGGCTGCCACCGTGATGCCGGATCGGGACGTGGATCGTCGCCGTCGATGCTGTAGGCGTAGCGGGCACCGGCGCCGATTCCTGGTACTTCGGTTTGCCAGTAGCCGCCCCCGGCCGGCGTAAGCTGGTGGGTCGTCTCGGTTCGCCCATCGACAAAGAGGGCGACGGCGACTTCCTGTGCGGCTGGCGCCCAGACCCGAAAGCGGACGCCCTGCGGCGTCACCTGTGCGCCAATTGGTAACTCCCAGGTCATAGCAGCTCCTTCGGCTGTCGGAGAAGAACAAGTGTCCGAGGGTGAAGCTCGAAGATTTCGCCGGGCGCTGCAGTACGGCCCTCCCTGAGCTCCGGAGTGTTGGTATCCAGCATGACTTCCCATCGCGGTGAGGTGGGCGGCCCCGGCAGCTTAAAGCCTTGTGGCTGGTCGTTGCCGTTGATGAGCAGCAGCAACATGTCGTCGGTGATATGCTCGCCGCGCTCGTCGGTCTCCTCGATCGCCATGCCATTAAGCCGCATGCCGAGCGTCCGCACCAGGCCATTGTCCCAGGCCTCTTCGGTCATGTCGCTGCCATCGGGCTGGAACCAGGCGATGTCGCGAATCCCACCGCCGTGAATTTGTCGTCCTTGGAAGAAGCGGCGGCGTTTGAGAACCGGATGTGCGGTGCGGAGCGCGATCAAGCGCTTGGTGAAGTCCAGCAGCTTCTCGTCACGCTCGCTTAGCGTCCAGTCCACCCACGAGATTTCATTATCCTGGCAATACGCGTTGTTGTTGCCGCGCTGGGTTCGTCCGCGCTCGTCGCCTCCGCACATCATTGGTACGCCCTGCGAAAGCAACAGCGTTGCAAGTAAGTTACGCTTTTGTTTCTCGCGTAGACTAACGATTTCAGGTGCCTCGGTCGGTCCCTCGACGCCGCAGTTCCAGCTCAGGTTGTGACTCTCGCCATCGCGGTTGTTCTCGCCGTTGGCCTCGTTGTGCTTCTGGTTGTAGCTGACGAGATCGTGCAGCGTAAAGCCGTCGTGCGCGGTCACGAAGTTGATGCTGGCATACGGCCGCCGCCCGTTGTGCTGATACAAGTCGCTCGAGCCTGAAAGCCGAAAGGCGAGCTCGCCCACGCCGACCGCATCGCCGCGCCAGAAGGAGCGGACGGAGTCGCGGTATTTGCCGTTCCACTCCGCCCACAGGACGGGAAAATTGCCGACTTGATAGCCGCCAGCGCCGACGTCCCAAGGCTCGGCTATCAGCTTCACCTGCGACAAAACCGGGTCCTGGTGAATAATGTCAAAGAAGGAGCTCAAACGGTCTACGTCGTGCAGCTCACGAGCCAATGCTGAGGCGAGGTCGAAGCGAAATCCGTCGACGTGCATCTCCAGGACCCAGTAGCGCAAGCTATCCATGATCAGCTGCAAGGTGCGCGGGTTGACCGCATTGAGTGTGTTGCCACAGCCCGTGAAGTCCATGTAGAAGCGCGGGTCGTTCGGCACCAGCCGGTAGTACGAGGCGTTGTCGATGCCGCGGAACGACAGTGTTGGTCCGAGGTGGTTGCCTTCCGCGGTGTGGTTGTAAACGACGTCCAGAATGACTTCGATGCCCGCCGCGTGCAGCGTCTTGACCATCGTCTTGAACTCGCGCGCCTGTTCGCCGCGCGTGCCTCCGGCCGAGTAGCGTACGTCGGGCGCAAAGTAGCCAGTCGTATTATAGCCCCAGTAGTTGCGCAGGCCGCGGTCGACGAGTACACGATCATCGACAAACTGATGGACTGGTAGGAGCTCTACGGCGGTAATGCCGAGGCTCTGGAGATACTCGATGACGGGCGGACTGGCGAGCGCGGCATAGGTGCCGCGCACGTGCTGAGGCAGCTCGGGATGTAGTTTGGTAAAGCCCTTAACATGCAGCTCGTAAATCACCGACTGATACAGCGGCGTATTGGGATGTTTGTCGTCGCCCCAGTCGAAGGCTGTATCGATCACGACCGACTTAGGCAAACCCGCCGCGCTATCGGCGGTGTCGAGAACAAGATCCTTCTGAGGGTGCCCGACGGGATAGGCCTGCATCGCATCGCTCCACTGCACGGTGCCGCTGAGAGCTTTCGCGTAGGGGTCGATCAGGAGCTTATTCGGATTAAAGCGGTCGCCTTGCTCTGGCGCATACGGCCCATGGACGCGATAGCCGTAGAGTTGGCCTGGCATAACGTAGGGCAGGTAGACGTGCCAAACGTAGTCGGTCTGCTCAGGCATGCGGATGCGCTTGACCTCACGAGTCGGGTCTTGGGCATCAAACAAGCACACATCGACTGCGGTCGCGTGCTCCGAGAAGAGAGCGAAGTTGACGCCGAGGCCATCCCAGGTCGCGCCCAACGGGTAGGGTTTTCCTGGCCAAATTTCTTGCATAAGAGTCCTAATTGCTGTGTCACCGAATTGCCCAAGGTCGTCCCCGCAACCGCTCGTTCATGACCTTGGGCCCCTCCTTAAGCGTCTGATTTGACTAAGATTGCCACCGGAAAGTTTGCAAACACCGCGGCAATTGGTAGACGCGCGCTTCCATCGATAGTTATTACTTCGACGCGCTCGCCTGTAAACAGATTTGTGTAGCTTGTGCCAGCCTCGGCTTCAGTCACAATGAAGGTTGAGCCGCCCCAGCGCTCGCCCAGCGGAGCTTGGCCCTGGCTGGCGACTTGCGTTAGCAGGCGCGGACCAACCACAAGTGCCTCGTCCTCACCCGCGCGCCGCGCAAACGCGACAACATGCTCGCTATGGGGGCCGACAACCTCAAGAGGCACGTAGGCACCATCGGTAAACAGGGTTGGATGTTCCCTCCGGAAGCGCAGCGTCCGTGATACCACGAGCAGCTTCGCGGCGCTCACGTTCGTTTCTTCCACCACGCCCCGAACGTAGAGTTCCCGGTCGGCCGCTGCGCGCTCAAGCTGCTGGTCGATCGCTTGGAGCAGCTCAGCGTTGCGATCATACGGCACAGGCCGGCGGTTATCGGGGTCGACCAGGCTCAGATCCAACGCTTCGTTCCCTTGATAGATGTCCGGCATGCCTGGAGCCGTAAGCTCAAAGAGCGTCTGGGTGAGGGCGTTGTACGCTCCATAGTACGCGACCTTCGCCGCGAGCGCGCGGAAGTCGGCCAGAAACGGATTTTGCGGCGAGTTTTCGAGGACCTTGCTGACAAAGCGTGCCGCGGCGGCGTCCCATGCAGCATTAGGGTTGACCCAGCTCGTGTTGACCTTGGCCTCCTTTAATGCCTTCTGCATGTACGCTTGGATACGCTCGACTAGCTCCTGGTGCTCGGCTTCATCCATTGGTGCTGAAGGCCAAACTCCTAGCAGGGTCTGATACAGCAAATACTCCTCATTACGATCGGGTGCACTGCGTCCTTCAACCTTGGTCTTGTGCCGACTGTTGAGCCGGCTCCAGCGCGTCAGCGCTGACTTCCAGTCCTTGGGAAGCTCGCTCAGGACGTTGATCCGTGCCCGAACATCGGCAGAGCGCTTTGTATCGTGCGTCGACAGAGTCAGCATCGCATGCGACCACGACTTTTGGCGCTCGGCATTTGCACGGTGGAACTCGGCGATGCTGGTACCGAAGCGCTGAGGCTCGCCGCCGACCTCGTTAAGTGAAATCAGGCGATTATAGATATAAAATGCGGTATCCTCGAGCCCCTTAGCCATGACTGGCCCAGTAACCTGCTGGAACTTTTGCACCCAGTCTTGCTGCAGCCGGCGATCCTCCTCATCCGCGGTGCCCGGATAGCGCAGCAGCAATACATCGCGAACGAAATCGAAAATCGAAGGGTCGGTGACGGGATTTCGACGCTTGGCCGTCGCGATTGCCGTCTCGACATACGCCCGGTCGGTCTCTGATACCTGCGAGTCGGCGATATATGTCCGGTAGATCGGGAACGACGCGATGACCTCGCGTAGCGCGAAGGTCAAGCTATTAAGCGTAAAATCACGCACATAGCGGTTGCGCTCCGAAAGCCGGCTGAGCTGATGTGCCAGCACGTTGACTTCGCTCGCAAGCGAGATCAGCATGATTTGCTTTTTCTTGGCGAGCACCAGCTCATTGAAGTTGGTCTGCTGGCGAATGAAACTGCTATAGATTGTCTCAAAAATTTTGCCATTCGCGCCATCGACGAAGACGCCGTTGACCAAGTTCAGGAAGTCGTATCCGCTGGTGCCGTCGACCGGCCATTCCCTCGGCAAGGTTTCGCCATGGCCCAAAATTTTCTCGGCCACAACATACAACGGTCGTGCCATCAGGCCATGTGGATCTTCGCGCCACGCTTCCTCATAGCGCTGTAAAATCTCCTGCTCAATCCCTGCCCACTGTTCGTCGTCGGCGTTGCCGTCCTGCTCGAACTGCCGGCGCGCAAGCGCGACAAGGTAGTAGCGCTGCAAGTTTCGGAAATAGCCGGCGGGGTCCCAGAGGCCATCCGGATGGTCGATGCGCAGACCATTAATGCTGCCCTCTACGAGCAGGCGGAAGATCAGCTGGTGCGTAGCTTCAAAGACCGCCGGCTGCTCCATCCGGATCGCCGCGAGGTCGTTGATATCAAAGAATCGCCGGTAGTTGATCTCTTCGGCGGCGACGCGCCAATACGCAAGGCGATAGGCCTGCGTCCGCACGAGCTCGTCAAGCCTGTCGAACGTTCGCGGGTTACCCGGCTCGCCGTTATACAGCGCGATTGCTGCGTCAAGTGCAGCGCGGAATACCTCGCTCGCCTCGGCAAGGGTATTCAGGCGGCGCTTGATGATCTCCTTCTCACGCTGGCGCTCCGCGATACGCGCGGGATCGGTTTCGGTTCGCGGCGGCAGGTGGACTAGCGCCGTCATAATACTCTGCAACTCAAGGACATCCTCGGTATCAGGCGGCAGCGTTTCGAGCATCCGCTCCAGCACTACTTCGAGGACGGGTGTGTAGGTACGCGGTGCGACCGGAAGCACCGTTTCCCAATAGCTGAGTCTGAACGCGCCTCCCTCAAAGCTTAGCTTGAGCTCCTGGTTTTCAAGCACGCGTCCGTACTGGTCGCCGAGGATCGGTAGCAGGACTTGGTTGCCCATCTCGGGCTTGAGTGGCTCCCAGTCAATATCGAAAAAGGAGGCGTAGGGTGAGGACGGGCCATTTTCTAGGACATCCATCCAGTACTGGTTGCTGGTTTCACCAATGCCCATATGGTTCGGAACAGTGTCCAGAATCTGCCCGATTCCATGCTCGTGTAGTGCCCGTACAAAGGCCTGGAATTCAGCGTCAGTACCAATCGATGGGTTAAGCGCGTTATGGTCGCAGATGTCGTACCCGTGCATGCTTTCGGGGCGTGCCCGAAAGAACGGCGACGCATACACATGGCTGATCCCAAGCTGCTTCCAATATGGAACCCGAGCAGTCGCATCCTTGAAAGTGAAATCCTTGTTGAACTGAACACGATAGCTCGCGCTGGGAATTTGGCGCCGCTGCTCAACCTCGGACTGAAGAGTGTCCCAAACCTGTGGTACTGTAGTATCAATCGTCATAGAAAATATCTCTGCTTGCTTCATCAATAGCTGAACAGTGTATCCTGCGCGCGGCAAAAAAAAACACCGAACCAGTCCCAAGGTCGGCTGGTGTGCTCGTACTCCGCTGCGAGATACTGCTGGTTAAATCCTTGTAGCAAGGAATGTGCCCGTAGGCAAATACCTGCTTTCCGGCCTTGACGCGAGCTCTCTCCTGCACAGGCAGCCGATTGCCAGCTCTGCCACTCGGCTCAGGTCAGCCATAAGCGCGGCGCGGTCACCTCGACCGCGCCGCGTCTACCTACGTCTAGGCTGAGCTACTGGAAGCGTCGTTCGTGCTGAGTTTTGCTGTAGAAGTAGAACTCTCGGACCAAGAGGCTGCCACCAGGACCCTCCATCCGTAAGACCAAGGCCTTGATCGGTTCCGGCGAGAAAAAGCCGAAGAATGCCGTGTCGGGAAAAAAGTGTTCGCCTTGGAAGGCGAACCT
Source organism: bacterium (assembly GCA_016781525.1). GTDB lineage: Bacteria > Chloroflexota > Chloroflexia > Chloroflexales > Kallotenuaceae > LB3-1. Next base: position 3,892 of record JADDQE010000247.1, on the reverse strand, counting down.
TCGCCCGTCGAGTAGCTCCACCTCGATCTGGCCGTAATACAATCCTTCTTGACAGTAGCAGTCTACGAATGCTTTTCGTAGCACACCACTTGCTGTGGTGGTCCGACCGGGGCCGATCCAGTTGAGTGCAACCCGCAGGCGCTTAGATGGAGAGGGATATGCAAACCAAGAAAATTCTGCTGGTCGAAGACGAGCCAGCAATTGCCGAATTATTGTTAGACTTTTTAGAAGACGAAGGCTACCAGGTTACTGTTGCCTCGAACGGGCAGGAGGGCTGGGAGCGACTGGTCGAGGTTCAGCCCGACGTGGTACTCGCCGACGTGATGATGCCGATGGTCGACGGTCGTCAGCTGTGCCGTGAGATCAATCACGACCCGCACTTCAGCTCGATTCCGGTTGTGCTGATGAGCGCCTCGCGCGAGGAGCACTGTCGTCGTGGCTGCGATTGCGCTGCCTTTTTACCGAAGCCATTTGAGCTGGAGCAGGTTGCAGATACCATCAATGCCATTATTGGCACCAGCGGCGCAAGCTAACGTCAAATTCCAGCGCAATAATCCAACGTCCTCACCGAAGTCACCCCCATGGTAGGCGTTGGCTTTGTATCCCACTTAATCGCTGCCTGTCTCGGTAAAGCTTGAGTCAGAGGTTAGGGTCCGCATGGTTGTGATCTTATCCGGACCGGAGCGCTGCCACCGCAATACACGACCAGCCGGCCAGGAATGCTAGCCCACCCAGCGGCGTAATCGCGCCAAGCCAACGCGTGCCGGTTAGGCTTAGGAGATACAAGCTTCCCGAAAAAATGAGAATTCCGGCTACAAAGAGCCATCCGCTCGCCGTAGTCAATGCACCAGGCCACTGACGTGCGGCCCAGGCTGCTACGAACAGGCCAAGCGCGTGATACATATGATAGCGCACTCCGATCTCGAACGTTGCCAAGAGCCCCGCGTCGAGTCGTGCGCGTAGGGCGTGCGCGCCGAATGCACCCGCGCCCACAGCCAGGAAGGCACTTACTGCTCCCAGCACAACAAATGTCCGCTCCATAAACGCAGCCCCTCTCATAGCAGTCTGTCCCCTCGGAGGCGCGTCAACGCCAGCCGCCCCTAGGACTATTATTTTCCCTACCCATGCAGTGAACAGGCGCAAGCCAAGCACGAACCTCTTAGCATTAAGCTCTGACCTTCCGCTGTGCCGTATCGCCGTCGCGAACAGTACCACAGCCTGTCAAGCAGTCAGCCGCTGTCACAGCGCTGCTAGCTCATTTTGGGTACACTTCCGGAGGTTAGGAAGGATAGCTACGTCATGCTGACATTGGCGCAACGTCGCCGCGGGCTCGCTGTATTGCTGGTCGACTCATTCCTTATGTTCGGCGGCTTCTTTATGCTGGTCCCGCTCATTTCGGTGCATTACGTGCAAGACCTTGGTTTCGCCGCAGCAGCCGTCGGGATTGTGCTCGCGGCGCGCCAAATGACACAGCAGGGCCTTACCCTGGTTGGCGGAGCGCTTGCAGACCGCTGGGGTGCAAAGGGGCTCATCTGTACGGGTATGGCAATACGGGCGGTAGCGTTCGCGGGCCTTGCCTGGGCGTCAACCTTCAACCTGTTGCTGGCGCTCTGTGTGCTGGCCGCGGTAGGCGGCGCGCTCTTTGATGCGCCCAAGAATGCGGCTGTAGCTGCGCTGGCCGATCCGGCAGAGCGTAATCGATACTTTAGCTTGAACGGCATTGCGGGCGGTTTGGGGATGACAGTAGGCCCGCTGGTCGGCGCGCTGCTGCTACGCACTGATTTTCGCCTCGTCTGCTTTGTGTCGGCTGCGACGTTCGCGTTCGCAGGCGTGATTACCCTCGTCGGCCTTCCGCCGGTTCGTGTCGCGCAGGGCCAGACATCTATTGGCGGCGGAATCCTCCTTGCCGTACGTAATCGGCGGTTCGTAATCTTTACAACGCTGCTAAGCGGCTTTTGGTTTATGTGGGTCCAGCTATCGATCTCGCTGACACTTGCTGCGCAGCGCTGGGGCGCCGCAGCCATCGAAACTCCCATCGGCGTCCTGAGCGTCAACAACGTGGCCTGGGTGTACGGTCTCAACGCTGGCCTGACGGTGGTATTCCAATATCCGGTATTACTCCTCGCAGAGCGCTGGTTTCGACCGCTATCAATTATGGTTGGGGGCACTGCGCTCATGGCAAGCGGCCTGGGACTGGTAGCCATCGTAGATAGCTTTGCCATGTTGCTCGGGTGTATAGCACTCTTTTCACTCGGGGCGATGCTGGTTCAGCCAACGCAGCAGACGATAACAGCGCAGCTGGCGGACCCCAGCGCCCTGGGCGCCTACTTCGGCTTTAGTGCTCTGGCGCTCGCTGTCGGAGGAGCTCTCGGTAACTACCTGGGGGGCTGGCTGTATGATGCTGCTGGACGGTGGGAGTTTCAAGCGCTGCCCTGGCTTGTCTTCTGCGCTATCGGTCTCAGTGTTGCAGCGGGCCTTGCCCTGCTTGACCGTGTGCAAGCCCGCTCCTCGGCAGCAGTTCCCGCTGCGGTGCCTTCGCGTCCAACCTAAACCCGCGTGCTTAGTCAGCTCTTGTAAGCTCGGCAATCAGTTCAAACAGCTGCTTCATGTTCATCGGCTTGCTGATCATCGGTAGACCGAGCTCGGCCGCAGTCGCATCGACCTCCTGCGAGGCGGTCATGATGATAATTGGGGGGATCCGTCGGCCGGGCGCATCATACAGCCGTCGCAAAAAGGTGGGCCCGTCCATCACTGGCATCCGCAGATCGAGCAAGATGAGCTCGGGCTCAAGCGTTTCGAGCTGCTGGAGCGCCTCGGCTCCATTTGCCGCTGTTTCAACCGGATACTCTGCATCCTCAAGCGCCAAGCAGAGCATCAGCTGTACTGCCGCGTCATCTTCGACAACTAAAATTGGACGTGCTGGTGCTCCAGTCACTTGCTTGCTGACGGTTGAGGTCGAGGCCGCTGGTGCCAGCTCTCCGCCGGTCGTCGCGCTAACCACTTCCGGCCCTCCTCCGATCTGTCCATTCGATGGACTGTGCCGATGGGTGGGCGATGGAACTGCTGTCAAGTGTGACCTCCCGAATGGTTTCCGCCGCCAAGGGCAGCTGTATCGAAAAGCGGCTGCCGGCACCTTCACGTGAGTCGACCCCTAGTGTTCCCCCGTGCTGTCGCACGATCTCACGTGTAATAAAGAGGCCAAGTCCCATCCCCGGCCGTGATTCGCGCCTGGGACGCTGGACCTGGTAGAAGCGGTCGAAAATGAGCGGCACATCTGCCTCGGGAATACCAATCCCCGTATCCCTTACTGCAATCTCGATCGAATGTTGCCTGCTTTGCAGCTCGACATAAATTGGGGCACCCTCGGACGAGTACTTTGCCGCGTTCGTCAGCAGGTTGGAGATCACTTGCTCAAGGCGTTGTGGGTCCGCCAAACACGGCAACTCGCGGTCTGCATCGTCAATCAACACAATTGGGTGATCAGCGATCGCAAGTCGCATTGTCACGAGGACCTGCTCGACATAGCTGCGCAGCTCAATCGTCCGAAGGTCCATCTGCAGCCGGCCCGTCTGGATCCGGCTGACGTCGAGCAGATCGTTGATCAACCTGTCAAGCCGTTTTCCTTCGTGTGACATCGCCGCCAAGGCGTGGTCGACGCGATCTCCGAAACCGTTCTTCGCCGACCAGCGTTCCAGCAGATAAATATACCCTAGTAATGCTGCTAGTGGCGTCTTTAACTCGTGTGATGCAAGTGCCAAAAAGTCATCTTTGATCTGTTCTTGACGCTTGCGTTCGGTAATGTCACGCGCGACGCCAATCACGCCTTGCACCGTGCCATCGCCGTGGCGGTACGGTCCCTTCATTACCAAGAATGAACGTTCACGTTCGTTAA
>JADDQE010000002.1 GCA_016781525.1 bacterium | reverse complement strand
TTTATGAATGCGGTTAATGCTCTATCACCATAGCAAAATGGTATAATTATAGCTTTGGCAACCTTCCCGACGGCTACTACCTAGTTGTGGTGGATGACCGTGACAGCGATATTCCCACCGGCTATGCGCCTTCGACGCGGACCAGCCGCAGAGCATCACTTGATCCAGGCAAGACGACCGCAACTCCAGTTAGCCAGAGTGGGATCGACTTCGCCTTTGCGCCTGCGCTCAGCATCGATAAACGCCTTGACACCACAGGCACGGTGTACGAAGCTGATGATGTGCAGTACACCATTATGCTCGACAACAACCTGCCCGGCGATGGCACCGCGGGTGGCGGAGCGTGTACATATACCGTCTGGGCGACGATCGCCCATCCTGATTCCAGCCAAACCCCTCCAGGCGGTAACTCGGCAAACGCGCAATGGATCGGGCCAAACAATGCCCTCAATAAACCGAATGGCGTTATCGCCTACACGGCGATGAACGACAACTCGGATATCCTGGGACTGAGCGGCTTCAACTTGGGGAACATGGGGGGCAACATTACGTCGGTCGGCTATCGCCTGCACGTGAGCGAGCGCGCAAACCTGAAACCGACGGACCAGCTCATCCTCAATATCTACCGCAACAATGCTTCTTTTGCATCGCAGAGTTTTGCTGGTGATGGTACCGGAGGCTATTTCACTGGGCCAACCGGAACAAGCTATATCATTCAGGGGACCGTTGCCGGAACCTGGAGTTGGAGCGACTTCGCCAACAACCTGACCGAAGTGCAGCTGACCGGAAACAAAGGCGGTGGCAGTGGAACCTCCGGCGACATCAACCTTGATGCCGCGGCGTTTGTAATCACCACCGATCGAACCTGCAATGTTAACCAGGGTGCGATCCTCAACCCGGTTCCGCTGCGCGATACCTTTGACTCGACCAAGCTGCAGTTTGTTTCCTCGACACCACCGGCCGATAGCGTAGCCGATGGATTGCTGACCTGGAACAATGTAGGGCCGCTGTATCCTGGCCAAACCAAGCAGGTGGTTGTGACGTTCAAAGCGAAGGATGTCGGCGCGACTGCCACGACTACCAATAATAGCGCCGCCACATCGAATGCGAAATTCGCCGATGGTCGCGCGGCCAACAACCCGAGCGATTTTGAGCCGGTGACGATCACGCCGGCGGGCTCAATTGAGGGCTATGTATGGAACGACCTCGGAACAACTGGCTGGATTGGCACAACCGGCTACGATGGAAGTGATCAGCTCCTCTCCAACGTCACGGTAACACTACAGGCATGCCGCAACACCAGCACCGGTGCTCTGCTCACAACGGCAACCGCGAATGCCGGTAGTACGTGTAGCGGAAACGGCGGCGCGTTCCAGACCATCGCGGCGCAGACGACCGTCAACGGATACTACAAGTTCGACGGTCTGCGCGATGGCTTCTACATTGTGCAGCTCACAGCGCCGGGTGGCACGCAGACCGCCGAAGCGAATGATAATCAAACGTCCGGCGGGCGGACGTGCCCAACTTGTGATAGCACCTGGGGTAATACCGCCGCAACCTTAAGCACGACCAACTTCAATCCGATCAATACGCCGAACGAGTCGATCATCAACGTGAACTTCGGCTACAACGTCAGCCCGATGATCCACGGCACCGTCTGGCAGGACTACAATGGCAACGGCGTGCGCAACAGCGACGATACAGGCCTGGGGAATAGCACAACCAGCGTCCGAGTAACGCTTCGGGATTGTGGGCCTGATACTATCTGCGGCAACGGCGACGACATTCTGACGTCTACCTTCACCGATGCCAACGGCAACTATCGATTTACTGTTACTTCCACGACCCGCATCTACCAAGTTACAACCGATACGACCACACTGCCCCCCGGTGGAACCTGGACCGAGACATTCGAATCCGATGCTTCAATCAACAACCTGATCCAGATCAACAGCTTCCCTGCCAGCAAAGTGTCGGGCTCGCACGATTTCGGCTTCCACCGCAGCGGCAGCTCCACAATCGGCGATACCCTGTACTACGACTGGAATGGTAACGGCACGCTGGATGCGGGCGACAGTGGCATTGCCAACGTCACGGTCAATCTGTACCTGGACCTGAACAGCAACGGAGTGATTGATCTGAACGAACCGGTGGCTCGAACCCACGTCACGAACGCAAGCGGATACTACCTGTTCAGCAATCTCGCGGCCGGCAATTACATCGTCAGGGTCGCTACATCCGATCTCGATTTCCCTGCTGCCAAGCTCCAGCAAACGCAGGACCCGAATGAAACCGGCTTGTGCGTGGTCTGCGACGGCCAGAGCGCTTCCGTAAATGTTAATGGAACAAACAGCGATCTGACGCAGGATTTCGGCTACCGTCCGGTTGGCGGCGGCTCAATCGGTGATACAGTTTGGAAAGACGTGAACGGCAACCAGGTCCAGTCGGGCGCGCAGGAAATTGGCATTGCCAATGTGAGCGTCTTACTGCAAGTCAACCTGGCCGGAAATGGGATGCTTGTCACCGTTCCTGCGACGATGGAGGATGGTGGCGATGGCGCGACCGACACAGCTGGGTTGTACCGCTACCGGAACCTTCCCGATGGGGTCTTCACGGTTACAGTGAATAGTTCTGACCCCGACCTTCCGAAGGACGCGCTCGGCAATACCTTCACGCCGTCCACCAGCGTCAGCGTGAATCGTACCATCAGCAACGGGAATACGGATCTAACAGCGGACTTCGGCTTCTACCAGCTCGGATCGATTGGCGATACGATCTTCTGGGATACGAACCGCGACGGAGAGCAGGACTGGAACGAGACCGGTATCAACGGCGTGACCGTACGGCTGTACAACGATGTCGATGGCAATAAACTCTTCAGTGCCGGCGACACACTGGCTGCGACCAAAGTTACCGCAACAGATCCACTGACAAACGCCAGCGGCAAATACCTATTCACTGCCTTGCCAGTCGGCAATTATGTTGTCGTGGCAGACACAAGCACCATTCCTGGTGCTGCGGCGCTTACAGCTGACCCGGACTCGGATGGTGTTCCATGCCCCAACAGCGTGCCCAACGGCTGCAACAGCCAGACCAGGGCCGCAGTGTTGCCCGGCACAAACTACATGGGCGCCGACTTTGGCTACCAGCCGCTCGGTGTCATCGGTGATACCGTGTGGGTTGACGCCGACGCGGACGGCGTGCGCGACGCAACCGAGCAGGGCATTCCGTTTGTCAAGGTGGAGCTGATCGACGACTCGTGTACACCTAACGTGGCCTGCCCATTCACTGAAACCGACACCGACGGGTTGTACGTGTTTAGCAATGTGCCTAACGGTACGTACACGGTGCGCGTTTACACCAGCGATCCCGACTTCCCGGCCGGGTTGTCGCAAACCTTTGACAAGGACGCGACACTTGACAATCAGACGACCGTGGTTGTGGCATCCGGTCAGGTGCAGTCGGTCGGCGGAACGGCGTGTACAGGCTGCGAGCTAAACGTGGACTTTGGCTACCGCCATGTTGGGACAAGCAGTCTGAGTGGCACGATTTGTTTGGATAATCCCACTGCTAATGGAGTGTGTGGTACTGGCACAGCGGGCGTTGACGCCGACGAAGCAGCCTTCGGTAACCAAACCATTTTCTTGTACCGCTGGATTGATGGCGACAACGATATGGTGATGGATTCGGGCGAAACCACCGCTGTCGCCAACACGCTGACCAGCGGGCAGGGCGACTACACCTTTGCGAATATCCCGGTCGGCGTGTATATCACAAGCCTTGCCGCGCCTGCAAACGATCTATCACTGACTACCGTGCTGGGGAATACCCCCGCCACGCAGGTTGTGAAAACGCCGGCTACGGGCGTAGTCACAACTACGTATCAGGTCGTAAGCGTGCCGGCGGCCACGAGTGTTAGCAACGTCGACTTTGCGTTCAAATTATTGGGCAACTACGATTTTGGCGATTTGCCGTCGGTCTACCGAACGACGCTTGCGGGTAACCCGGTCGGGCCATACCATAGTGTCTCAGGCAGTCCAACACTGTATCTCGGCAGCGCTCCGCCGGACGCCGAGGCCAACGGCCAGCCGAGTATCACCGCCAACGGCGACGGCACCGACGAGGACGGCGTATCAACAGTAAGCTCAAGCGTGTTCAAATGGAGCAACGGCGCAAACGGCGGCCAGCTCCAGATCCAGGTCACCGGCTCTGGCTGGCTGACCGGCTGGATCGACTTCAACAGCGACGGCGATTGGGGAGACGCCGGCGAGTTTATCATCAACCAGGCGGTTGCGACGAGCACAAGCACGTACACCTTCGATGTCCCTAACGGCACAATCGGAGGTGCTACCCGGACGCTAAATATGCGCTTCCGCCTGTTTGAGGCGCAGCCATTGTTTGCGGCGCTGGCCTATGTCGGGCCTGCTCAAGGCGGCGAGGTTGAAGATTACCAGGTGCGGATAGACCCAACCGCAGTCGACCTGGTGAGCTTCACGGCACGCGGCACGAATGCCGGGATTGTCTTGCAATGGATTACCGCCAGCGAGCACGAGACCAGCGGCTTCTATCTGCTACGGAGCGCAACGGGGGCACGTGCGGACGCGACGCGCGTCACCTCAGCCCTGATTCCGGCACAGGGAGGCCTCGGTGATACCACATACACTTGGATCGACACGGAGGTGCAGGCTGGACAAAGATACACCTATTGGCTACAGGAGGTCGAAGCCAACGGCCAGCTTAAGGAGAATGGCCCGGCAACAGCGGCCTACTCCACCACCGGCGAGTGGCAGCGGGTCTTCCTCCCGATAACTATCAAGTAATTTCGGATCACATCATTGCACACGACCATGGCATCGTCACCATGGTCGTGTGCCTTTAAAGCGCGGACGACGGCTTATATCCCGGGCTTATGTGGTAAGGCTACCACCCGGATAGGAACGGTCTATGCAGGAGCGCGCTGCGAAGGGGTGGTGTACTCTTGACTCGGTCTGCATCCGCCGAAGCGCGGCAAGCCCTCGCCGCGGCACTCAATGCTACGCAGCAGCCGACATGTGACTGCTGCGCCTGCCCAACGTTCCACAGGGGCTAGCTCTGGAGCGGATGGCGCAGCTACTCGACGATGGTGTAGAATTGACGGCTGCCGGATTCGACTAGCGGCATCATACGGGCGAACCACTCGCCCATCCATGGACGGTCCATCGATTCGCGGAACGCACCTTCCCATTCGGCGAGGCTTTCGACCTGGAACTCCGTGACGACGGTGAAGAAGGGACCGGTTACATCGGTGAGGAGGCGGAAGCGGCCGGTGTCCGCGCCGCCCTCCTGCATTCGTGTCTTGAACTCCTTGAAGAGGGCGACCAGCTCGTCGCCTCGGCCGTACTTGGCTTGGAAGACCTGACGCGCGATCAACATAGGGGACCTCCTTCGAACGCTACAGGGGAAGTGCCGCCGCGCTAAGCTCCAGAGCGCTGCCATCGGGAGTAGGTGGGAATTGTTCCTCGCGTATGACTACTTTACTCTACGTGTCAACCATCGTAAAGCAAATGACACCGGCTCACGCAACCTGGCTTGTAAGCCTGGGCGGCCGCTATGTCGGGCTAGTCCGTCCACGCCTTGGGGTTTCCAGCCCCGCCGGGCCCGGATATTCGGGTAGCTTGAGGAGCGTCCTTGAAACGCTCCGCGCGGATGGTGGTACACTTGGCGCTCCAAGGTCAGGGGTCTGAACATGGTCAGGGGGCAAGGCAATGTCGCTGCAGTACTTGAAGGATGCGGTTGCGAACGGCGACCGCGAAAAGTTGATCCGCTACGTGCGCTTACATCTGGGCGATGGCAACGAGCAGCAGGGACGCGCCGAGATTGACAAGGCTTGGATCGAGGCCCTGAAGCTGCTGCTAGACGTCCCGCCGACCGATCGGGAGTTTATTGTCGAAACCCTCGCCACGAAAGATCCGGCGACGTTGGCGCATCTGTTCTTTAACCTCCACTTTTATTTCGTAAGACATTCGGGAGAATGGATTCATGATGGAACCCTCTAACACCAGGGAGCAGCTGCGACCAGGCCTCTGGGTGACGATCAATGAGCGATACCCCGGCTCAATGATCACCCGGTCTGAAACGGTCCCGCTGGCTGCCCTCCGCCAGCCACTCGCCGCCGCCCGGCTCACCTTCGTCAGCTCGGCGGGTGTCCAACCGAAGGGGTCGCTGCCCTTTGACGTGGTCCACCCGGTCGGCGATTACAGCTTCCGCCGCGTGCCCTCGAATTCCAAGCCGGAGGATCTGGAAATCCACCAGCTGAAATATCCAACAGTCGACGCCCATCGGGATCTCAACGTCATCTTTCCGATTGAGCGCCTACAAGAGCTGGCCGCTGAAGGCGTGATCGGCGGTCTGACGCCGCATCTCTTCTCGTTCATCGGCTACAACATGGACCCGGAGCGCCTGGAGCAGACGTTAGCCGAAGAGATTGCCGACGCGGTCGTGGCCGAGGGCGCCGACGCCGCGCTCTTGTGCCCGGCTTGACCGATATGACATCAGTCTGTCGCGCTCGTGCAGCGCGCTATTGAGCGACGGGGTATTCCCACGGTATCCATCACAGTGGCTCGAGACATCACGGAGCAGGTGCGGCCGCCGCGTGCGGTCTTTGTGCCGTTCATGATGGGCCATCACTTTGGCGTGCCTTTTCACCGCGAGCTCCAGCGTCGAATCATTCTAGCCGCGCTCGACCGACTGACCGCGGCCGAGCAAACCGGCGACCTGTATCCCCTGCCGATTACGTGGGCCCAGGCTCGGCGTGAAGGCATCGCGATCGAACAGGCCATGGGGCTGCGTGGGGGAGCAGCCGAAGCACTCGGATAGTGCTCAGCATTCATGCACGCTCAGATGTACCATTGGGGGATACACCCGGACGGTGTTATGAACTCCCGTGGATCCTGTCCAGCGACGGCAACGGTGACGAGGACCCTTGGCCAAGACTTCATGATCTTTCTCCAGTTTTTAACGATACGGTGGTACGGATATCCACTCAAATCGTGCTGCTGCGAACCTAATGGCTTAGACAGGCAGGGCTGGGGGCGAAGCTATTGCCCGCCCCCACGCCTCATCCGCAGATCAGTTGGTTCCCAAACGATCGCGCCACGTCTTTAGGTCAAGCTCTTCGAGGTCATTTGCTAACGCGAGGAGCTCACTCTGGCTCAGTGTGCTGACGATTAGGTAGAACTGGCCGTCCTCAGTCCAGGCAAGGGCGCGGCGTGAGCCGAGGGTGTACAGAGTACCCTGCCGGCCGCGTACGGTCACCTTGGTGCCCTGGCCCTCGGGTGGTGCGGACGCCGCGCCGCCGCTGATCGTCGCATCCGGCTCGGTCGCATGGGGCCAAGCCAGGTGCAAGACGAAGCCGTGCTCGTCAGCGTGCGATCCGCCCTTGTGCCACACTGTCAGGGGTGATCTCTGCGGCCAGAGATACTTTAAGTCTTGAGCCGGGGGCACGTTGTTCCCGACGCGCTGCTCCCACGTGCCGCGGTCGACGATCTCGAGGCGCTCGGCGATGCGCAGCAGCTCGTTGAGTCCGCGATTGCCCGAGACCCCGTAGACCCGCCCGGCCTCGGACCATATGACCGCGTGGCCAGCATCCGTCGCGAAGGTGGTGCCGCGCTGTCCGCGCACCGTTACGTCCTGCAGCTTCCGTCCCGGCGCACCGCCCTCAACTCCGCCGCCGATTGTGACGTCCGGCTTTTCCGCATGGGGCTGTGCGAGATGCAGCAGCCACATCGTCTCGTTGGCGAACGATCCTTGCGGCATGACCGAAAGATCACCAGGAACGTAACCCGGCCAAAGATACTTCAATTGCGAGGCTGGTGCCCCTGGTGCGCGCTGGCGAGCCTCGTTGCCGAGCAGCCCCAGCAGAACTCCCTTCTGGCCGTGATCCTCGAAGCGTGCTCGCTCGAACCACTGGGTCAGCACTCGATCGCCCGAGGTGTTAGTTTCCATCATCGGCTCCGAGAGCGGGAGGCCGAAGAGGGCCGAGCTTTCCTCGAAGCTCGCCCCGCGGCGCCCATCGAACTCAAGACCATGGCTTGACCAGTAGCGCCAGAACGGGTCATGCGCGATGGCATGGCCGGTCTGCGCGAAGTAATGCGGGGCGGTTGGTGCCGCCTTTGGGAACTGCTGCCAGGTGCGGCCTTGCTGCTGCAGACGGTCGGCGCCCAGCCGTCCGAGCAAGACGTCATATGGGCGGGCATTCTGCGCGTGCAGCTCGAAGCGGTTGCGCTCGAACCACTGCGTCAAATGATTACGCTGGGTGTCCGCGTTGGTTTCGCTCGCGGCGCTCGTGATGGGCAGGCCAAAGATCGGCAGACCGCCCTGCTGCTCCCAGTATTCCTGGAACCGGCCTTCGACCTTGGGAGCTGCGGCAGCAGGACGAAGCGTGGTGGCGGATGTGATGAGAAGCAGGAGCAGCAGCCAGCTGCTCCACGGTCTGTTGTATCGGCGAAACATGATAATCCTCCGTTGCTAGCATGCGCTAGATGAACCATGGCAGACGGCGATACAGCTTGGGTCAAGCTTTCCGCGTCCCTTACCGACCAAACGTTTGGCCTTATCCACCTAGCTGTGGCTCCTACCATAGTCCGCCCGAGCCTCTGCTCCATCCGTCATACGTCCATACGCAGCTAGGCCCCTTTGCCTACTACAGCCACAGGAACGCAGAGCACTCGCACGACCGCAAGGGGCGACGAGCCAGCAGCTCCGTGACTATCTGATCGGCGCGACTGCGCTGAGACGCCTAACGCTGCCCGAGGATGTGGCAAAGGCGTTGTTGTTCTACGTGTCCGACCTGGCGGCATTCATCACGAGAACCTCCCTGACCATCAATGGTGGGGCCCACCGCGCGATTGCCTGAAGCCTGGCTTGACGTAGAAAACGTGGGTTACGACGCAGGCCGTTACCTGGGCTACGATGCTCCGACATGCCCCACACAAGCATCGACCGAATCAAAGCGGGCGAGGGAAGCTACGCCTCGCCCGTTCTGTGTGTACGACATCCGAGTAGATGCCCCTGCTAGCTGCCTGGGTTGAGCCCAAAGTCGACGCTAGCTCGTACGCGGCACGTCGGTAATCGTCATATTGCAGAGGGCGCAGAGCGGAGCGCAGCCAACACCGGCGCACCGTCCATCGTTGCAGAAGCCCTGTGAGGTTGAGCGAGCAGCCCTTAGTCCAACGGTATTACCAGCGAGGGCTGTGGTGGGAGGAGGACGTCCAGGACTGTCGCCGCTTCCTCGCCGCTCCATACGTCCGGCATCGCGTATTCGAGTTCGGCTCGGCTGCGCCGCCCAAAGAGCAACTGGAGGAATACCAGTGGTGGAAAGCCCGCGCTCGGCTCGTCGCCAAAGACCGGCCGCTGCCAGTCGTCGGCGATTATAAGCCGTCCGTCGGCAAAGCCGAGCCGCAGACCACCGCGGTAGAAGTCGAGCCGGAGCTCCCCTGTGTAGCCGGCCAGCGCCGAGTGCCGCAGCCGATCCTCGAGGACTGGTGCGACGTGGTGAAGAAAGCCCGGTAGGTCCGGCACGCGCACGTACCAGGCATAGGGCCGATTGTGCCGCGGCGCGAGCGCTTCACCCAGCACGGTATAGGCCGGGTGCTCGGTTCCCAGCGTAAAGGCCAGCCGCGTCGGATCGACTTGCTCGCGACCCGAAGGGGGCACCGTGCGCGCATGGTCGCGTAGCGCACGGAGGACCGGCCCGATAACCGATCGCCAGCCAAGCCCCTCGCGCAGCGCGATCTGCTGGATGCCGAGCGTCTTGCCCCAGCGCGTCTTGCGTGGCAGCACGAACCCGCAGTGCGCGCCGTCCGAGCTGCGGATCAATAGCGGCGTCCAGCCCTCGCCCGACTCGATCGAGACGCCGTCGAGCATCCAGCGCCAGTAGGCCTCGGGAATCTCGGCCGATACCAAGCTGCGCCACCGCTCATGCTCGTACAGCTCCATGACGAACGGCAGGTCATCGACGGTCGCGGCCTGCAGGTGGTAGGGCTCCGTCTCACCCTCTTTAAGCGACGGGATATCGTCGAACTGGACCGTCCGACCGCCGCCAAGCTCGAGCGCCATCTCATAGCCGAACTGCCGGTAGTAGTACGGAATGCCCGTTATGGCTTGGACGAGCTCGCCCGCCGCCGCGCTGCGAGCGTGGAAGGCGTCAAAGAGCGCGCGGACGAGGCCCTGCCTGCGGTAGTCTGGATGGCTGACAACCGCCTCCGGACGACCAACCCCGAAGGAGATGCCGCCAAAGGTCCATACCGTGGGGATCAGCCACATACTGGCCACAACCTGGCCAGCGGCCGTATCTTCCACGAACACCCCCTGGTCCACAGTCGTCAAGGGGTGGCGGCCGCTCCCCAAGTCGCGCATCCAGGCCGCATTGCGTACGTTCGGCGGGGAATCGATCTTGTCGCGAAAGACAAAGGATGATAGGGCCGCAATCCGCTCGACATCGTCGGGCGTGCTCCACCGCAACACTAGCCCGTCACGAAGGACGCGCGGTGCTAGCCGCTCGTCGGCCGGTGCCTGTTGATCGATCTGCTTAGCCACGTACTTTACCTCCAAGGGAACCTGCCGGTTCTCGCGTCGTGATTGCGGCACGTCTCGTAGGGGATTAGAATAAGGTAATCTACTCGCCGCGATTTTTTTGAGTATAGTCTATGGGGCAACCTCGGTAGACTTTCTAGCGCACCGGAGGATGCAGAGAGTGGCATTGCTGCT
>JADDQE010000101.1 GCA_016781525.1 bacterium | reverse complement strand
TTTGACGCGGCTGCTCGATCATCGGCGCGGGAACTATACGAAGCCTATGAGGTCTGGTGTGTAGCCGCCAACGACTCGCCCATGACCAAGCGTGACTTCGGGCTCCGGCTTACGGAGCGTGGATTGGAGACCAAGCGGGGAACCGGTGGCCAGAGGTACTGGCTTGGGATTTCGGTAACTGCTAGTGACAGAAGTGACAGAAGTGACGCTGGACTAGGCAAAATTTGAGACGATATTTCTTGCACACAAAACTATGGAAGGACTGTCACTAGTGTCACTTCTGTCACTACACATTGTGAAAATCTCGGCCGACCTAAACATTTTCGTGCCTAGGATTAGCACCATTTGGACTTGTAGCCGGTCAAACGGAACTTTCTAGTTCGTTGAGCATAGCTCGTATCAAGCCAAATCACAAGGAAACCCCGATTTTCCGTAGTGATGTAAGGAAGTCGGCCGACATTCGAATGGTAAATCTGTTCGTCCCACTACTTCTATGCAATTACCGGCAACAAGGAAGACATAAAGTCAGTGGAGGAGTATGAGTATGAGTGAGAACGTGCTAGGGCGTACGCTGCGAGAATACCGGGAGCGAGCGGGGCTGAGTGCGTCGGATATCGCGGAACGCGTTCACATTGACCGCACCTATATCCATAAGCTCGAAGGGCAGCGTGCCGATTGGCTTAACCGGCCGCTCCACGGCGGTCCGGTTAGGCAACCAACAAGAGACCTCATCATCCGATTTATTATTGCGCTCGACCTCAATATTGAGGAGGCCGACGATCTGCTGATACAAGCAGGGTATGCTCCGCTATCCGCGAAACCGCTTGTTGACACCGTGCTCAAGGAGGTATAAACTCGGAATAACGAACGACTGCCTATCTGGCAATCTGGTCCAGGCAGACGTTCAGCACCTTGGCAAACATGGCAAAAGTCCTGTCCTGCCTTCCAAGCAGATGGTTGCGGGTTCGAGTCCCGTCTCCCGCTCCAGTAAGCTCTAAATCGACTTGTTCCAAGTTGGAAGCCCCCTAGCAGAACCATCTGTCTAGGGGGTCTTCTGTATGGAAAAATCACTGCAACGCTACCTCCGCTGGCACCGCTCTGCTGGTCATGACCCCAACACGATTAGGCACCAGTAGACGACTTTTCACCTTTATGCTAGGCGGTGAGGCGAGAACGGCTACAGCAGCGCAGTTGACGACCTAGATGCCGAACACCGCCCGCGCTTGGATTGAGAACCAGCGTACCGGGGGCGCGCCTCCGTGAATGGCCTTGACCTCGGTCGGGCACAACGCTGAGTAAAAGAGGGTACCAGCCACAACTTCCCGCATCGGGGCATGTTTGCCAACCGCTGACGATTCGCGGCCGCTCATGCTGGCGACCACCGGCGTTGTGCCCATCATCGCCATCATTACGCCGAAGCCTCCCGCTAGCCCACCCGCAATCCCTACCGTGGCTTGTCGCCGGAGCCCAGGTTCACGCTGCGTCATGGTTGCGATCTTGACCTCCTTGTCTTACCAGACCAGTGTAGAGCAGGAAGCCGCGGCTCGACTGTGAGCTACTGCATACAACGTCAATTCGTCGGCTAGCAGGCAGGTCAGCTTCGGCTAGTGGCCGGCACCGACCTCTACCGCCACGATCTGCTCGGCAACCTCACGCAGATCGCGGCCGATGATATCGGGACGTTCACCTTGCGGGTCAAGCACCTGGCCTGGTCGCCCCACGAACGCCGCTGCGCATCCAGCCCGTATCGCACCGGTGACATCCCAGGCGTGAGCTGCAATCAGCCGTACCTGGTCCATCTCCACGTTGAGTCGGGCTGCAGCCATTCGGTACACGTCGGCGGACGGCTTGAACTGCTTTACGGCGTCGACTGATAGAATCTGCTCAAAATAAGTATCCAGGTCGGCATTTGCAAACTGGGCGCGGGCTACTTGCTCCGTCGAATTCGTTAGGGCCGCGATGCGCAGTCCAGCACTCCGTAGGTTGTCGAGGGCGGGCCGAACGTCGGGATGTGCGGGCAATCGCCCGACTGCGTCAAGGATTAGCCCACGTGCCTCGTCACCAAGCTCGATGCCTTGACGCTCAGCAATCATGGTGAGGGCCGCCTGTCCGATAGTGCTAAAGTCGGCGTAGGTCCCCGTGATCGTGGCAACCCAGGCCGATTGAAGCACCTGCTGGAACCAGCTACGACGTGCTCCCGTATCACCGAAGACCTGCTGGAAGTGCGGGTCGAGCGCACCAAGGTCGAGCAGCGTTTCGTTGACATCAAACACACATACACGCGGCATTACATCCTCCTTAAGTGGCGGACGAAGTAACGGTTCGACTGATTGCAGCCGCAAATCGGGTAGGACGGCGCGCTACTGCTCCTCCAGCGCCTCAGCATGGGCTAGTCCGCCGCACACAGGGCCATATGCGACACGACGGCCCTCACAATCATCATTCTAGCAGGTACGCAGCCAGCGTTGATACAGGACCCGCTTACGTGTTCAAGCTCGATCGGAGCTCTTTTACCTCCAGCCCTAGCAAAAGCCGTGACACGTTGTCCGCGCGCCTGACCGCTGTCGACGACGATAACGTCGCACTCTGCATCCTGACCCATAGCTGCCCGTTATCCTCCCCCGTCTACCACACCGCGGAAGTCCACCGGGCGTCCTGCGTAACTAACTACGAAGCCGTCGATAGGCTGCGCGCGCCTCTGGAATTGCGGGCGGCACAGCAGCGAAGGTTGCGGCGGCCGCGAGCAGGCACCAGGAACAGAAAGCTCGATGCTTGGTCCACTGGTCTATCGTCAGTTTGCCGGCGCCGGCAGTGTCGACAAGTGTCTTGGCGAGCAACACCAGCGGCAGATAAGGCTGCTGTTCGGCCCGATCCTTGCCGCTCATGGAGGCAAGGACTATTGTCGCCGAATAACTAAGCAGACCAAGTGTCGCATCAGGCACTGAAAGAGTTTGGTAAGCCTCAGGCGAGGCATCGACCTTGTCGGCGTCGAGAAGTGGAAGCGGCGGCTCCGCTAAGTGCTTGATCAGCCCCATCTGATACAGCGTGATGTAGCTCATCGAGGCGAGCGAGACCAGCGACAGACCGACGATCCGACGACGATTCCGCAAAAATTCTCCCGACCCTTCGCGCAGTTGACGGCTGAGTGTTTCCGGTTTCATCGTTCCCTCCATAGTACTGCCGCCGCACCTACGAGACCGGCCCCAGCTAGTGCCAACCAGCGCCGATGCATGGTGGCCCAGAGCTGCGGACTCCAATTTGACGCCCGGTCATCGAACGCTCCATGCGTTCCGTAGTCTCGGTCGTCGTCTACCGGCTCCCACAAATTGAAAGGCTGGTTCCCATCGCGGGGCTCGTCTGTTTGCTGCCCCTGGTATCCCGTCCGTGCCAGATACCAATCGCCCAGCCCGGGTGCAAGCTTGTTGCCGATGATGGCAATCACGGTTGAACGACCGACATAGACCTCGCGGCGGTTGTGGTGGGCAGCCCAGTAGATCGCCTCAGCCGCCACCTCAGGCTGGAAGATGGGCGGCACCGGCTGTGCCTTATTCGGCAGGCGGCTTTTGACCCAGGCAAACTGTGGCGTGTTGAGCGCCGGCATCTGCACCATTGTTAGCCGCACGTTGCTTTTGTCGTGTAGCAGCTCCGCACGCAGCGAGTCATTGAAACCCTGGATCGCATGCTTGGCGCCACAGTAGGCCGCCTGTAGGGGGATTCCTCGATACGCCAGCGCCGAGCCAACCTGAACGATCGAGCCGCAGTCACGAGGCAGCATGCGCTTAAGGGCGGACAGCGTACCGTACACAAAGCCCAAATAGGTGACATCGGTTACGCGCTTAAACTCGTCCGGTGTCATCTCTTTGACCGGCGAGAAGACCGAGGTCATCGCATTATTGATCCAGATATCGATTGGGCCAAAGGTCGCCTCGACTTGCGCAGCAGCCGCTTCCACTTGATCTGGATCGGCCACATCAGTCTGCACAACCAGCGCTTTGCCGCCGGCAGCCTCGACCTCGCGGCGCGCGCCTTCGAGCCCCGCCGCTCCACGTGCAAGCAGGCCAATGTACGCGCCGCGCCTTGCAAAAGCGAGAGCTGTCGCGCGTCCCACACCGGCAGATGCACCGGTCACCACGACCACCTCTGGCTGCCCTGGTCGGTCCCCTCCATCATGCTTCACATCAACCTCCTGTAATCGGTCGACCACGATCGTTATCCTCGGCGGCGAGATCCTGAAGCATCGACCATAGGCAGCCGCTGGCCGCCGCAAGCAAGCGCCTGCGGTGTGCGCATTAACCATGACCGTCTGCAGGTCGCTGCGGTCAACCCACATCAAGCGCATAGCATTAGGCGGGGGCGAGGAACGGGACACCGCGCCGTGCCGCCTGATCACCGGCAGCCGAATAAGCGGAAGCCAGGCGACTACGGCACCGGCTCCAGCAAACCATCCAAGATAGAGGTTTAGCGTGCTGCAGCCAGCTGCACGCCAGCCCCGGCGACGATTCCTGACCCACCCGCTGTTCACGCTTCACGGCCCGACTGCTTGGTCGAAAAGCTACTGGTGTCAATTCGCGAACCCTGAGGAACGTTGGTTCCAACTCGCTATACGCTGCAGTTAAGCGGGACAAACATGTATGCTGCAAAGATCAGACCACGCAGTTCAACTATTGCCGTACGTGCTGGTCGATCGGGTGGATGACCTACCTCACCGGCCATCCGCGGCGTGCTGCTCCGGGAAAGCTCGTTGTCGATTAGCGTCGCACGCAGCAGCTCCGGTGCTTGACAATGCTGTACGGTTGATATATCTTTTTACTATATCGATATATCGTTAGCAAGGAGAAACACCATGTTTCGAAGATTTCATCGGCGTCGCCATCGTTTTGAAGGGCCGGCGGCTCCATGGAGCCCAGCAGACGAGTGGGAGCGCGAGCAATCCCACGAAGTGGGCGGCAGTCCGTTCATCCGGCACCACCACCATGGCCCGCGGCAGTTTCGTAAGTTCATCCTGCGACGCCCAGCATTTGGCTTCGCCCCGCACGGTGGCCGACCATTCGGACCTCCATTCGGGCGTGGGGGGCCATTCGGAGGTGACCCATTTGATGGCGAGGGCGGCGGTCGACGACGACGACGAGGTGAGCTACGGTTCGTGCTATTGGAATTACTGGCGGAACGGCCACGGCACGGTTACGAGCTGATCAAAGAGCTAGAACAGCGTGACAGGGGCTTCTACCGGCCGAGCCCAGGCTCGGTCTATCCAACGCTACAACTGTTGGAAGAGGAAGGTAGCCTGACGAGCGAGCAGGTCGACGGGAAGCGGGTGTACACGATCACCGAGGCTGGCCGACGCGCATTGAATGAACGTCGGCAGCGTGGAGCCGGCGAGGTCGAGCAGGAGCAACGCGGTGGGCCATCGGCTGAGCTCGATCCGCTGCGCCAGAGTACCACGGCACTTCTGGGCAGCGTAATGGAAGTTGCGCGGCACGGCACAAAAGAGCAGCAGCGGGCAGTATTGGAACGCTTGAACGGCCTCCGGCGGGAGATTTATGGAATTTTAGCTCAGGATAGTCCAGACGACCTAATCTAATCAAAGCACGCTGTGACACAGCGTAATGTCGAGCTTGATCCGAAGCATCGGTTATCGAAATTTCCAGGCGGGTCTCGTAGAAACAGAGCGACGGCGGCGCTATGTGGGCAACCGCCGTCCCACGTTGTAGTTGTAGCTTGCACTACCAGCTACACGTCGAGCCCTTCTTGGCGCGCGTAGCTGTCGATAGCCTCGCGCCAGTGCGCCAATGAGTCGAGAATGAAATAGTGATCGTGATAGCTGTAGGCCGCCGACGGAGTGGCCGCTACCTGGTTAATATCAAAGGGATGTTTCGGAACTTCGTCTCGTAGCGCATGGAGTAGCTCACCTGGAGAAGAGAGCAGCCCCGCGCCAATAACCTTTAGCTCGTCACCCTCGCGGACGAAACCAAACTCAATCCCAAACCACCAGAGACGCGCGATCGCCAGCTGCTGCTCTTCCGTTCGAGCCTTGAGATAGACCGTTCCATAG
Source organism: bacterium (assembly GCA_016781525.1). Lineage (GTDB taxonomy): Bacteria > Chloroflexota > Chloroflexia > Chloroflexales > Kallotenuaceae > LB3-1. The sequence continues at coordinate 4,616 of JADDQE010000101.1, read as the reverse complement.
CGCTGGGCAATATCTCCAAAGGCGGGGTCGGTAAAGAACGCCAGGTGACCAAAATATTCATGAAAGAGATCTGGCAGCGGGGTGAAGTCAAGCTCGTGTGGCCGACGAATATAATCGGTAACTGGGAAGCGCTTCGCGTCGATATGTTCAAACCATTCAGTTGGCCCAAGATACTCATTCTGGGCATCTGCCAGCCGCCAGCCCGAAAGACCGTAGATATGCCGCTCCATCAAGTCGCGATCCGGAAGGCGATGGAAATCTAGGTTAAGCCGGGGCATTCCAACATGAAACTCGCGACAGGCAACCGGCTTGACCAGCTTCGATTGCCGCACGCACAGACGGTGCCACGTAGCATGGTCTTCTTCCGAATAATTACCCGCCGTACCTACCGCTGAACCTTGTGTCGCGACCTCGTTGTCGTACACTTCCATCCTAATTGTCCTTTCAATCCTTGCGCGGTCCCGCCAGAAGCGACTCCGTGCTTGTCCCTTCCGACATGCCCGCAGCCTCCACGCTAACATTATTGTAGCGTTTTTTGTGCCAACGGATCATGCTTCACCCACGCCTACTCCACGAGAAAAGCGACGCTGCATGGATCGACCGCCGCGACGAAGCCGTAGGGAGTTTGGTGTGCTAAACAGCATGATCTTCCCGCTTGCCGCGGACAGCCCGTTCATTACTGTTAAATTCAGCCGCTAGTTGAGCCAAACCGACATCCCTCTGCTCCATCAGCCGCACAAGCTCACGGTTAATTCGCCAGGCCACGAGCGGGCCCTCGTAGATCACGCCGGTGTACAGCTGGACTAAGCACGCGCCCGCGGCCAGCTTCGCAAGCACATCCTCGGCGGTGAACACACCACCGACGCCGATAATTGGAAGCGTATCACCTGCAGCGGAGTACAGGTATCGAATAACATCATTGGCTCGCTGCCGTAGGGGAGCGCCGCTTAGACCACCACTCTCACTGCGGGCGGCACTTCGCAGCGAGCTTGGGCGAGCAATCGTGGTGTTGGTCGCAATAATGCCGTCGACGTGGTAAGCCGTGCAGACCGCCAGGATGTCGTCAAGCTCGGCTGCGCTGAGATCCGGCGCAACCTTGATAAACAGCGGCTTTCGCGCTGAAAAAGCGTCACGGCGCGCAGTTACTTGGCCGACCAGTGCATCCAGCGCCGCCCGTCCCTGCAGCTCACGCAGCCGCACCGTGTTCGGCGAGCTGACATTGACCGTTATGTAGTCGGCGACGACGTAGACCTGCTCCAGCGCGCGGATATAGTCGTCGCTGGCGCGACCCTCCTCGACGCTCGTTTTGTTTGCACCAATGTTCACGCCGACGATCGGACGACCGCCGGAACGTGCAGTCAGTCGCTGGCGGACAACATCCGCACCATGCCCGGGAAAGCCCATACGATTGATCACCGCCCGGTCAGGAGGCAGCCGAAATAGACGTGGCCGAGGGTTGCCGGGCTGCGCTTGCGGCGTAACGGTACCAACCTCGACATGACCAAACCCAAAGGTACCCCACGTTTGTACGGCCAAACCGTTCTTGTCCAAACCTGCCGCTACACCAAGCGGATTGGCAAAATGCAGCTCACCGACTGTTACTGCAAGCCGGGGATCGTCGCATGAGAGCAGTCGGCGGAGTAGTGCACGGAGGCGAGGAGCGCGTTCCACTCTACTCAGGAGTTGAAGCACGATGTCGTGCGTTCGCTCCGCATCTATACGCTGTAAAATGGGATAAATCACATTGCGATACATGTATCCTCCTCCAGCCGCAACACCTTGGGCCTGCTGATTGCTAATCTCGCGGGCAAGCCGCCCCTAACGGTGAGGCAGCCGGTGAACCGGGGTACAGCGCCCAACACAAGCGAATGCTGCTCATTGGCCAGAACATACCGGCCATGAGAGCAGAAAGGATCAATATGATAGCGCCTACCTATAACGAACCGTTTACTGCCGAGGACTCAATTGTCCGCGATATTTGGGGCAACTCCGACACAATTCTACTCGTCTTTGCCGGTGGAGCAGCTGAGTTTGCGTTGAGTCGGGCTGTAGACTGGCTCTTCTTTACGGGAAAGCTTCCCGCCGATCCGATTGCCCGCCTCTTTTCGACGGCTCGGTTTGCACGAGATATTGTGTTCACAGATCAGGAGAACGCCCAGCGAACCCTCCAGCGGATCAACGCGATCCACGGGGCAGTGGAGCACAAGCGTGGGCAACAGATACCAGACTGGGCCCACCGCGACGTCCTCTACATGCTCATCGACTACTCCGAGCGCGCGTATCAGCTTCTGCATCGCCCGCTTACGCCCCCCGAGCAAACGGAGCTCTTTGACGTGTTTCGGCGCGTTGGGCAGGGCCTGGCGATCCCTGAGCTTCCAACGACGTACGCCGAGTGGAGAGCGGATCGGCAGCGGCATCTTGACCGCAACTTGCGCTACAGCGACTATACCGCTCAGCTCTACCAGCAGTATCGCCGCCACCTTGGGGCCTTACGCTATCGCCTCTTGCTCCATATTCAGACGCTGCTGGTCCCCGAGAGCGTACGGCAGCTGCTCCCGCTCAAGCCGGAGAGCCCGTTGCGCTACACCTTGCGGGCCTACCCTTGGCTAAAGCGCTTAGGCCTACGTCCGCTCCTGCAGTGGCTCCTGGTTCCGACCCAGCACCTATCCAGCGTCCGGCAACTCGAACAGGGTCTGCGCGTGGCGCGCGCATGAGTCCCTTACCCCCAGAGCCTATGCGGTACGGCTTTGATCCGTCGCGACGAGCGCATCCTGGAACTGGGCCACGATGCGCTCGTAGGCCATCGGACCAGCAACCCCATGCGGCCGGACTGCCCGACCAGCCCACAACACTGAGCCTTGCTTATCGCGAAGGGTTACCGTCCCGATAAAACCATCTTCCTGATCCTGCCCATCCGCGTCGAGCACCGCATCCGCGTAGGTTCGATCATCTGTAAATTCGAAGCGGTCTAGCCGCTGTAATGCTTCGATCAGCTTACGGCCAAAGCCTGGCTCGCCAGTGAGGGAGCCCACTTGTATCGTTCGCACCTGCGCGAGAGTTTTACCCATCCTGGCACCTCCACTTACGCCACCGCTGGAGCAAGATTGATACCGTTCCCTGCAATTGGCCTAGTATCTGAAATGGGTTGCTTGGGACTCGCGGCGCGGAACAAGCTAGACGTCGATCAGCGAGGCCTGGCCCGCGGTAAGTTCATTCAAGGCGTGAGCAAAAGAGGAAATTTCGTTAACAGCAAAGCGGAGGCTGAGGGTAACATCCGCTGCAAACTCTTCGTGCTGCACCTCACCATGGTGCGCGGACACGAGGCGCTTGACCAACTCGTATTGGGAATAGGAAATCGCCAGCAGAAGCGAGCGGCGCTCGATTCGCTCTGTGCGGGGCAACACCTCCAGGACGGCACGCACGGCGTCGCCGTATGCGCGCACGAGGCCACCTGTGCCGAGGAGCGTCCCACCGAAGTAACGGGTAACGACGACCGCAACATCACCTAGCCCGCTGCCGCGCACAACCGCAAGTGCTGGTCGACCGGCCGTCCCGCCAGGCTCACCGTCATCGCTCAGGCCCAGGGTCGTGGTGGCGCCGAAGCCAATTACATACGCGTAGACGTTATGGGTGGCATCGGCAAATTCGGCACGGATGCGGCCTATGCCGGCCTTGGCATCGGCAACTGTCGCCGCAGGAAAGGCAGTGGCGATAAACCGCGAGTTGATCACTCGCAGCTCGACCCGCGCCTCGTCGGCAGGAATTGAATACCGATGTGCTTCTGACATGGCTGCTCACGTACCTTTGACGAGCATAGTGTACAACAGCCATGAGCTTAGCGCTTTCGGTCGCCGGCTGCCACCAGCCCGGCACAGTGGACCAAACCGGCGCGACAACACGCACGTAGGCCCGCGGGCACGTTGCCCTTAAGACTCGAGGGAGTGCAGAGCGCTTGTCGTCGTAGGGCAGCACTAACCGCCCATTCGAAGGAAAAGTTCATCGCCGGGCAGCCGCGATACAGATGCATCACAACCGAGCTGCGGGGCAGCCGCCACGCGAAACCACCCGCTAACTCCTTACCGAAGCAGCGACTGGTCGCCGGTGAGCCGGTGAAAACTGTTAGAAGCTAGGCTTGTGGCATTCCACGGAGCTTGGCGAGGGCCTCGGCTCGATCACGGAAATAGGCGTCTTGAGGCAGCACGTCGACAGCGAGCTGCTTCGCATGATGCATCACAACGCTGATCGGGTCGGACGTAGGCTGTTTGCGCGTATAAACGATGCGAACACCGTACGGTTCCTGGGGATCTTCGATAATCAGCGCGGGTAGCCCGCGACCACTGGCGAGGTGCTGATACCCGATTGCAACACGAAGTTGAGCGGTTCGTGCACTGGAGATATGCGAACGCAGCGCAGGAGCGGATGGAGCGACAATCATGCAGGCTCCTTTATTGGAGTAGCCGGTGAGGATGTGTCCGTTATACCATGACCAGCCAGTCTTTGACAACATAAATGGTCCTATCTACAGAGCACCACTTTAGCCAGATAGGTACCGCCCTGGTGCCTGGCGCTCGCGTGGCCGTCACAGAGATACGGCCCGCCGGTGAGACGGTTACGAG
>JADDQE010000087.1 GCA_016781525.1 bacterium | reverse complement strand
TTTGGACCGCTCATAGCAGGCCAAGTCGACGCGACGGCGGCGACGGATACCGGGCTGTACGCAGCTCAGCAAGGCGGGCTCGATGATGTTAATGTCTTGCTCGCGCGTGACATTCTTAACACGCCCAGCGACGTTTTCGTCGTGACGGAGGACACCTATCAGAACAAGCGAGAGGTCATTCTTGCGTTCTTGAAAGCGTACAAACAAGGCTCAGAGTGGATGCTGGAACATCCGGACGAAGCGGCTGCACTCGCTACCAAGTACGCGACCGATGGCAAGGATGCGGCGCGCAACCGCGCGATCATCGACATCCGTAATGCGTCGACCGTATCGGCGGACACACGGGCGAATAGTCTAGGTTTCTTCGATCTTAACCTGCTTAAGAAGGTAGAAACCAGCTTCTTCGATCTGGGCATTACGAAACAACGTATTGACATTGAGTCGATCTTCACGAACGATCTTGTGGCCAAGCTTTGATTCCAAGTTAGCCTCCTGGGGTAGTGATGATTGGGACCAAGGGGCGGGTGAAGCCACGCCACGATCATATATGTGCCGGGATCAACCAGGACGCGGCGTTCTGCCAGCCACCCGTCATGTGGGGGCAGCGGAACCGATGCCGCACGTACCACCGGACGGCGAGGGTAAGCGCCTCGTCGTGGAAGCGCCACCCAGCTGCCGCCTGGACGTTGCGCTAGCTAGAGCGAGTGGTCATGCTCGACCGAATGTGCGCCAACTCCCTTGTTGGCGTACGCGCCAATCCCGCCTTCGTGAACCTTTCCCAGGGACTGCGATCCGACTGCATCCCAACCACTTTCTCAGTCGTTTTGGGTTACAGTGTTCCCGATGCTGGCGTGGCCCGACGAAACCCCTAGCTTACTGCTCGGCCGCTCGGTCGTAGCGCCGGCTGGCTGTCAATACGATCGGCTCCAACGGCTGGGCGTTAAGCGATGCGCTTTGCCGTTCCTCTGATACCGTTCCGTATATCGTTGTGCGTTGGACAGGAACGCGGCCGATCGAGCGAATCACTGCCTCCATCTGCGCCGGCGGCAGCTCCTGGCCATGCGCCCCGCCTGCCGCACGCGTGATACTTTCGTTCATCAGTGTGCCGCCCAAATCGTTGGCACCCGCTTGGAGACATACCTTGACCCCCTCGACGCCCATTTTGACCCATGAAGTTTGGATATTCGTGATGTGGGGGTGTAGCGTCAGACGCGCGACGGCATGCATGAGCACGGCTTCGCGGAACGTCGGGCCGTTGCGTGCCTTGCCCTTCCAGTAGATCGGCGCTTCCATATGAACAAACGGCAGCGGGACAAACTCAGTGAAGCCACCGGTCTCTGCTTGGAGCGCTTTGATCCGCAGCAGATGGCGTGCCCAATGGTGTGGTCGCTCTATGTGTCCGTACATAATCGTCGAGGTCGTTCGGATGCCTAAGGCGTGCGCCTCGCGCATGACATGCAGCCACTCGTCTGTTTTGATCTTGTCAGGACAGAGCGTTGCGCGGACCTCATCGTCCAAGATTTCCGCAGCCGTTCCCGGCAATGTACCCAGCCCGACCGCCTTCAGTTGTGCCAGAAATTCGCCCACACTGAGCCCGAGCGTTTGGGCGCCCTGCCACACTTCTAATGGCGAGAATGCATGAACATGCATATCGGGCAACACGTCTTTGACTGCCCTACACATATCACGATACGTCGCGCCCGTGTACTCGGGATGAATCCCGCCTTGCATACACACTTCGGTTGCGCCGCGATCCCACGCTTCTGAAGCCCGGCGTACAACCTCGTCGACCGCAAGATCATATGGCTTACCGCGCAGATTTTCGCTGAGCTTACCTTTGGAGAACGCGCAGAATTGACAACGAAAGTAGCAGATATTGGTGTAGTTAATGTTGCGATTGACGACGTACGTAATGGTGTCGCCGTTGACGCGCCGCCGTAATGTATCTGCTGCCGCGCAAACAGCGGAGAATTCACTGCCACGCGCCTGAAATAGCCGCACCACCTCAGCTTCAGTCAGTGCTTCGCCTGCGGTTGCTTTGTCGAGGATTGCCATCAGGTTGGATGCAACGCCACGTTGTATCGGCTCCGGCAACAATCCGCCATAATCACCGGGAACCGCCATCTGCTTTCCCGGGGACCACACTTCCACACGGGCAAAGCCGTCGCTATCGATCGCGTGCAGAACATGTGGCACGATCTGCGGAGCTTGCCAGTGCTGTGCATCACGGGCATAGGCCGGGTACACCGCTAGCCGTTCGACGAGCACTTTGCCGGCGGCTGTTGTTTGCCGCTCGAGATCAGCAAGGTGTGGCCAGGGTGCTTCAGGATTGACATGGTCGGGCGTGACTGGCGACACTCCTCCCCAATCGTTAAGGCCAGCCGCGATCAGCCGTCCGTAACAATCTGGGCTCAAATTTGGCGGCGACTGGATGTTCATGTTCGAGCCAAAGATGATGCGCGCGACGGCAATCGTCCACAGCAAATCATCGAGATCGGGCTCAGGCGCTCCAGCCATGCGCGTTCCAGGCTTAGCACGGAAATTTTGGATGATTATTTCCTGGATATGACCATAGCGCTGGTGCAGCGCCCGTAGTACCAGCAACGACTCAATGCGTTCGGCGCGTGTCTCACCGATGCCGATCAAGATGCCGGAGGTAAACGGCACCTGCTGCTCACCAGCTAACTGAATGGTGCGTAGGCGCACCTGCGGCCGTTTGTCGGGCGAGCCGAAGTGCGGTCCGCCGCGTTCAGCCAGCCGTTCAGACACGCTTTCCAGCATGATCCCTTGCGAAACCGATACGCCTCGTAATGCGGCGATTTCATCGGCGGTCATCACCCCCGGATTGGCATGAGGCAGGAGGCCAGTTTCGCGCAACACCAGGTCGCACATTTCCGCTAAATAGGAAATCGTCGTGGGATGCCCAAGCTGAGCCAATTCCTGCGCGGCCGCCTTGTACCGGCGTTCTGGCTTATCGCCCAGGGTAAAAAGCGCTTCCTTGCAACCGGCCGCCGCGCCCGCACGCGCAATCGCAAGTACCTCGTCGCGCGTCAAGTAGGCGCGCTGTCCAGGACGCGGCGGCTGAGCAAATGTACAATAGTGGCAAACGTCACGACAGAGCTGCGTGAGCGGGATAAAGACTTTACGGGAGTACGAGATGAGATTGCGATGGCCGCGGTCCCGCAGCAGCGCCGCCGCTTCAAGCAGCGGCGTAAACGGGCTCGTTGTCCCCACCAACCGCACTTCCTCGTCATCGGGCTGGTACCCCTCCCGTATCTGCATCATGATCGCATGGAGCCGTTCGGTCATCGATGATACTCCTTCCTCTCAGTATCGCTACTGCACTATGAATCACGTTTCGGATGTCGGTGCTCGACGGCGCACAAGCGCCCAGCCGCGCTCCGCTAAGAGACCTACGACGCCCGCCGCCAGTGGAAAGGCAATGAGGTAGCCACCGGTCGGGCCGAGTAGGCGGCCAACACCTGGCGGGAGAACCGCGCTCGGCGCGAAAACCGGCAATCCGATCGCGCCCTCCACAAGGTAGACGAGCAAAACGAGTGTACCGCGACGGCCACCCAGCAGGGCGCCGGTGACGAGTACGCCAAGCGTCTGGCCAGTGAGCGGCACGGCGCTGAAGGGCAACGGGATCGTGATCTGCGCGCAGAGGGCAATGAACCCGCTGAAGAGCAAAAGCAACGTACCTTCACGTAGCCATGTGTGCGACGTAGCGTCGGATCCAAGCACGACGTCTCCCAGCGTGCGTGGCTGACTCAAACCAACCGATGGCACAACAAACACCTTTCACTCGATACGTGGAAATGGGTATTCAGGTATTCCGCTTGGCGTGCCGATTATCACGCCCAGATCCGGGGTACAGCCGCGCGCCTCAAACACCCTGTCTTCGCGCACCGTCCTGCTTCGGTCGCTACCTGCTCATTCATGCCGCAGGTGGCCACCTCTGCACGCACGTCCTGGGTCATCTGATGCTGAAGTTCGGACCTCACAGCGAGCAGACATGCGCGACCTTGGATTAGGCCGGTGTGGCCACCGGGTCAAGCGATGCCTGCAACGTCATGTGTGGAGTGACGTTACATCCTGCTGTGCCTCCGGCTTCTGCGAAACGCCCGCCTCACCGAAGGTCGCCATTTCATCCAGCACCGCAACCGCATCATCGACCAGGTGCATCGCGATCGCGGCGCCGGTACCTTCGCCCAGCCGTAGGTTTAAATTCAACAGCGGCACGAGGTCCATATGCGCCAGCATGATGCGGTGTCCTTGTTCGACCGAGTTGTGCGCGGCGATCAGGTAGTCACGCACAGCCGGACACAACTCAGTTGCAACCAAGGCCGCTGCGCCCGAAATAAAGCCATCGATGATGACCGGAATACGCTGAGCTGCCGCGCCGAGGATCACGCCGACCAGCCCAGCGATCTCATACCCGCCCACCTTAACGAGCACATCAAACGGATCTGTGGGATCGGGGCGGTTGACCTGGAGCGCACGCTCGATTACCGCAACTTTATGCTGCCAGCCCTGGTCGTCAATGCCGGTCCCATGGCCGGTCACGTCGGCGACGGGACGGCCAGTAATGGACGCTACGATCGCGCTCGACGCCGTTGTGTTGCCGATGCCCATATCGCCGGTCCCGACAAGATCGAGTCCACGCTCGATCTCCCCCTCGATGATTTCGATGCCGGCCGTGATCGCCACGAGCGCTTCCTGCATCGTCATCGCTGGACCTTCGGCTATATTGCGCGTACCGGCGCGTATCTTTTTGGCCACGAGCTCTGGATGGGAGGCGATATCTGTTGCGACACCAAGATCGCCGACAATCACGCGAGCCCCCGCCCGACGAGCGAGTACATTGATCGCTGCACCACCACCAAGAAAATTTTGAACCATCTGTGCTGTCACCGCTTGGGGATACGCTGAGACGCCCTCGACGGCAACACCGTGGTCTGCTGCCAGCACCACAATCGCTTTATTGCGCAGCCGTGGACGCGCCAAGCCGGTGATACCGGCAATCTTGATCGCCAACTCCTCAAGCCGGCCCAGACTCCCTTGCGGCTTGGTCAACTGGTCGTGTCGCTCGCGGGCCAGTCGCATCGCTGCCTCGTCTAATGGTTGGATACGACGAGTCACGTCAATTATTCGCTTCATGCTCGCTCCTTTGGTGAAGGATGCAACACGCGCCAGCCGATCTAATGCAGGCCAGTCGGGGTGGTTGTGCTCCCCCCACACCTCGTAGTAAATGATGTCGGCAAGAGGTTGTCGTGCGCGCCAGCCAGCACGTGCAAGCTCCGGTTGTTCGAGAAATTCTTCAGGGTAGCCGAGGCACAGATACGCGACCGGCACGACATGCGGCGGCATGCCCAGGATCGCCCGTAGCTGTGGCAGCTTGAGGATCGAGACCCAGCCGACGCCAAGTCCCTCCGCCCGTGCCGCCAGCCACAAATTTTGAACGGCACAGCAGGTTGAGTACACGTCAGTCTCGGGCACACTATTGCGTCCCAACACAACTGGTCCAGCCTTGGTTGAATCACAGGTAATGCATAAATTGAGCGGCGCGTCGAGGATTCCTGCTAACTTGAACGACAAATACTGCGAGCGGCGCGGCTCATCGAAGAACTGGGCGGCAGCAATGCGCTCGCGCTCGTACAAATCCTGCACCTTTTCGCGCGTGACACGATTGGCAATAACGGTAAAGTTCCACGGCTGCATAAAGCCAACTGAGGGCGCATGATGCGCGGCGTTGAGCACACGCGCGAGCACCGCATGCGGAACCGGATCGGGTCGAAAGCTCCGGACATCGCGCCGCCGAAAGATTGCCTGATACACGCCTTCGCGCCACTGGGGTGGAAAGCTGCCACTTAAGACTGGCGCGGAAGCCTGCCGTTCAGCCCCTGCCAATTGGGCCTCCTGCGCCGTGCGTTGCACTTCAATGGTCTCATGGTCTTTCATCAAACGGTCTATCCTGTTGTTGTGCTTTCTGGGGTGCTCGCAGCCGGTCCTCGGCTCGCTTGCTACGTGCGCAGCACCTTTCAGCTTAATGCGTGCCAAAGGTAACCTACGCCAAAGAGAAAACTCGCCAGGCCAAGCACTTGGGTTACCCGGTCAAACTTGCGGGCGATCGGACCGGTGGTGATGATCCAGCCAAAGCCACTGGAAAGCAGCGCCATCGATAGCGCTGTGCCGACGGCAAAGAGCAGCAGCGCCGAGATTGCCCCGGCGCGATCGGGGAGACGTGCCAGGAGCAAGAGCGTCAGACCCGCGGTACCACCAGCCCCGTGAAGCAGCCCAATTGCGTAAGCGCCGAACGGCGTGCGACGGGACAATACACCGCTGCGCCAACGTCGCATCCTCCCTGAATGAACCGCATGTCCTCCATGGTCCGGAATTTCGTGCCGATGGCCGTGGCTGTGCCGCCAGCGCACGAGCAGACGGAGCGCAAGCCAAATGATCAGCGTCCCGATTACGATCTCTAGTCCGCGCTGGACGATTTCCGGCAGGTAGCGGTTGAAGAGCAGAATGGGCAGGCCGAGCAGCACCAGGGTTGTGGCATGACCCATGCCCCAACTCAAGCCCATCAAGCCGGCTTGTTGCGTCGAACGCTTACCATTACCGGTCGCAATCAACGCCGTCACCGCTGCGAGATGGTCAGGATCGGCGGCATGGCGCAGCCCCAGCGCTAGGCTGACAATGAGAACCAAACTGAGCGTCGCCGAGCCGTGCAGCCATTGTTCCAGCCAGGTATCAATCCCAGACATCGCTATTCCTTCCATACCTCACTTAATGTTGGAGGAGCGCGGCAAGCTGCTCCCGGTTGAGATGAGCCTCAACGGCATCCGCGAGTCGGTCGTATGGGCTCGCGGCGACCTCTGCGCCAGTCCTCGGTTTCCAGCCCAGCGTGCGCAGCCAGGCACGACGGAATGCGTCATTCGCAAACAGGCCATGCAGGTAGCAGCCCCAGACACGACCATCGACACTCACACAGCCGTCGTCATGGCCGCCAGGCGAGTTTGCATCCGCAATGGTGAGCACGGGAGCGGCATCCTCAGCGGAGTACGACCGGCCCATGTGAATCTCGTAGCCCTGCACAGGCGCATCCGCGGCCCACGCCATGCGGGAGCGCGCGCGCACCTGCATTGTGCGCTTTTCTAGCTCAAAGATGGTCGTCACCGGCAGCAGGCCAAGTGCTTCGGCCTCGCCGCCAGATCCCTCGACGCCCAGCGGATCATGGATGCGCTGGCCCAGCAGCTGGTAGCCGCCGCAGATCCCAACCACCTGCCCTTGGTAGCGCGCGAACGCTCGATCAAAGCCGCGCTCGCGGAGCCACTGCAGCGCGCGGAGCGTATGCTTTGTCCCCGGCAGGATGACTGCCGCTGCATCACCGATCTGATCCGGATCAGTCACGTATTCAACGCCAACACCTGCCTCGCACGTCAGCGGGTCGAAGTCATCGAAGTTGGCGATGTGCGGGAGGTGCACCACCGCGATCGTCAATTCAGCGTCCGCTTTAGTCGGGGCTGGACGTTCCAGCGCGACGCCATCTTCCTCGGCAATGCCGAGATCGGACAACCACGGCACGACGCCCAGCACCGGCAACCCGCTACGCTCTTGCAAGATGGTCATGCCATCGGCGAAGAGCGCCGGGTCGCCGCGAAAGCGGTTCACGATCAACCCCTGCACGAGGTCGCGTTCCGGCGGCTCCAGCAGCATCAACGTACCCAGCAGCGCGGCAAAGATCCCGCCCGCATCGATATCGCCAACGAGCACTGTACGCGCCTGCGCATACGTTGCTACGCGCATGTTGACAATGTCGGCCGCCTTGAGGTTGAGCTCAACCGGACTTCCCGCGCCTTCCGCGATCACCAGGTCGTACTCGTGCCGCAGCGCGTCAAGGTTGCGCGTTACCACACCCCACAAGGTCTGTTTGCGACGCCAGTAGTCCAGGGCATCCAACGTCTCCCAGCGCTTGCCCTCGACCACAATCTGACTGCGGCGGTCGCCCTCCGGCTTGACCAGGATCGGATTCATCTGCACCGTCGGTAGGATACCTGCCGCCTCAGCCTGCACCGCCGTGCTGCGCGCGATCTCGCCGCCGTCCACCGTCACCGCCGCGTTGTTGCTCATATTCTGTGCTTTGAACGGCGCGACACGCAGGCCCCGGCGCGCGGCGATCCGGCACAGCGCCGTCACCAGTGTACTCTTGCCAACGGATGATGCAGTCCCTAGGACCATCACGACTGGTGCGGACACAGGCTTCTCCATGCATTAATCAAGATCCAGTTCTCCTCAGTCTTGCGTGGCGCAATGCGGACATATTCAGGCAGGCCGAATGATGCGCAATCACGTACCACGCAACCTTGCTGCAGTAGCTCAGCGCGCGTCGCGGCACCGTTCCCCGTATGCACCAGCATAAACGGCAACCTTGACGGCAGCACCGTGAGTCCGAGCGCACGCAGTTCCCGGCGCAGCTGATCGCTGCTCTCCCACAGGGGCGGCAGGGTCGTGCACACAAATTCCTTATCACCAAGCGCCGCCAGTCCTGCGGCCTGTGCCGCGCTGTTGACACTCCATGTCGGCTGGTACGCGGCCACCCGCTTAATCACATCGGGATGGGCCACGAGGTAGCCCAGCCGCAGGCCTGCCAGGGCGTACAGCTTGGTGAGTGAGTGCAGCTGAATCACGAACGGGTTCGGTTCGGCACCACGTACCGGGGCCGGCACCTTGTCACGGAGCATGTCGGCGTAGGCTCGATCCACAATCAAGCGACTACCAATCTCACTAGAGGCGGTTGCGAGAGCAGCAAGACCTTCGGCACTGATCGCAACACCCGTTGGATTGTTGGGCGTGCAGAGCCAGACGAGGCGGGGCTGTTGTTGTCGGATTCGCTCCACGATCAGTGCGTGGTTGATCTGAAAGCCCTGTTCTGGGCGCGCATGCCACCGGAGCACTGTCGCGCCTGCCAGCTCGGATGCGCGCGCGTATTCGCCAAAGGTTGGTCCGATCACCAGCACGCTGTCACCGGGCTGCAGCAGCGCACGAGCCAGGAGATGAATGAGCTCGTTGCTCCCGTTGCCAACCAGCACGTGGTCCGGATTGACGCCGCGGAGCTCGGCAAGCGCCTGACGCAGCCGGAAACAACTACGATCGGGATATGTGCCGTAATCCAGCGCTGCTAATGCCTCCGCTACGCCCGCAGGGGGACCGTACGGGTTGACGTTGCTGCTGAAATCAAGCAGCGCACGCGGGTCAAGGCGCAGCGCGGCAAGCTCCGCGTGATCAAGCGCCCCATGCACAACGGTCACTGTGTCGCCGCCTTCGCCCAGGCCGGCTGCAACGCCCGTAGTTCCACCACAATACCGGCGATGACCAGGTACACCTCGTCGGCTGCCGCGGCAATGCGCTGCGTCGCACGACCCAGCAGGTCACGGTAGACGCGACCAAGCGGATACTCCGGCACCAGGCCCATGCCCACCTCGTTGGTCACCACGATCAACACAAGGTCGCGCTCACGTGCCGTAGCAAGGAGTTCGGCAATTTCGCGGTCGACCGCCGGCTCCGGATCAGCTTCGTGTGCCAGCAGCACATTACTCACCAGCAGTGTCAGGCAGTCGAGCAGCACGACTGTGCCGACGGCAACCTCGCGGAGCGCGGCACCAACCTCCAGCGGGACTTCAAGCGTTTGCCACTCGCCCGGCCGGCGTACACGATGCAGCGCAATGCGGTCCTCCATCTCAGGATCGCGCGCCTCGGCTGTGGCGACATAGACCACAGGCGTGCGTTGCAGCGCAGCGTAGCGTTCTGCGTTCACGCTCTTGCCGCTACGTGCGCCGCCGGTAAACACGATGATGTTAGCCATTGCTTGCTCCCGCTGGCTGCCGGCGGCAGGTCGCGACGAAACGCTCCGCCATCTCCGGTCGGGCGAGCCAGTGCAGATGGATGTAGCTTGCCACCAGATTTTCACGCTGAACTCCTTCAGCGTACGCCTCTTCGCTGGCGCGCGGCAGTACCTGGTAGGTTGGAGGAAGCGTTCCAGGCTGCGCTTCCCAGCGCGAGTAGTGGAACTCGTGACCACGGATCGTCGCGCCGGCCGGAAGGAGCGGCCCGTCCTGCACAGCCTGCACGGTCCGATATCCCAGGATCACCCGGTCCGTCATCACGCTATCGCCCGGCAGCAGCCCCACCATTGGCCAGCGGCGTCCCTGCTGGTCTTCAAGATAGCTCGTGAGATACATCAGTCCGCCACACTCGGCGTAGATCGGAATGTTGGCCATGTGCGCGGCTCGAAGGGCCGCGTGCAGGCCGGTATTAGCGCTTAACTGCTCGGCGTAGAGCTCAGGAAAGCCGCCGCTCAGGATGATCCCGGCTGTGTCTGGCGGCAACGCCGAGTCAGTGAGTGGGCTAAACGGCACAATCGTCGCACCGGCCGCCGTTAACAGCTCAAACATTTCTGGATAGGCGAACGAGAACGCCGCATCTTGCGCGACCGCGATCACCACACGCTCGGAAGTAAGCGGCGCAGTAAGACCGTTTGGCGGTGACGTATGGATCGGTGCGGCTGAACGCGCAAGCGTCAACAACGCAGCCGTATCGCAGGTCTGGTGCAGCGTATCCGCTGCGCGTTCGATCACCGCGGCGAGCGAATGATCTTCAACGGTTGGGATCAAGCCCAGGTGGCGCTCGGGCAGCGTAAGCTCGGCATTGCGCGGCACGTACCCGAAGCAGGGCAGCCCAGTATGGTGCTGGATCGCGGTCGCACACAGCTCCGCGTGGCGCGCGCTGCCGACCCGGTT
>JADDQE010000020.1 GCA_016781525.1 bacterium | reverse complement strand
AGGCAAGCTGCGGGCGTAAGCAACCATTGCCACCGTGGCGCATACAAAGGAGACCGTATGATGGTGATACGGTCTCCTTTGGGTATTGTCACGTAAACTGGAGATCGTATGCCTCAGGTGTAATCTGTGCGATACTGGGGGCATGACGACGAATATTGCTCCCTCCTACAACCGCCACCGCTATCCCGCCGAAATTATCAGTTACACGCTCTGGCTCTACTACCGCTTCTCGTTGAGTTTTCGCGACGTCGAAGAACTACTGGCAGCCCGTCGTGTGATGCTCAGCTATGAAACCGTCCGTCGGTGGACGCTTAAGTTCGGTCAGCAGTATGCGAATGAACTCCGCCGTCGGCGTCCGCCGCCGGGAGACACGTGGCACTTGGACGAGGTGTTTCTGACGATCAATGGTAAGACCGCCTATCTGTGGCGGGCGGTTGACCAGCATGGGACCGTGCTCGATATCCTCGTGCAAAGCCGGCGGAACAAGCACGCGGTTGCCTTTTAGGCAAAGAAATTTTTCCGCAAGCTCCTCAAAGGGTGCCAGTACGTGCCGCGCGTGATCATTACGGATAAACTTGCCAGCTATGGTGCAGCCAAGCGGGAGGTCCTGCCCGGCGTCGAGCACCGGCAACACAACCGCCTCAACAACCGAGCAGAAAATTCGCATCAACCGACGCGGCAACGCGAACGAACCATGCGCCATTTCAAGTCGGCCGGCCATGCCCAACGCTTTCTGTCTGCGTTTGGACCCATTCGCGGTCACTTTTGTCCACGGCGTCACAGGCTGAAAGCCGACGAATATCGGGCAGCACGGGCGCAACGATTCATGGTCTGGCACGAGATCACGGGGGTCCAACTGGCAGCCTAAAGAAGCGGAAGATGTCAGACCTACCCTCTGTTTTCGTAGTTTTCCTCACCCCGAGTCCTGGTCCTGAGTTAATGTGACAATACCCACGCGGGCATTCCCGAGACGCGGTCGTTCCAGACCAAGCCAGCCCTCGCCCGCCAGATGCTGGCACGGCTGATTGCCGCTGACGTACCGTTCCGCTGGGTCACCGCTGACAGCATTTATGGCGATGATCGGCGCTTACGGATTTGGCTTGAAGAGCGGGATCAAGCGTACGTGCTGGCGGTATCAGGCAAAGAGTATGTGTGGATTGATTGGCGGCAACACCAGGTGAAAACGCTGCTGGCACGTGTGCCTGAGACAGGATGGCAACGCCAGAGTGCGGGGGCGGGGGCCAAAGGCCCGCGGGACTACGACTGGCTGCGTGTCCCGATCGGTTCAGCCCTGCAAGAGGCGGGCCGACGCTGGTTACTCGTGCGCCGCAGTGTCAATGATCCGACCGAGCTCACGGCCTACGTCGCCTACGCGCCCGTTGGGACAACTCTGGAAGAGTTGGTTCAGGTAGCGGGCAGCCGCTGGGCGATCGAAAGCAATTTCGAAACGGCCAAAGGCGAGGTTGGTTTAGACCACTACGAAGTCCGCAGTTGGACGGGATGGTATCGGCATATCACGCTCGCGATGTGGGCGCAAGCGTTCTTGACGGTAGTGCGGGCAGCGGCGATCGACGTCGAACGGCCAAAAAAGGGGCGGCACGGCCGGGCAAACCCCAGCAGTCTGACCGCGTTCAAAGCCCGGCGGGGTCTCTGATCCAGTTGAGCGTCGCCGAGATTCGCCATCTGTTGTGGCATATCGTCCTGGCGGTGCGGCACACAGTGCAGCAGCTGCTCATGTGGTCGCACTGGCGACGGCAGCATCAAGCGCTCGCCAAGTTCTATCATTACAAACGGCGCGGTGCATTAGCATATCTACAACTGTAGTACTAAGCGACTCATCACCGTCATTACGGTGGTATAGGCGAGCGACCGCGTCGGCTGCAACGCTTCCCAGACTTCACGAACGGTTACCTCAGCATCACGCTGCCACACAATCTCCATGATTGCTTCTTCAAGCTCACCCAGTTGATAATCCGTCGTTAGTCCCATAGCAGTGTAACCGCGCTCTCGCTACGTAGACAGGCGTCCCTGTTTCCCTATTGTAATCACCGGCCGAAACCGCCGCAAGTTATGCAGGCGGTCGGAGTCAATTCGCCGCGCTCTGCACGATTCTCACCGCATCGGCGATGACGTAGCCGGGCTCGCTGCTCCAACGACTCACACCGACAACAGTGTCATCACCCGTGCTGAGCGTAAAGCGGCCGAGATTTATCCAGCGCCCACCATCTGCTTGTTGATTTACACGCACAACTTGGTTGCCGGTCGCCGTTTTGATCACAAATGGTGTTGCCGGATTATACGCCGCACTCGACGGGTACCAAATGGAAATGTCGTACAGCCCGCCAGCTGGAATGTTTGCCCGAAACCACGCCGTATCAGTAACGGCCTGCGGTGACGCTACGCGATAATCGGCGCCGTAACGCTGCGCATTATAGGTCGCCTCGTCCCAATTGCCGCTGGCAGTAAACTGTGCAGTGGCGGTGTTGTCAATGATGATCGACCAGACCGCAGCTCCTTGAACAAAGGGGATGTACGTTTTATGCGCTAATGCCGGTGGAGTCGGTGCAGGGGCGTTCGGTTGCGGTGCAGCTTGTTGTACAAGCTGCATGTAATAGGTCCAGTTCCAGCCGGGTCCCGGATCGGTATGTGTAGCACCTGGAACTTCACTATGTCCAATGATATGCGAGCGATCGAGTGGAATGCCATATCGCTTGGCGATACTTCGCGCAAGCGCCGCTGATGACTTGTACATAGCGTCGGTGTACCATGTCTTCGGGTCGCTGACCCAGCCTTCATGCTCGATGCCAATCGACTGGGTATTATATGTCCAATTGCCGGCATGATAGGCGATATCTTTGTCACGCACCGTCTGCGTGATCTCGCCATCACGGGAGCGGATAACATAGTGCGCGCTTGTTGGTCCGTAGGATCCGTGGTCAATGTGGAACCAGTTGACCGCGCTCGAATATGTGCCCTGCGTCGTGTGAATCACGATGTATTTGATGGGGTAATCCCCCTCACGCTTTGCAACCATGTAGTTCGTGCTGTGGGCTGGAACCCAGAGCGCCTCCGCGTAATCGAGTGATTGTGCTTGGGCGCTGATCATGCCGCTGTCCTTGCCCTTGATAGGCTCAACTACCTGCGGCTGCACGACGATCGTTTCACCTGTGGGCGACGTTCCTTGAATACCCACATTTAATAGCCGATACACTTCGTCCGCGTACTCACGTGCAACGCGCGGATCCTCGGCCTGGCTGTACGCCGCAACTGCGCGATACCAAGCTGCAGCGTTTTGACGCTCCGAGTCGGATATGTTATGTGTGTCGGCATACGAGCGGAGCACAGCCGCGCCGCCCCGGATATTTTCTTGCGAATCGGTCTTGAGCCGTTCGACCGGCATGCTTAACAGTTTAGCTGCCAGCGGCAACGTTTGCGCACGGGGATTATCGACAAGATGCATCAGCCCGAAGCCGTTGTCGACACTTGGTTGACCATCGTGATCATCGAAATGCGTTTCAGCGTACGCAATCGCCACCAGCAAATCGCGTGGTACGTCCCATTCCTCGGCTGCACCGGTAAACGCCCCGTTCAGTGAACTGAAAGCTGAAGACTGTGCCGTTGAGCGTATGGGAAAGGCCGCGCTCAAAAGGAGGATGGTCAGACTGCCGAATATCACGAGGCGAGTCGCAAATCGTGTCGAGGAACGCGGCATGGCAAGGCTCCAGGTTGGGTCAGAGACGGGTGCTTGTGCCTGGAACGGGCTCCACGACAAACAGCGACGCTCAGTGGTCGCCTGTCATTGCAAGCAGTGGACTCCAGCGTTACGTAGTATATCCGCTTGCGCGGAAACGGCCATAGGCTTGGTATGACGAAACGATGACAAGTTTGTAGTAGAAGATGGTGTGTCTGAGTTGGACGTGTTTCCGCCCACTATACTCTCTGCAGCACCAGGCACCGTCGGATCATTTTGACCTGTGTCGGTTCTCTCTGTACCGTACGTTAGCGTGCTATCACCGCCGGGAAGAAATGGAACAGAACACTTGACGGACGCCCGTCGCTACCAGTTTCGAGCTTGGAAGGGATCGCCGCCTGAACCCAGCCCTCGCGTCCGTCAGGGATGCGGATTCGGTACCACAACTTAAAGTGTTGAGCGCTGCGCCGCTGGGTGGCTTCAGCATCAGTTTCAACGCCAGTCAGCAAAAATCGTTCGCCGGGAGTGAGCTGCAGTTGACCGAGGTCCTGTGGTTGCACGCCGTCTGTCGGTGAGGAAGACCAGAGTGTGACATTGGGCGAAACTGGTTGGGTTGCCACGACGACCTCGCCCAGCGGCGATGTACTATTGGCATCTCTCACCGCTGAGAATGCGCGGAGATTGATCAGCGTGGTTGGGTCGCGCCATCCGAGCGCACTCGGGTGTTCCGGCGCGTCAATCGGCCAATAACCGGGGCCAGGGGGACAGTTGACCCCGCACTTGTCGCGATAGCGCGGGGCAGATCCATTAATCTGACGTTTTGTTAGAAACGTGCGAACCTCAAAGTGCAGATGGCCCGCGGCACGTTCATCGCCTGGCGCGATCCTGCCCAGGAGGTCGCCGCGCGCGACGCGTTGCCCTTGCTTGACGGCAAGCTTCGGATCAAGGTGGCCATACATTGAGTAGAGGTCAGCGGCGTGCTGCACAATGACCACGCGTCCTGGGTAGTTAGCGCCCGCAAACACGACTTCACCTTCGGCTGCTGCATACACTCGTGCTCCGGTCGAGTCCCCCTGTATAAGATACCAATCTTCAGCCGTGTGCCACGAGCCCGGACTGAACCAGGTGTTTTCCGCGCTGTATACGTGGCGGATCACGAAGCCGTCGCCGAACGGCCGGCCGGGGATGCCGACCGGATAGCTCCACGATGTTTCGGTAACTGGCGCAGGGGTCACAGTGGCGGTCGGTGAAGCAGTGGGGGTAACCGGGAGGATTGTTTGTGTGGGCGAAGGTGGGTGGACTGCATCTGTCGCCGATGCGGTAGGTGTCGTGAGTGTGTCGCTCTGCCCAATGCTTGAACGACCCTGAGCTGCTTGGGACTCGAAACCTTGCGGTTGGATTGGTGCTGCAATGGTGCTGCTCGAAGTCGGTGTTTGGGCGGACGAGCTACAGCTGACCAACAGGAAGCTGATCAGGATTGCGGTGAAATGCCGGACACCGATCAGGCGTTGGCTTGCTCGCAGACGGCTCTCTCTCAATGTCGTGGACTGCATCAGCTTTCCTTATGCCTGGCTCTAGCTTGGGCCTGCGCCCGTTCCGTCAACATTAATTTTCGTGCAGTGCACGTCAGCCAAGGTCTTAGCTGCACGTAGTTCTATCAGTCGGAAAAGAGCGGACCACCGCGCGTTAATTTCGTATTTATGCAATACTACGATTCTGTCGTACGCCAAAGTACATGAGATGATAGCATGTTCAAGAAGCATATTACGCGTAGTCTTGTTCGGTAAATCGGTGTTGGCGTGAGGAAGGGATGTGGCAATGAATAGTGACGAGATCCTGGCGCAGGGCAATCGCATCTTATCGTCCCAAAACCTGAGCGAGATAGTCGTCATTGAGGGCAGCCCGAAAGCGCTTGGTCTTGAGCCTGCCCGTGCTTGGCTCCTGACGGAGCAAATTGAGGGCGATGTGGCGGAGGACGCCCATGTTCTGAGGTGCGTCGCCTGTCCGGATCCGGCTTGCATCCTCGTGAAAGGTGACATCCAAGACCCAATGCACGCGGTTTTCAATCCCCCAGTGACCGCGCACGAGGTGGTTGACCGTTGCCGCATCCAGCACCTGACTGAGCAGGTAGTACCGCTGTTCCCGCGTCGTCGTCTCCTGCACCGTCCGTTCTGCTTCGATCAGCGCTACGCTCCGCAACTGCGCCCACTGCTGCCGCTCATTCAGATACTGCAGCGCGTCCACGTCACTGATCACGAAGGCCCGCCGGGTTTCGAACCGCCCGTGGTCCTTCTCAATCGTCGTCGCCGTGGTCATCCCGTACGCCGGTTGCAGCGCCGCCCGCGCATCCGTAAAGAGCGCCTGCACCTCCGCCAATATGGTTGGCTGATTGCCCTTCAAGGCCAAGACGTACTGCCCGCCCCGCTCTACAATCTGCTCCGCAATGGCCGTTTGACAGCCGAGCGCATCGATCGTGACGGTACAGCCGAGCAGATCGAGCAGGTCAAGTAACTGTGGAATGGCCGTGATCTCGTTTGATGTGTCGTCGACGGCAACCTGACCGAGCACGAGGCGGTTGTCGGCGGCCCACGCACTGACGAGGTGGAGCGCTGCTTTGCCGTTGGGGCGGTCGTGCGAGCGGCGGTGGGTCTTGCCATCGATGGCGATCACGTCGGAGCGCACCTGTTGGAGCGCCTGGACCCAGGTCACAAAGCTGTGCTGAAACTGCTGTGGATCGATGCGGGCAAAGACCCGACCAAATCTGTCGTGGGACGGAGTCCCGTTGGGGAGATCCAAGATCGTGGCCAGCCAGGCACGCTTACTCTTGCCAAACTCTTCGACCTCGACCCAACTGTCGGCCCCACAGATGACGGCACAGATCGCGATGATGATGATGTCGAGCAAGGCATGGTCTTTGGTCCGATCGACTCGTGGGTCCTGCACCTCGGCAAAATACTGGCCAATCGCCAGGTCACGCAGCACGGGCATGGGAGAACCTCCACCATGATGTCGCCTTCCAGCATCATGCCGGATCCCGCATTGCTCTGCAACAGGAAGATGCGATTGCCCTGATCCCGAACTCACGTTCCTTAAGTACTCGGACAAATTTATGCTAAAGTATCTACCTTATGGGTAGAACAATCAACATTGAACTTACTGATGAGCAACGGGCTGAACTGGAACAGGGCTACCGGTCTGGTGGAACGCACGTCTTTCGCCAGCGCTGCCATATGGTCTTGCTCAAAGCAGAAAACCGTCGATCGGTAGACGTTGCCGAGATTTTAGGGGTGTGTGCCCAAACAGTCAACGGTTGGCTGTGGCGTTACAAACAAGCGGGGCTCAAGGGCTTAACCCAGCAGCTCGCACGCGAGCACCTGCCCAAGAGTGTCACACTGTGCGACCTCGGCCAGCACCGCCTCAAGGACCTGCTCCAGCCCGATCGCATCTTCGAGTTGCTCGTCGATGGTTTGCCAACTGACTTCCCGCCACTTAAGACGCTCGACCGTCGGCGCCACAACCTGCCGATCCAGCGCAGTCCACTGATCGGCCGCGAGCGCGAGGTCGCCTCAGTCGTCAGCCTGCTGCGCCGCCCGGAGATCGGTCTGGTGACGCTAACGGGGCCAGGCGGCACCGGCAAGACGCGCCTTGCGCTCCAGGTCGCCGCCGACCTGCTCGACGAGTTCCCTGACGGCGTCATCTTCGTCAACCTGGCACCGCTCAGCGATCCCGCTCTGGTGGTT
This sequence comes from bacterium, assembly GCA_016781525.1. Taxonomy (GTDB): domain Bacteria; phylum Chloroflexota; class Chloroflexia; order Chloroflexales; family Kallotenuaceae; genus LB3-1. The sequence goes on along the minus strand of JADDQE010000020.1, from coordinate 3,379 downwards.
GCAACTATTGCACAGACGCTGAACGTCACGGAGGCAGGCGGCCAGCCACTCCTGGAAACGGTGCAGGCCTACCTGCGGGACAAAACCGTGCTCCTCCTGCTGGACAACTTCGAGCAGGTGGTCGGAGCCGCGCCAGTGGTCGCCGCTCTCCTCCAAGCAGCGCCGCGCCTCAAAGCATTGGTTACCAGCCGCGTCGTGCTGCGGCTCTCGGGTGAGCACGAGTACACCGTTCCGCCACTCACGCTGCCGGATCCCAAGCGGTTGCCGCCGCTGGAACACCTCAGGCAGTATGAAGCGGTGCGCCTCTTCATCGAACGCGCCCAGGCGGCGAAAGCGGACTTCGTGGTCACGAACGTGAACGCCCCGGCGGTGGCGGAGATCTGCGTGCGCTTGGACGGGGTGCCGCTGGCGCTCGAACTGGCAGCGGCGCGCAGCAAAATGCTGGCGCCGGAGGCCTTGCTGGCCCGCCTGACCAACCGCCTGAAGCTCCTCACGGGCGGTGCGCGTGATCTGCCGGCGCGACACCAGACGCTGCGGAATGCCATCGATTGGAGCTACGACCTCCTGGAGCCGGTCGAGCAGACCTTGTTCGCCCGGCTAGCGGTGTTTGTCGGCGGATGCACACTGGAGGCCATCGAAGCCGTATGCAATGCCGATGGTGACCTCCCTATTGATGTCTTCGGCGGCATCTCATCCCTCCTCGACAAGAGCCTGCTGCGGCAGGAAGAGGGGCCGGAGGGCGAACCCCGCTTGATGATGTTGGAATCGATCCATGAGTATGCACGGGAATGGCTCCAAGCAAGTGGGGAAGCCGAGGTGTTGCAACGGCAGCACGCCGAGTACTTTTTGGCGTTGGCGGAACAAGCAGTGCCGGAACTCGAAGGGCTCCAGCAAGGAACGTGGCTAGAGCGGCTGGAAGCTGACCATGACAACCTGCGCACGGCACTCCAGTGGGCGCTCGAGCGTGAGGAGCCCGAACCAGCTGTACGCTTGAGTGGCGCACTGGGACGTTTCTGGATGTTTCGTGGTCATCTCACCGAAGGGCGACGCTGGTTAGAGCTAGCCCTCAGGAGAGGTGGCCAACTGGTATCGCCTGCCGCTGGATGGGCGCTGGCGATGGCCGGTGAGCTTGCAAGCTTGCAAAGTGACTTCCGATGTGCGACTGCATTTCAGGAGAAGGCTCTCACCATATACCGTGCGCTCGGTGACATGCCTGGTGTAGCACATTTGCTGCATGACCTTGGCAACCTGGCCGCGGATCAAGGTAACCTTCGCCGAGGAATGACATTGCATGAAGATGCCTTGGCGTTAAGGCGAGAACAAGGTGCAATCTGGTCTATTGCGCACTCACTTTCAGCAGTCGGGTATATGGCGATGCTCCAGGGCGACTATGGGCGTGGCGAGGCGTTGCTCGAAGAAAGCGTGGGGCTGTGGCGCCACTTGCGGCAACCCGGCCGTTTGGCCGATGCGCTTGAAACACTTGGCAATGCAGCCATTGAGCGCACGCACTACGTTAGAGCACGGGTGCTGCTGGAGGAGAGCCTCACGCTCTATCAGCAGCTCAGCATCCCGATGGGCATTGCTTTCTGCCTCGCAGCGTTCGCCGCGCTGGCGGCCGAGACGGGATACCCGGAACAGGCAGCACGACTATGGGGCGCGGCGGAGGTGCTCCGTGACACGCATAGCATTGCACTAGCACCTGTGGTGCGCGCTCGCTACGAGTGGCGCCTGGCCAGCGCGCAGTCCCACCTCGATGCACCTCAATGGGAAGTGGCCTGGGCGGAAGGCCGCGCCATGTCGCTGGAGCAGGTCATCGCCTACGCCCTCGAGCCGATGCCGCAGGAGCTCCCCGGGCCCGCACCATCCTTACTCGCTCGTGCTGTCCCCCCCGCTGGTCTCACCGAGCGCGAGGTCGAGGTGTTACGGCTGGTGGCACAGGGACTGAGCGATCAGAAGGTGGCTGACAACCTCATCGTCAGCCGCCGCACGGTAAGTAACCATCTCCGGTCGATCTACGGCAAGCTCCAGGTCACCTCCCGCGCCGGGGCCACACGCTTAGCCGTCGAGCACGGCCTCGTCTGACTCACCCGCGCCCCACTCTGATGCTCCCTGAGTACGAGTACTCACTGGCTGCTGGTTCGCCGTCCGCTCGCACATGAGTAATCGAGTGAGTAGTTGTACTCATGTGCCGGCGCGTCTTCCTCGCTAGACTGTACCCTGGTGCGAGCAAGCGAGCGACATCGGGAAAGTCAAACAGTAGGCATATAGAGGACGGTAATGTTCAACACATCTCAGGCGGAGATGGTTGCACGGGAACAGTGGAACGATCAGGTGCGCCGCGTGCGGTAGCAGGCGATGGTGAACGAGGTGCGGCATAGCGCACACTGGCGAGTTCGCAGACACGTTCAAGAGAAAACTCATCAAGCACAGACCAATGGTGGTCGGACGGGCGTGTGACTCGGCATCAGTCTCCTCACGAGGATCGGTGTGGCCGGGATGATGGCGCTGGCGTCGCTGCCGGGTAGCGCCAAGGCTCATTCGCGTGCCGGCCGCGCAGGACATATCCGTGCGGCGTACTGAGCGGTGAGGGTTAAGAGGAGGAGCGCTTCTAGCTATGCTCATCGGCACGCATCGCGTGTGATGACCGGCCAAGAGCGCCATATAAGGAGATGGTCAATGCTGTACCCATATGTATCAAGCTAAGCAAACATGACAAGGGGAAGCTGATCACCGATCATAGCGGTTGTCAGGCCAAGCGATGATCGAAGGAGCTTCCGATGACGAACGTACCACAGGTTGCTACTGCGATGCAAACACTGCGCACGACAACTGCCTGCGCGAAGCCCGCACCACGCGCTTTACGCAACGGCGCTCGCCCCTCAGCGGTGCGGGCTTCGCGCAGGCGCTGGTCTTCGGCTGGCTCTCGAATGCTGACGCAATCTTGGAGGAACTGAGCCAAAGTGCGGCGGCGTGTGGGTGTCCTGTGCGTGCACAAGCGCTCGACCAGCGCTTCACGCCAGCTGCTGCCGCCTTCCTCCAGGATCTCTTGACCCAGGCGGTGCAGACAGTCGTCACCTCCGATCCGGTCGCGATTCCGCTGCTCCAGCGTTTCGCGGGTATTGACAACTTGCCGACCCGTGAGCAGAGGCCATCCAAATCTATGCGATACTCGGCGGATGCAAACAACCGCTTCGTCGTCGCCGTACAAGGGCTTTCGCTACCCTCAAGAAATTATCTCGCACGCTGTTTGGCTCTACTTCCGATTTAGCCTCAGCTACCGCGACGTGGAAGAACTGCTGGCGGAGCGTGGGATCGTCGTGAGCTATGAGTCCGTGCGGCAATGGTGTTTGAAGTTCACCATCCGAACGCAATCCGCAGC
>JADDQE010000112.1 GCA_016781525.1 bacterium | reverse complement strand
CAGCATTCCGGCTATGGGGATAGGCTCTAAGAACATGCCAGAGGCATGACTTCGTGCATAATTACCGAGGTCTACCCTACAGCTTGGGGGTAACGCGAAGGAGCGAGCATGAACGACGCAATTGTCCGCCGCATGAGCGAGCATGATATCGAAGCGGCAGCTATGGTCCAGGTGGAAGCGTTTGGCGGGACCGTCGAGCGACGAGTACAAACCCTACAAGTGGGACCGCGATACACCTGGCAGGATGGGTGGATGGTCGAGGATGCTGGCGAGCTGGCGGCAACTGCCATTGCGATGCCGCAGACGTGGTGGCTCGGCGGTGTTCCGTATCCGGCTAGCGCCATTGCTGCCGTGGGCGTACGCGCGGTAGCTCGTCGGCGTGGCTTCGCCACGCAGCTGATGCGCGCCATTCTCCACGCCGATCTTGAGCAGCGTCGGCCCTTCTCGCTGCTGTACCCATTCCAGCACGGCTTTTACCAACGTCTCGGCTATGCCCCCAGCGGATTGACCCACTTCTACCGCATCCCACTCATGCACATCCCCGACGCTCCGCAGCTGCGGCACAAGGTTCGTATGCTGAGCCCGGACGATCACCAGTCCGTGTATGAGCTGTATCGTTGGTCGCTGGTGAACAGCAGCGGCGGGCTTGAGCGTGACGACGCACACTGGCAGGCGCGCTGGCAAGACGCCGACGAGCGCTGGGTGGTCTACGCCGATGGCGACGTCGGTGGATATCTGGTCTACGAAACAATCGAGGATCAGCTCAACCTTACCGAGATGATCGCGGCGACTCCAGAGGCAGAGCGGGCGCTCTGGTCCTTTCTCGCCGCTCAGGTTGAGCAACGGCGTGCCGTCACCTACCACGCGCCTGTCGACAAGCCACTGTGGGCTATGCTGCGTGAGCCCTTGATGTATCAAGGTACGCGGCGCGGCTTTGTTTTGACGGATGCAGCACATCTGACCGTGGGGCTGATGGCGCGGATTGTCGATGTCGAGGCAGCTTGCGCATTGCGGGTGGTACCTTCGTATGTACGGGGTAGCGTCGCGCTCAGCCTCCATGATCCGGTCCTGGAGGAAAACAACGCCACCTTCACCCTTCAGTTCGACGATGGACAAATACGAGCGGAGCGTAGCCAGACTATTCCCGACGCGACGTGTGATATCGTAACCTTAACCCAGCTCTTTTGCGGTGTCCTTTCTGCCAGCGCGGCCTACTGGATGGGACGCCTCGATACCTCGTCCATAAGTGCTGCCTTGCTCGACCAAGCGCTTGGTGGACCCAAGCCCTTCATTCACCCTGCCGATTGGTTCTAAGGCTTGCAGGATTCACACCCTGCTGGCAGAGACTATGCTATGTGGGAACGACAGGGTGCGACAATGCAGCTCACAGCATTTGGAGGCTGCGTGACGAGGCTGGACGCCGACACAATCAAGACACGCTGGAAGCGGCGTCGGTCAGCGGTATTCGGGTAATGATCGAGGAAGGCGGGAGATCGCCGGCTTAGGCCATCCTAATCATGCGCCACGGCCGTGGATGTGTTAACATAGACAAAGTTAAATCTCAGCGGCGAGATGGTTTGGGAGGATGCGAGAATGGCAATTTCTGATCCGAGTACGTCCGTCGATTTCGACGTCAAGAACAATATATTAGAGGCGATCGGCAACACACCGTTGGTACGGTTGAACAAGGTTGTCGGCGACATCAAGGCGACCGTTCTGGTCAAGTGCGAGTTTATGAATCCGGGTGGTTCGGTGAAGGACCGCATCGGGATCGCTATGCTGGAGGATGCCGAGCGCAAAGGGCTGATCAAGCCCGGTGGAACGATCGTCGAGGCGACCAGCGGGAACACGGGCGTTGGGCTGGCGATTGCAGCCGCAATCAAGGGCTACAAGACGATTTTCGTCATGCCCGACAAAATGAGCGAGGAAAAAATTCGGCAGCTCCGCGCATTTGGGGCCCGTGTGGTGATTACCCCAACCGCCGTGGAGCCCGATGATCCGCGCTCATACTATTCGGTCTCGCGGCGCATCGCCGAGGAGACGCCAAACGCAATCCTGGCCGGGCAGTACTGGAACCAGGCCAATCCCGAGGCCCACTACCGCTCCACGGGTCCCGAGCTTTGGCAGCAGACGGCCGGCACCATCGACGTCTTTATTTCCGGGCTCGGAACGGGCGGCACCATTAGCGGCACCTCGCGCTACTTGAAAGAGCAGAATCCGGGCGTGATCACGGTTGGCGTCGACCCCATTGGCTCGCTATACACCGAGTACTTCCGCACCCAGCAGCTGGGCCAAGCCCATAGCTACAAGGTTGAGGGCGTAGGCGAGGACTTCTTGCCCACGACGATCGACTTCAGCTTGATCGACGACGTGGTGCAGGTCGGTGATAAAGAGTCGTTCCTGATGACACGACGGCTGGTGCGTGAAGAAGGCATCTTCACCGGCGGCTCGGGTGGACTCGCCGTTGCGGGCGCCCTACGCTGGATCCGGGCGAATAATCTTGGCGCAGACAAAACGGTCGTGATACTGCTGCCCGACTCCGGCTCGCGCTACCTATCGAAGATTTTCTCGGACGACTGGATGCGCGAGAACGGCTTCCTCGAGAGCGGCTCGGTCAGCGAGCTGTTGGCAACGCGCAGCCGCGGGTTGGTCACGGCAAGCTGCAATGACACGGTTGGCGGGGTTATCGGCCGGATGAAGGGGGATGGTATCTCACAGATGCCGGTTGTTGATGACGACGGGAAGCTAACGGGTCTGATCAGCGAAGTCGACCTTTTGAACTACATGATTAGCGGCTCGGGGGCCATGGACCACCCAATCTGCGATATTATCAGCCGCAACGTCGCTACGGTTCGGGCGGACACGCCTCTCGACACGCTGAGCGAGATCGCCGGAAAAGGAGCGGTCGCGGTCGTGGTGGACGACGACGAGCGGCCGACGGGTATCATTACCAAGATCGATATGATCGACTATCTGGCCAGCAAGGTTCGCTAGCTCGAGATAGCGGGGCTTAGATGTATCGTGCGAGGCGCTCACGCGTACAGCGTGGGCGCCTCGCCATGTACCGGCACGCTTCCGTCAATCGCCTCCACGTACAGATTCGGCTGCTTTGCGTTTACAATAGGCGCACAATGTCTGCGGCTGCAGCGTACTTTCTAGTGTTTTGGTCTGCGTTTTTGCGCGTCGGGCAAGACCCACACGAATAGAACAAAGACGTTTCATGCTGCCGCACGCCACTCCAGCCGAGCTGTGAACGACCGCGTAAGCTCTGTACCATAAAGGAGGCACGTACAGGCAGGAGTCGCGTGCTGGGATGACCCGGCCCCGCCACGTTCGGGCTACCACACCATTCCGCAAGACTATTGAGTTGGTCAGTCGAGGCCTATCCTGTGAGTGAGGCGAATGTTGACGACGTACACGGTCACAAGTGATTGAGGGCATGGTTCGCTCACCGAGCATGGCAAAGCAGAGACTTCAGGGCGAGTGACCTCTTGTCGTGACCTCATGTCAGAACGGAGTTACCCTTATGCCAGAGCCAGCCGGACAATATTCTGAAGGAATTACGGTAAACGCACCGGTTTCACCTGCCTACGCCGAAATCCTGACACCCGACGCGGTACAGTTTGTCGCGGCGCTGCAGCGTGAGTTCGGCGGACGGCGTGAAGAGCTGCTGGGACGGCGAGTCGAACGTCAGGCACGGCTCGATGCAGGCGAGAAGCCGGACTTTCTGCTAGAAACCGAGGCCGTTCGAGCCGGCAACTGGACTATCGCGTCAATACCACCTGACCTGCAGGATCGGCGCGTCGAAATTACGGGTCCGACCGACCGCAAGATGGTGATCAATGCCCTCAACTCGGGTGCGCGCTGCTTCATGGCCGACTTCGAGGACGCGCTCTCGCCTAGCTGGGACAACCTGATTCAAGGTCAGATCAACCTACGAGACGCGATCCGCCGCCAAATTGACTTTGCCACGTCCGAGGGTAAGCGCTACGAGCTAAAGGATACTGTCGCGACACTCATCGTGCGGCCGCGCGGCTGGCACCTACCTGAAAAGCATCTGCTGGTCGACGGCACGCCCATCTCGGGCAGCCTCTTCGACTTCGGCCTGTACTTCTTTCACAATGCTGCGGAGCTGCTCAATCGTGGCAGCGGACCGTACTTCTACCTGCCGAAGCTGGAGAGTCACCTTGAAGCGCGCTTGTGGAATGATGTCTTTGTGCGGGCGCAAGAGTTGCTCGGCATCCCACGTGGAACGATTCGCGCGACCGTGCTCATCGAAACGATTCTAGCAGCGTTCGAGATGGACGAAATCTTGTATGAGCTGCGTGAGCACTCCGCTGGGCTAAACTGCGGCCGCTGGGACTACATCTTTAGCTGCATCAAGAAGTTTCGTAACGATCCCGACATAGTCTATCCCGACCGCGCACTCGTGACGATGACGACTCACTTCATGCGCTCCTACTCACTGCTTGCGATCAAGACCTGCCACCGACGACGAGCGCACGCAATGGGTGGTATGTCGGCGTTTATTCCGGTGAAAAACGATCCGGCTGCCAACGAGAAGGCGTTCGAGCAGGTTCAGGCCGACAAGCAGCGCGAGGCCACCGACGGCCACGATGGCACATGGGTAGCGCATCCGGGGATGGTCCAGCTCGCGACCGAGGTCTTCAACACCTACATGCCCATGCCGAACCAAATCGACCGCCAGCGTGACGACGTGCAGGTCACAGCCGACGATCTGCTGCGCGTGCCCGAGGGCGTGATCACCGAGGGTGGGCTCCGCACCAACATAAGCGTTGGAGTGCAGTACATCGCCGCTTGGCTGGCCGGCCTTGGCGCCGTGCCGATTAACAACCTCATGGAGGACGCGGCAACGGCCGAAATTTGTCGCTCGCAGGTGTGGCAGTGGCTGCGTAATCCCAAGGGTGTGCTGGACGACGGACGCCGCGTGACGACTGGGCTGGTCGAGCAGCTGCTCGCGGAGGAGCTAGACCGCATCCGTACGAATGTCGGCGCCGACCGGTTCGCGACCGGCCAATATGACCGCGCCGCGCAGCTCTTTGTCGACCTGACAACAAGCGACGAGTTTATCGAGTTTCTGACGCTGCCGGGATACGAGTATCTCCAGCAGGTCCAATAGCCTGCCGTTCCGGAACGTCCACGAACACCGCGCGCTGGTTGAGCATCAGCCGGCCAGTTCAAGCCAGGGTAGGGTGGGCGTTCCTCAAATCCAGCGACGAACACGTGCCTTATACTGCGTGTACTCCGCGCCAAATTTGCGCTCGAGATAGCGCTCTTCCCGTTCGATCACACCGCGCTGCATAACCACTAGCACAAGCGGCAGGAGCAGCGCCGTCCAGAGCGAGTTGACAACCCCGGCAATCCCGGCGTACAGCAGTGTGAAAGCCAGATAGATAGGGTTACGACTATATTTGAACGCGCCGTTCGAGACGATCGTCGTGGTTGAATGGTGCGGCAAAAGGGCGGTCTGTGACCGGAGCAAGGTGGCTGGGGCGCTAAGACCAGGAACAGCCGCGAGACCAATCAGCAGCCAGCCCAACGGCCGAGCAATCGTCCGCGGCAGGAAGCCGATCGGAGCTAACCAGTGGAGCGTCAACCCTACGCCGAGTCCGGCTGCATAGATGAGTGGGGGTGGCGCAACGACACCTGCATGGTCATTTTCGGAGCTATTCAACGTTTAGGACCTTTCTGTTTTACGTGCGGCATGCGAGGCGGTCACGCAGGATTATGTTCAGTACACCGACTTTCTTCACGTGAAAGCTTGGATGCCAGTGATCTCGCGGCCAACAATGAGCGTGTTAATCTCGTTGGAGCCTTCATAGGTATACACAGCTTCCATGTCCGCGAAATGCCGCGCCATATGATGTTCAAGCAATACGCCATTGCCGCCCAAGATTTCGCGGCCCAAGGCCACGACAGCCCGCGCCCGGGCGGAGTTGCTCTGCTTGGCCAACGAGGCCATACCCTCGGTCATCTTGCCCTCGTCGCGTAGGTGCCCAAGCCGCCAAGTCAACAGCTGCATCGAGGTGACCTCGCTGAGCATGTGCACGAGCTTTTGCTGAATCAGCTGGAAGCTCGCGAGCGGTCGACCGAACTGTTTCCGCTGTACGGCATACTCACGCGCGAGCTCGAATGCGGCCAACCCATGCCCGACCGCCTGCCATGCGATCGTGTAACGCGTATTCTTTAGTACGTTAGCGGTATCTTTGAACGAGTATGCCTGGGCGAGACGATTGCTTTCGGGAATCTCGCAGTTTTTGAGAGTAATATCCGCGTTGATGAGGGCACGCATTGTCATCTTGCCCTCGATCGGCTTGGCCTCGAAGCCGGGCGTACCCTTCTCCACCAGAAAGCCGCCCACCCGTCCGGACTCCTCGTCACGTGCCCAGACGATTGTCACGTCGGCGAAGGTCGCATTGCCAATCCAGCGCTTGCTGCCATTGAGCACATAGCGATCACCGACTCGCCGCGCGGTTGTTTGGACATGCGATGCATCCGAGCCGACATCCGGCTCCGTCAGCGCGAAGGCTCCAATTTTTTCAAGCTTCGCTAGCGCCGGCAGCCATTGCTGGCGCTGCTCCTCGGAGCCGCACTGGTAGATTGAGGTCGTCGCAAGGCCACTCGTCACAGCAAAAAAGGTGGAAAAGCTGCCATCACCACGAGAAAGCTCCATCCCCACCAGCCCTGCCGCCACACTGGACATACCCGGACAGCCATACCCTCGGATCGTCCCGCCGACGATATTGAGAGCGGCGAGCTTGGGCACGAGCTCAAAGGGAAATTCGGCACGATCCCAGTAGGGATTGATGATCGGAATGACTTCTTCGTCACAGAATGCGCGCACGCGCTCGCGGTACCTGCGCTCCTCATCCGTGAGCAACTCGTCGAACAGGTAGAAGTCGAGCTCCTGCGCAGTCGCCTCCATCGTCATTGATGTGCTCCTTAGCTTTTTCTTGAATATCTTTCAATTTTCATTATAGCAGCCTTCGTATATGGGGGCAACGACAGCACGCGACCTTTGAAATAGCGCTATACCGGTAAAGCTTCGGCTGCGACCGGATGGTCTGGCCAACCCCGGCTGCAACCACATGCTCGCTTTGGAGTATGATAGAGCAAGGGCTTCTTAGGTTATTGTGGTGAAAGGAATCGGTATGCAAGCACTGCACGTTGCCGACGTTATGAACCCACACGTCATCAGCATTTCAGATGAAGCTACGCTCTCTGACGCGATTGACCAGCTGCGGCAAAACAAGATCAGCGCGCTGGTGGTCGTCGACCACTCGGGGCATATGGTCGGGGTGATCTCGCAGACGGACTTGTTGCGAGCACTACAGCAAAGCAGACAGTCCGGAAACGTGTTGGAGCAACCCGTTAGCGAGTACATGACGCGCGACGTCGTCTCGGTCGCCCCCCACAAGTCGCTTGCCTACGCAATGCAGACGCTCAGCGACCACCATATTCACCGTTTGGTCGTGGTGGAGACACACGATGGGGGACGCTTTGTCACCGACCGGATGATGCCTGTTGGTATCTTGTCACAGACTGATATTGTCCGTGCGTTAATTGGGAATGTTGCGGAGACCGAGAACTCTACATCCGGCGCTAGCGCCTAGGGAAGAGCCGACAACACGTCACGTTGCGCAAGCGCTGGACCACTAAGGCCAAAACAAAATCACCCGCGTGCGATGCTCCATAGAGCCGCTGGCGGGTGATCGTCGTGTTACGGCGTCGATTAGGTGCCGGCGGGTTGCGGAGTATTCGGATTCTTCAAGAAAATGTTTGGCCAGGCCTCGAACTTGGTAATAAAGTTGTTCGTGCGAACGACCTCGCCATTTTGCTTGACGATACGCGTAATCTCGATGTCCATGCCACCACGAGCCACGTCCGTTTGCTTGAACGCACCGAGCGGTTGCTCTGGATCGTCGATGTAAACGGGTTTTTCCGGGGCGGGGGTCTCGTTGGTGATCTTGGGCTCGGTTCGCTCCACGGTCCGGCCTGGAACCTTGGTCCCATACAGCACGAAGGTCACGGTTGCATCGGCATCATTGACGTAGCCCTGTACCAACAGCCAGTTCCCAGTATCGTTGACGAAGCGCAAATCCGGACCGCCACCCGTAAAGATCGTCGAGTCCATGCCGATTGTGTCGTACTTCTCGTACCACGAGATACGGAAGCGGTGGGGCGTCCAATCGGTGAACGGCAGCCCTGCGTAGAACGCGGCACGGAAAAGCGTTGTCGAATCTTGGCAAATACCGCCACCTGGCTCCTTCTGGGTGCGATTACCAACAATCGCATACCCTTCTACAAAGCCACTCTCAGCATCGATATTACCCACGTTTTCGTTGAACGAAAACTCGCCGTCAGGCGGGATCAAAATACCGTTCAGGAGGTTGACCCCGGCCTTGATATTGGTGATGCGGTACTCGGCCGAGCCGGTAAAATCGCTCTTGCCGACAGAGACAACCTCCTTGATACCAAGCTCAGGGAGGGTTGCGGCTGTTACACGCGGCTGCACCTCTTCGACCGGTAGCTCAAGCTCGCGCGTGACGGTTGTCACAGCCCCGTTGATCATCTCAACGGTGCGTGGAACGTCGAGCCGGTAGCCGATCCGCCCTTCGCGGATAATCTGAAGATTACCCCCATTCCAGTTGACTCGAGGCTCCACCGAGGACCGGCCAATCTTATCGGCAAGTTTTGTCGCCCACTTTTCGAGCTTAGCCTGGTCCAGCTGCGCATTGAGCAAAGCTTTGCCGTCAACCTCAAGCCGCTGAAGCACGATCATTTCGGCTAGCGTAGCCTGATCTAGCTCGTACACCTTGTCTTTGAACTTCAGCGCCAGCGGCGTAGCCAGCATCGCCTCAGTTGTACGCTGGGCCTCCGCGATCGACGCGCTTGTCAGCTGCGGCTTGAGATCAGCGGTGCGCAGTGTTACCGAGCGCGGCTGTAGCAGTTTGACCTGTTGCACAATATCAGCCGCGGTGTCGTCGAGCAGCACCATTCGCCCGTCGACACTATTACGGGTCTGAATCTTAGCATCGGCGATCGTCAGCACCGCCTCGGTCGGGGGCTGCTCGACATCCGCCGCAATTTTTGTCAGGTAGGAGTTAAGCGCGTTCCCATCGACCGTGATCCGCAGAGGCAGATCCAATCCTTGCTGGTAAATCGTTGCCACCTGACGAAGGTTCTGCAGCAATCCGTTACTACGGCCGGCGTTGTATGCCTCGGCCACTGCCCGCTGAACATTGACCTTGAGGCCAAGCTGGGCTGGCGTTGGCTGCCAGGTCGTGCCCTGATACTGGATCGTGATAGGCTGGCGCAGGAAGTCGCCGAACGCTGCGTTAAGCGCCTGCTCCGCTTCCGGCCGGGTCTTTTGGCTGAGATCAATGCCCTGCAGCGCCACGTTAGGATAGATCCGCTCGGCGTATTGGCGGTCCAGCCAGGTCAAGCCGGCAAAGCCAGCACCACCGAGCAGCACGAGCAGCATCAGCGTGATTTTCCACCACCACCCGCCACTCGAGCGGCGTCGGTTACGGCTCTGGGCGTACCCGTTCCCCGCCGGTGGACGCGGCGAACCAGCGTGGCGCGGGCTCGCCGGATGATCGGACGGCGAGCCCTGTGCGCCCGAGGAGCGCTGGGGCTGCGCGCGCATTGGCACCGTCGCGCCCGTGTAGGGCTCATCCTTGATTGGCGTCGCCATCGGTCGTGACGGCTGGGTGCCGCGCCGACGATGGATTGGACCGTACTCGGGAAAATCACGCTGTGGCATGGGCCAGCTCTTTATTACTGCCCGAAGGCAACAAGAATCGTCGACAAGACCAAGACCACGATCAACACGACCGCGGCAATCTTGGCTATCCGGTTAGCGGTACGGTTATCCATACTGACTCACATGTGACACGAGAGATCATTATCCGGTCGCTGGGAAGTAGTGTACCAACTTGACAAGATCACAGCAATCTCGAAACCCTTACAAATGCTTGACTTGTAGCTCAAAATCGCCTGGTGCCAGCTAGTTCTTTTAGCCGGCGTGCCTTAGGTACTTATTGGATCCGCCGCAGGAGTGCTGCTACACGACAAAGTCACGGCCGATATCCGGCAAAAGTGGATGCCGTTGATCGCGCGCCGACAGAATTGGAGCAGACACCGGCCACTGGATCGCCAACGTGGGGTCGTTCCACGCCAGGCCGCGCTCATCCGCCGGAGCATAGTAGGAGCTACACTTGTAGGCGACATCGGCGGTCTCGCTCAAAACGCAAAAGCCGTGCGCAAAGCCGACCGGGATATACAGCTGCCGAAAGTTATCAGCGGATAAGACCTCGCCAAACCATTGGCCGAACGTCGGCGAGCCCCAACGGATGTCGACGGCAACGTCAAAGATCGCACCGGATAAGACCCGAACAAGCTTGACCTGACCCGCGCCGGTCTGGTAGTGAAGCCCCCTCAGGGTTCCTTGGACCGAGCGCGAGTGATTATCTTGAATAAATGTGGTCGTGATGCCGTGCTCGCGCAGTGTCCGTGCCGAGTAACTTTCCAGAAAGAACCCGCGCTCATCACGGTGTACCTGCGGCTCGATCACCAACACGCCTTTGAGCGGCGTCTTATGTACAGTTGTCACAATTTCCTCAACTTAGCCTGAACGACACCTGGGACGACCAACGGCGGCCCTAGCAAGTCAGCCAAAGGTCGTCGGAAAGACCGGCATATGATACCAGCAACTTCGGCGCGGATCGCTCACGGTTTGCCGATGCTCCGGCTCGAGCACGGCCGAGCGAGGCCCGACTAGCCCGGCTCGGCGGGTTATGAAGTGCGGCGGTAGCGGCACGCTCCGTACAGAGCGTGCCTGAATAGTTGATAACCTCGAAGCGCCGACT
>JADDQE010000222.1 GCA_016781525.1 bacterium | reverse complement strand
TTTCCGTCGCGCCCTTGACGCCTCCTGATCCAACGTGTATGATCGGAATACTGAGCGGAATTAACTCCGTGCGCTCCACGGGCTTTTGTTGGAAGTGCGTCGCGTTTACTGTGAAACCAAGCAGAAATTAGGCCGTGCTTAATCTCTACTTGCAGAAAGGCCGCCACGATGATCCGTGTTACTGTGGATAGCATTCGCGTTAACCTTCTGTCGCAGCAGCGGATGGTGATGTTACGCGAGGTCGACAATCGGCGCTACCTGCCAATCTGGATCGGAGCATTCGAGGCGGAAGCAATCGGCTCGGCAATGCAGGGCCACGATCCGCCGCGACCACTGACCCACGATCTACTTCGCAACGTTATTGGCGAGCTGGGAGGATCAGTTCAGAACATCTCGATCGTCCAGCTCCAGGATAACACCTATTATGCACACATTGTCGTCGATGTGCGTGGCGTGCGGCGGGAGATCGACGCACGGCCGAGCGACGCAATTGCACTTGGGCTACGGGTCGATGCCCCGATCTTTGTCGCCGAACAAGTGATGGACCAGGCAGCTGTTACCCTTAACGAAGAGGACGAGGAGGACGAGGAAGAGAGTGAACGACCGTCACTGCCACCTCCAACGCCACGCCGGGAACCACGGCCTGAGCAGACGCTTGAGACTGACGATCGCGAGGTCAACGAGGAGAACCTGTCGATCTTCCGCGACTTTATCAACAGTCTGGAGCAAAAGAAACCACCTGAAGAAGACAAGTAACGGCTCATCAGCATTGTCTCGCAGCGGTTGCAAATGCAACCGCTGTTTGCGTTAACAGCTCACAGTTGTGGATAACTGGCTTGTCCATGTGGATAACCGAGGGCATATGTGGATAACCGTGATGCTACGTCGTACGACATCAGGGTACGTACGAGCGGCGATAAGTGGGGATTGTCGGTGGAAAGAAGCGGGAAGATAGTGTGCCGGCCCGTGGATAAACAGACACTTTTGGGAATAACCCAGGGGCGGAGAGCGAGATCCCGACAACGTATTGGGACAATGGGGAAGGTCGTCCACAAAGAGCGCGGCGGAAAATGCATCCCTGGGAGCCGCTCGTTCGTAGTTATCAACGTATCCACAGACACTAATATTACGGTTAAAAAGGTTAAGAGTTAAGAACAAATGATCTGGATACACGAGGTGCTGTGGCACAAGGCTTGCCTTAATGATCCGTCAAACTCGAAAGAGGATGGCGCGAAGGAGAGATAATATGACACCGCAAACACAAGTTCCTGATCAGCAACAGGGATTAGCCGACGCAATTGTTGAAAATGTACTACAACCTAATAATCACGAGCTCCTGCGCCACCTTGGAGAGGTCCTAGGTATTAGTGCAACAAGTGAAGTCTTGCTGATTGTCGCGGCCGACGAGCAGGCGGTGCAGCCGCTGCGGGACGCACTTGATGGCAACGTCGAGATATATCAAGGAGACCTCCTGCGGCTGCCGTACGCCGATGCGCGCTTTGATAACGCGATTGTAGCGATACCTGTTGCCAAGCGTTTACACGCGGTAGCATGTGAGCTTTCGCGCGTGCTGAAGCCGAACGGTAGCTTAGGAATGGTTGTCTTTTCCGTCTACCATGATCAGATGCCCGACGACGAGGCCTTGTTCCAGCAGATTATGCCCCTGGCGGCAACGACACGTCCAGCCGCCGCCTACCGGGCGGTTTTGGCGGAGTGTGGCTTTACCGCGTTTGTAAGCGAAGACCGACGCCGCGAGGTACGGCGAACGGCCCGTGAAAACTATCGGCATATGCTAGTGAATCAGTCAGGTGAGACCAATGCTGCAGATAATGCGGCGGCACAGGCGCTCAATCTGATGGCCACTGGCGGCATCGGCCTGACCTTGATTACAGCTGAGAAGAGCTTGTAACCGCGAACATCGTTAGACTGATTATCCACAACATCCACCGGCAGCCGTCGGTGGATGTTCTTTTATTGGCGGCTCCTAGGTGGATGTTGCTTTGGTCGTCCCGATTTCGCTTTGCGCTTTCGAGTCGGGGCTGGTATAATTCTTTCAGCCCGAACAGTTGGGTTCTACGCGGCGCACACTTGCCAACCCCGCCAGGACCGGAAGGTAGCAACGGTACGTGAGTCACTGCGGGTGACGTAGAGCAGCCTAGCTGTTCGGGTTTTTGCTGCCTCAAATCGGGTACCCGGCGAGCGTATCGGCTGCGCCGATTGCGCTATGTTCAGCGTGTGCAACACTCCTCAGCCCTTTCGCGTCATACTGGCACGGAACGTTCCAGTGATAAAAACCAGTTGAGGAGCAGCATGATGGTTACGCAGCGGCTTGTAAGGTCGAACTACGATAAAGTGATTGCCGGGGTCTGTGGAGGCTTGGGCCAGTACTTCGGGATTGACGCGGTCATCGTCCGGCTGATCATGGTGGCTTTAGTCTTTGTTGGTGGCGCTAGTGTACTGCTCTATCCGATCCTCTGGCTGATCATGCCAAATGAGGGTCTGGGGCAGCAGACGTTGCGCGAAGGGCTTCAGGAGATGCAGCGGCAAGCTCAGGCCTTTGGTCAACAGGCCAATGCCCAATGGAGGGGTCAGGTGGACCCAACATTTGGAGCGCCGCGTTTCGACCCCCAGACGGGCCAGCCCTTATCCTCTGCGTCGTCGGAGCAGCGCAACCGCGCGCTGGGTATGCTTTTACTCGGCGCCGGCACGCTTATGCTGGCAAGCTACTTCGGGGGCGGTCAGCTTGTGATGGCGCTCATGGTGCTCGCGGGTGGCGCGTATCTGCTGCGCTGCACAAAATAAGGTCGACAGCGCTAGGTCTTTCAAGATGTTAAACCTCCCGCGGCGTTCTGCTGCGGGAGGTTTAGTTTGTCCACGCCTGTGTCAGGCCGGGCCCAACACTTGTCATTGGCGTGCTACTCTTCTAAGCGGTAGGGCACGCTTACCACGACGCGGTTCTTGCGGAACAGCAGAGCGCCCTTGAGGAGCAATGCGGTTTGGTTGTGCAGCAGGTTATGCCACCACCTAGCCGGGACGAACTCCGGGAGCACAACCGTTATGACGTCGTTATCCCAGCGGCGGTCGACCTCATCCAGATACCGAATCAGCGGCCGAACCAGCGAGCGATAGGGCGAGTCGAGCACGACGAGCGGAGTATCGCCACCCCACTTTGCCCACTTGGCGCGCACCTTGGCGGTCTGCTCCTCATCCATGGCAATGTGTACCGCTGTGACGTTGCCGGGCGCCATCGCTTCTGCATACTTGAGCGCATTGATCACGCCGCGATGAAGCGTCGCGACGGGCACGATCACCGTGTTACGTAGCGGTGGAGGCGGCTCGAGGCCTTCCAAGGACAGCTGCTTTGCAGCTGTGACATAGTGCTGATGGATCGCAAGGAACATCGCAATGATCGCCGGAATGATGATGAGAAGGATCCATGCGCCGAGAAAGAATTTTTGGGAAATTACAATAATCGCTACTATAAAAGTAGTAAGTGCTCCGATACCGTTGATCAACATACCCCGCTGCCAACCCTGCTCACGGAGTCGTTGCCAGCGTCGAACCATTCCTGTCTGGGCAATCGTAAACGAAATGAAAACACCGCCAGCATAAAGTGGAATTAACGCGGTAACCGTTGCGTTAAAAATCACTATCAGCACGCTGGAAGCGACGGCGAGAACAATAATGCCGTTAGAATAGACTAATCGATCACCTAACGTAGCAAACTGTCGCGGCATGTAGCGATCACGTGCTAAAAACGAGAGCAGCCGAGGGAAATCAGCATACGCCGTGTTAGCCGCTAAAATGAGGATCGTTGCGGTGGCAGCTTGCAGTATAGAATACGGAAGACCTCGACCTCCGAAGACACCGCGTCCAATCTGCGAGAGCACTGTTTCCGGATTGCCAGACTCGGCCGGTAGCGCAAGGTACTGCTGTGCAAGAAACGTAATACCCAAAAACATAACCGTGAGCAATCCAGCCATTACGGTCAGGGTTGTACGGGCATTAAGCCATTCGGGCTTCTTGAACGCGGGCACGCCGTCCGAGATCGCTTCGATGCCGGTCAAGGCAGTGCATCCGGCGGCGAATGCTTGCATAACAAGGAGGAAGCCAATATCACTACTTGCCGAACGCAGTGGCTCGAGGTGTTCCACAGAGGTGACAGGAACGATCGTACTTGTCAAGTAGCGATACATGCCGATGATCAGGAGGCTAAAGATCGTGGCAATAAACGCATATGTCGGTACGGAAAAGATTAGGCCCGACTCTCGCAAGCCACGCAGATTGGCAATGGTTAGCAGCAGCACAAAGAGCAGCGCCATAGGCACGCGATAAGGATCGAGTTGTGGTAAGGCCGAGACAATCGCTGAGGCGCCTGCTGAAAGGGATACCGCTACGGTTAGCACATAGCCTACCAATAGCCCCGCTCCGGCCGTGAGGCTGGGTAAGACTCCCAGGTTGTCCTTGGCCACGATGTAAGATCCGCCACCATGAGGATACGCCTTGATTGTTTGGCGGTAGGAGAATGAAACAACAATCAGCAAGAGCGCAATCCCGGTGGCGACTGGCAACGACAAGCTGAGGGCCGCTAACCCTCCAAGCACCAGAATGTGCAGAATTTCCTCAGACGCGTAAGCTACAGATGAAAGTGCGTCCGACGAGAAGACTGCAAGAGCAATCTTCTTCGACAGACGTTCATGAGTTTGCCGCGCAGTTTCGATCGGCGAGCCGATCATGAACCGTTTTAGTTCGTCAATCATAAACCTGTCAACCTCAATCTAATCCGATAACGCACGAATATCTACGTCGCGCTGTCCTGTTTGTTGCATAGATGCAACGCTTCGACGCAGCTTATATGTGCATTGATTGCACCATCCGCGCACAAAAAAGCCGCCGGACGACTGGTCGTCGCCTCCGACGGCCTTCTGGCTAAGGGAATCATAGCACGGCGTTTGCGGCTGTCAAATATCAATATACGGCTTCACAATCGTATATCTGCATGGTACAATAGCGCCACCAAGAAGGATGTGCGCCGTGCTAGCTTTTCCGGTCCACAATCTAGCTGTTCCTGCGCACCCCGGCTGCTCGGGTGGACGATCGAAGTCATTGTCCCGCCTGACGTCGAAGCACTGGTCCGCGCCCTGGCACTCTGCCCGCGACCGCATGGCGGCCTCGGCTGCCACCTTCCTACGCACCACACTTAATCTCCGCACCAACTAGACGTGGACTCCGTAGCAGCGCCTTGGCTGATGTTGTCCATTACGACGAACGAGACGGGTCTATAGCGACCAGCAGCGACCGAGATTCAAGTAGCTCGGTATGTACGTGGTCTCCTCACGCTCGAATCGTTCCAATGCTTTGTTCTTTTTGGTGCACTTCGTTTACTATAGATTGCAACGAGGAGCGCTCTTATGAATAAAAAAATTCTTGTCGCCGTCGCCTGGCCCTATGCGAATGGGCCGCGTCACGTGGGTCACGTGGCGGGCTTCGGCGTACCCAGCGATATTTTTGCTCGCTATCACCGTCTGGCCGGCAATGACGTATTGATGGTATCGGGCACAGACGATCACGGCACGCCAAGCATGGTGCAGGCGGATAAAGAGGGTGTGACGCCCAAGCAGCTGGTGGATCGGTACAACGCGATCATTGGCGAAGATTTGCAGAAGCTTGGGCTTTCATACGACCTGTTTACGCGTACGCTCACGCAAAATCATTATCGTGTAACACAGGATCTCTTCACCCAGATGCTCAAGACGGGCGCAATCTACAAGGATACGATGACCGGTACCTTCTCGTCGGCGACGGGCAAGGCGCTGCCGGATCGCTACGTAGAGGGAACGTGTCCGATCTGCAGCTATGGCGAGGCGCGCGGCGATCAATGTGATAACTGCGGCAACCAGCTCGATCCAGCGGACTTGATCAATCCGCGCTCCAAGATTGATGGATCGCCGCCGGTCTTCAAGCCGACCGAGCACTTCTTTCTGGACCTCCCTCGCTTCAAGGAGCAGCTGGAAGGGTGGATTACGGCCCAAACACATTGGCGGCCCAACGTGCGGGCTTTCTCGCTCAATCTGCTTAAAGAGGTGCCGCCGCGCGCGATTACGCGCGACCTCGACTGGGGCGTCCCAATTCCGCTGCCCGGCTTTGACGACAAACGAATCTATGTGTGGTTCGACGCCGTGATCGGCTACCTGTCGGCGAGCATCGAGTGGGCACACAACCGCGGCACTCCCGATGCTTGGCAGGAGTGGTGGCTCGACCCCGAGGCGCGCGGTTACTACTTCATGGGCAAGGACAATATCGTCTTCCACTCGGAAATTTGGCCTGCAATGCTGATGGGCTATGGTGAGGGTCCGCTCACAGGCGGCCAACGACCGCTCAACCTGCCCTACGATGTCGTGTCGTCTGAATTCTTGACGATGGAGGGCAAGAAGTTCTCGTCATCGCGCGGCGTTGTGATCTACGTTCGGGATGTGCTGTCGCGCTATGATGCGGATGCCCTGCGCTACTATTTGACCATCGGTGGGCCCGAAACGCAAGACACCGATTTCACGTGGGCTGAATTTGTGCGCCGCAATAACGACGAGCTTGTAGCAACCTGGGGTAACCTCGTCAACCGTGTGCTCAAGAATGCCTACAATAACTTTGATGTCGTGCCCCAGCCTGGCGAGCTCACCGAGGCCGATCGTCAAATCCTGCAGGCGGTGGAAGCTGGCTTTGCTAAGGTCGGACAGCTGCTGGAGACAGCCCGCTTCCGCGCAGCGCTGCAGGAGGCGATGGGCTTAGCCGCCATGGCCAATGGCTATATTTCCGAGCAGGAGCCGTGGAAGGTTATTAAGCTCGACCGGCAGAGGGCGGGGACCATTCTGTATGTTGGGCTGCGCGTCGTGGATAATCTAAAGATCCTGCTCTGTCCATTCTTGCCCTTCTCCTCACAGCGCCTGCATGAAATGCTGGGTTATGAAGGAACGATTGCCGGGCCGATCACGCTCAAGCAGGTCGCCGAGGCCGAGTGGACGCACCAAATCTTGACGTGTGAGCCAGAAACCTGGAGTGGTCGCTGGGAGTCGAGCCGGCTACCGGTGGGCCAGGAGCTAAAGGAGCCTGTGGCGCTCTTCCGTAAGCTCGACCCGAAGGTCGTCGATGAGGAGCTGGCACGCCTGACACAAGACTAGGTAGAACAAGGACCAGAGAACATAGGCCATAGCGCAGAGCAGACCGCAGGTAGCTCTATGTTTCTTGCTCTGTGCTCTGTGCTCTTTGATTGTTAGGAGCTAGTATGCGAATTGTACTGGACGCGATTGGCGGTGACCTCGCGCCGAAGGAGCCCGTCGCCGGAGCTGTCACAGCTGCACGCGAGCTAGGCGTGGAGGTGGTGCTGGTCGGGCCGGCCGACGTGCTGCGGCGCGAGCTAGCGCAGCACAACGCCATGGGCCTGTCGCTGCCGATCGTGGACGCCCCCGAGCTGATCGAGATGGACGAGCATGCGGTCCAGGCTGTCCGCCGCAAAAAGCAATCGTCGGTGGCGGTTGGCCTGCGGATGGTGCGGGATGGCGAGGCCGACGCCTTTGTTTCGGCCGGCCATAGTGGGGCGACGATGGCTGGGGCGGTCTTTATCCTGGGTCGCATTACAGGTATTGACCGGCCGGCGCTTGTGACTGTTTTTCCTGCGCTCAAGGGCACGATCATCGTGGCCGATGTGGGAGCCAATACCGACAGCAAGCCCGAATATTTACTGCAGTGGGCTCGCATGGCAAGCTTGTACGCGCAGCTTGTGCTGGGCGTCGACCGACCCCGGGTCGCGCTGTTAGCGAACGGCGAGGAAGATACCAAGGGCGATAAGCTGGTGCAGGATGCGCATGCCCTGCTCAAGACGAGTGGCTTGTACTTTGTCGGCAACGCCGAGCCAAAAGATGCCCTGGTCGGCGATGTTGCCGATGTGGTGATCGCCGATGGCTTCGTCGGTAACTTGTTCCTTAAGGGGGCGGAGGCAGTTGCCAAATTTGCTGTGAAGAAGGTGCAGCGGGAGCTAAGCGGTTCCAGGGTGGCGCTAAGAGCCATCGGCGGACTCGTCCCGACCGCGCTGCTGGTCGCCACGAGCAAAGACAAGCCGAGAACACTGCTTGCCGGCCTGCTCGGCGGTACCGCTGTGCTAGCGGCCGTTCTTGCACCTGCGGCGGTCAAGCTGGCCAAGTCGCTCGACTATCGTGCCTATGGCGGAGTGCCGCTGCTCGGGGTCAATGGCATCACAGTAATTGCGCACGGTAAGTCCGACGCGGCGGCGATCACCAGTGCTATTCGGCGGGCAAAAGAGTCTGTGGATCGCGGGCTCGTAGCGGCGATCGCGGCGGAACAAGCAGTGGTGTAGCGGGCGAGGGACGAGGGACGAGAGGAGCAGGCGAACAAAGAGCTGAAGCTGATGGCGAAAGCTCTTTATGTTGCGCCCGGGATGCGGATACTGACGTCGCCGGCCGTCACAGTATGCCGCACACCGGTCGCATCAAGGATAACGAGGCTGCCTTCCGACGTTACATCCTCGGCCAGTCCGTCGAGAATGCCTCGAGGGGTCTCGGCGCGAACCTGCTGTCCAATAGTTTTAAGCCGCGAGCGCCAGGCAGCGAACAGCGCTGCCTGTGCTCCTCGCCGTAGCTCAAGGTAGTGTGTATCGAGCGCCGTAAGCAGGGCCAGCAGGAGTGGCCGGCGAGCGATTGGCCGGCCGAGCTCACTAGCTAGGCTGGTGGCGCTAGGGGCAAGCTCGGGAATTGCTGCAGGCTCCCAGTTAACATTCACGCCGCAGCCGATCACGGTCCACGGTAAGCGCTGCTCGTTCAGCTCGGTCTCGACCAAAATCCCCCCAAGCTTACGGCCTCTAATCTGGAGATCATTCGGCCACTTGAGGTCGATCGGCAGTCCCGTCGACTCGAGCGCCTCCGCGGCAGCTACAGCCGCCAGCATCGTCAGCAGAAACGCTTCACGCGGAGCGAGCCATGTCGGGCGGAGCAGCGTCGAGACAAGCAGACTCGTACCCGAAGGAGCGACCCAGCTACGGCCACGCCTACCACGTCCCGCCGTCTGCTCGTCGGCCACGAAGACCAAGCCTTCAGCAGCTCCACCCCGCGCTTCATGCTTGAGCAAATCGTTGGTGGAGCCGACTGACGGAAAGAAGCGCAGCTCCCAGCCGATAATGGCTGTTGATAGCTCACCTGGCTGGAAGCGCGTCCAATGTTCGTCGCGCTCAGCCATGGCCCTGCAACCGCACTGCGATATCGATCGCTTGTAATGTTGTTTGCACCGGATCTTCGCCTTCCTCGGCCCCAAAGGAGCCGTCCGGCAGCTGCGCATCATTGAGCTGCAGCCACGCGCGGTTGACAAGCTCGGTCCGCCGCGTGTACCGTGCGTCCAGTAACGATTGAAGCATCCAGGCAACCATTCCAGACGACCACTCGGGCGATAAGTTTGTGCCGAGGCCCGCGATTAAGCGGCGTGTCGCCCGGGTTTCCTGTCCAAAAATTCGCTCAAATGCCGGTATTGCGAGCCAGGAGCTGTGGGCCCTAAATCCCACGAGCAATCCGTCACGCGCCTGCTGTGTTTGCAGCCAGTTAACGGCCACATCCGCTGGCAGGTCGTTATCACTCAGCACGACGATGGTGCTTGCACAGAGAGCCGTGGTGTACACGTCGGCTGGCGTCGAGTCCGGATCCATCCATGGCGGTGGGTTCCACTGCATGACCTCGGGCTGTTCGCGCCAAATGCCCCGCGGCAGCTGCCGCTCCTCGATAAATTGCAGAGCGCGCTGGCCCACCTCGGTATCGACGAGCTTGAGATCGCGCAGCCACATCAGGGCTTGGGCAGTTGGCGAGAGTGCGCTCGTCCGCCCAGCTACAAGGCCCACAGGAAAGCCTCCATCGGTATTTTGAAGCGTCGCGATCGCATCCGGCACGGTCTCGGGCACGACACCTTCGAGTAGCGCGGCTGCCCGAGCCCGGTCGAGGTCGGTCCCGTGTGCCGCAACGAATGCGTGAGCTCGCGCGATATCAATCGGCATGGTTGATCTCCCTGTACGTTACGATCGTTCCGCCCATGTCCGTCAATCGCTGTGCCATCGGCTCCTTAGCACATTAAAGAAGCCGACAACCGACGACACGGGATGAGTCGAACGCTTTGAGGGCTAGCGTTGCTCGACTGTGATCTCGACCGTTTGGCCGTCGGTCCGTAGCTCAAGCTGGCCATTGAGCTTTTCATGATATAGCTGCGCGGCCCCAACCCGGCGAGCGGACCAGCTTTGGTGCAACTGCTGGTCTCCGCCCTCGCTAAATACCAGGGCCTGGGGCTGAAGCCGGCTCAACAAAGCGCTGTCAGTTCCACGCTGCCAGGGATAGACGATCAGCTGAGCCCGCGGCAGCGCCTGGCTCTCGATCAGGGCTTCGCCGTCGTCGTCGATGCTTTGTAGAAAATAGACGCTTGTCTCTCCACAGTGGAGCGCAAGCGCTAGCTGGCCCTCGTGTTCTTCGAGTACGTCAATCCGACACATCCCGAGCGCCAGCTGATCCCCAGTGGTCACCGTTTCGGCGGACACACCCTGTTGCTCCGTGAGCTGCCACCACGCATCTAGACTGCTGCTCCCTCGTTGGATGGGTGGGAGCAAGGCGGTGCTGACCTGATAGCGCTTGAGGGCGGCGAGCTGGCCAGGCAGCGTGGTTGTATCGGCGCGCGTGAGCACCAGGGTATCCAATCTGCGCGTACCGAATGGTAAGGTTTGGCCGAGCCATGTGCTAAGCGCCGCGCCATCGGCTGCCCCATCGATCAGCACTGCACGGCCGTCGGGAAGCAATACAAGGGCACCATCACCAGCCAGTGCGGGTAGCAGCACCCGCACCTGCGCTCCTGGTCGACCGCCAACAAATCGGGCGCCGAGCACAAGACTAAGCAGGGCGATCATTG
>JADDQE010000160.1:28083-35913 GCA_016781525.1 bacterium | reverse complement strand
TAGCTTGATGCGTATGGGGTCGGCGACCAAGCGACTCTCCCCCGGTGCAAGTGACATAGGGTCGGTAACGGACGAGCAAGCTAGTGGAGCCGCAGTTGGTGGATTAGACCAACTGCGGCTCCGTCGCCCGATACCAGCAAGAGCTGTGCCGGGAACATCCGCGTATACAATCATTGCCTGATGCCACGTGCTCCTGCTGATCCGCCACGCAGCGGTTGCTCCAAATCCCGGCATCAGGTTTGGTCACGCTTCTGTTACACCTTCCAATCGGTTAAGCAAGGCAAGCGCTCGGTGGAGCGCTTGCTCGATGTGCATTCCTTCGACCTACGGACTTTCAACATCTGCGCTCAGTCCATGAAGTGAACGGACTAGTACGGCCGCGACTCGCGACCTTGCTCCTCGGCGCTGCCAGCAGCTTCGTTAGCGGCAGCCGCATCTGAACCGATTGTGCTACCGCGACCATTTCCACCCGCGCCGTTTCCACCGTCGGCACTCCCGCTCGGCGCTCCGTCCGCGTTCACGCCGATGCCTAGCCCCTCGGCTACACGCCGACCGTAATCGGGGTCGCACTGGGAGAAGTGCCACACCATCCGCTCTTGGATATGCCGCCGCGCTGGCTTCAGCGTATTCACCAAGTTCAGAATCAGGTCGTCGCGCTCCCAGTCCTCGAACATTCTGTAACGCTCGCCAGCCTGCTTATAGTCGTTGGTGCGCTCAATTTTCTGCCGCACGAGGTGGCCTTCGATCCACGGCGTGTGGTCCTTGCCGGCCTTTGGCGCCTCGTGCAGGCCGCCGAGCGAGGAGGGCTCGTAGTTGACATGCGGGTTCTGATCGAGCCCTAGATCGACCCGATAGGCCATCTGCCCACCCTGCTGGTTTGTCGCCACGTGCTTCTTGGGCGCGTTGATCGGCAGTTGTAGATAGTTCGGCCCGACGCGATAGCGCTGCGTGTCGGAGTACGAGAGCGTCCGGCCCTGCAGCATCTTGTCGTCCGAGAAATCGAGGCCATCCACCAGTACACCGGTGCCGAAGGCCGCTTGCTCGACCTCCACAAAGTAATTTTCGGGGTTCCGGTTGAGCACCATCCGCCCGACCGGTAGCCACGGAAACTGGTCCTGCGGCCAAAGCTTGGTATCGTCGAGCGGATCGAAGTCAAGCTCGGGATGCTCGTCGTCGCTCATGATTTGGACGAGGAGCTCCCACTCGGGGTAGTCGCCGCGCTCGATCGCCTCGTAAAGATCTTGCGTGGCATGGTTAAAGTTCTTAGCCTGGATTTCTTCGGCTTGAGCCTGGGTCAGGTTCCTGATACCCTGCTTGGGCTCCCAATGGTACTTAACCAGAACGGCTTGGCCGTCGGCGTTGACCCACTTGTAGGTATTCACGCCCGAGCCCTGCATCTCCCGGTAGTTGGCTGGAATGCCATACGGCGAGAAGAGGAAGGTGATCATGTGCATCGCTTCAGGGATATGGCTAATGAAGTCGAAGATGCGCTCACCATCCTGCTGATTGGTGACCGGGTCGGGCTTAAAGGCGTGCACCAGGTCCGGGAACTTCATCGCGTCGCGGATAAAGAAGACCTTGAGGTTGTTGCCGACGAGGTCTCAGTTTCCATCTTCCGTATAGAACTTAACTGCGAAGCCGCGTGGATCGCGCAGCGTTTCGGGCGAGTGGCCGCCGTGGATCACGGTCGAGAAGCGCACAAAAACTGGGGTCCGCTTGCCCTTTTCCTGGAACAACTTGGCCCGCGTATATTTCGCAATCGGCTCGTCGCCAACCGTGCCATAGGCCTCGAAATAGCCGTGCGCACCGGCGCCGCGCGCGTGCACTACCCGCTCCGGGATGCGCTCTCGGTCGAAGTGGGTGATTTTCTCGAGGAAGTTGTAGTTCTCAAGCGTCGTCGGACCACGACTGCCCACCGTGCGGACGTTCTGGTTATCGTAGACGGGCCGTCCTTGACGATTCGTCAGCGTTTGGGGATCTTCGCCTGGAGCCATCCGCTGATCTGTCGAGCTTCCAACACCGGTTACCGCCGTACCAAACGTCTCGGGGTTAGCTTCCGGTTGATCGCGTTTGATGTCGTCGCTCACGTCGCTGTTTCCTCCTTCGTGTACCACATGTCTACCGCAGGCAGAATGTAAGACACGTCAAGACCTTCCCCCCATACCCCTACGTTAGCACTATTTCAACTCTTTGCCAACAGCGTCATCAGGTAAAGTAGCGATCCATAACCGGCCTGATGGAGCCGTGAGCACCGGCATACATGAAGAAGTACGGCCGGTTTGATGTACGCCCCAGACACCAAAGCTAATCGGATTCTGGTATCCTGAGCGCGACACAGGCAACTTCGATAAAGGTGACGCCAATGGCACAAGTCTTTAATTTCAACCCTGGTCCCGCGGTGCTCCCACCGCCGGTTCTCGCTCGCGCGCAAGCAGAGCTGCTGGACTACCAGGGCCGTGGCATGTCGATCCTTGAGATGAGCCACCGCTCCAAGGAGTTCGAGGCGATTAACGCGGACGCCGAGAGGCGCATCAAGCGGCTGCTCGACCTCGGGGACGACTACCGTGTGTTGTTTTTGCAGGGTGGCGCAAGCCTCCAGTTCGCGATGGTGCCGCTCAACTTCCTCCATCCTGGTACCGTGGCAGACTACATCCTCACCGATGGCTCATGGTCCGAGCGTGCCTACGAAGAGGCAGGGCAGATCGGCGAGGCGCGGATTGCCGGCAGCACGCGCGACGAGAACTACCGTCGTATTCCGGAGCAGCACGAGCTTGATCTCAGCCCATCGCCTGCCTACGTCCACCTGACGTCAAACAACACAATCTACGGCACACAGTGGCATACGTTGCCCGACGTCGGCGAGCGCACGCTTATCGCGGACATGAGCAGTGATATCTTGTCACGGCCGCTCGACGCACGCCGCTTTGGGCTAATCTATGCGGGTGCTCAAAAAAACTTGGGACCCTCTGGGGTCACGGCTGTGATCATTCGTAGCAGCTTGCTGGCTAGCGCGACGAAAACTCCACCGGTAATTCTGCGTTACGCGACGCACGCGAAGAACAACTCGCTCTACAACACGCCGCCGACCTTTGGCATCTATCTGCTCAACCTCGTGCTGGAATGGATCGAGGGCTCGGGCGGCTTAGAGGAGCTGGGACAGCGCAACGAGCAGAAGGCACGCGTCGTGTATGATGCGATCGACCGCAGCGGCGGTTTTTACCGCGGCCATGCAGAACCGGCCAGCCGTTCGCTGATGAATATCACCTTCCGCCTACCGGAAGAGCCGCTAGAGCGGCAGTTTGTGGACGAGGCAGCCAAGGCGGGCATGGTTGGTCTGGCCGGTCACCGCTCGGTTGGCGGCATCCGTGCGTCGCTCTACAATGCAATGAGCCTCGAGGGCTGCCAGGCGTTGGCTGGCTTTATGGACAATTTCCTACGTGCCAATGGCTAAGCCACTGGCTGAGATTAGATCGCCTGATCGATAGGGAGTGCTAACGATGATTTCAGCTGAACAGCCGATTAACTTTACGCGGGGTGTGCCCGCAGACGAGAGTTTTCCGCTTGAGCAGCTAGCGGATTGTGCGACAACAGTTCTTTCCGGTCGCACTGGTACCCAGGTTATGCAGTACGGCCCGAGCCGGGGTTATGCGCCTCTACGTGAATGGCTCGCCGCCTGTCACAGTGTGTCGCCTGACCAGGTGCTCTTAGGTAATGGCTCGCTCCAATTAATCGACTTCCTTGGCCTCGGACTGCTGCAGCCCGGCGATCTCGTACTGGTCGAATCGCCGACCTACGATCGTGTACTGACGCTGCTCCGAAGGCGCGGGGCGCGGGTTCTCGGGCTCCCGCTCGATGCCGACGGGCCCGACATTGCTGCCCTCGAGGAAATCCTGCAGCGCGAAACGCCCAAGCTCCTCTACCTCATCCCTGATTTCCAAAATCCCTCGGGGGCGACGATGTCGGCCGCCAAGCGTAAGCGGGTTGTCGAGCTGGCCGAGCAGCATGGGGTCATCCTTGTGGAGGATGCGCCCTACCGCCCGCTGCGCTACCGCGGCGAGATTCTTCCTTCGCTCTTCGAGCTCGCGCCTCACCGCACCTTGCATCTGACCTCGTTCAGCAAGCAGATCAGCCCGGGTGTTCGTGTCGGCTACATGATTGGCGCTGCGGACACTGTGACGCGACTGGCTAAGATGGCCGAGGACACCTATATCACGCCGAACCTGCTTGGCCAAGCGACGGTGTACGAATTCTGCCAGCGGGGCCTGCTGGAACCCCAGCTTGACCGACTGCGGGCGCTGTATGGCCAGCGGCTTCTTGCGATTGCCGACGCGCTACGGACCCAGCTGCCCGCCGCTGAGTGGATCGAGCCTGACGGTGGATTCTTCCTGTCGGTTACGTTACCCGAGGGAACAACCGGTGCCGAGCTTTGCCAGCGGGCCGCTGAGGTTAAGCTGAATCTAAGCGACGGCTGCGGCTTCTTCCCCAACCCGAGCGATGGTGAACGTTTTCTGCGGCTGCCCTTCTGTGCATTGACGCCTGAGCAGCTGGCCGAGGGCGTGCACCGGCTCGCGTCGATCGTGGACGCGCCTAGCTCGTAATTTGACTATCGGGGCCAATAAGCAGGGTAGGCAAGCCCGGTACTATGGGCTAACAGGACACAGGGTTGATTGCGGCGCCTCACGCTGGTCGCTACACTACGACCATTGTTAGCGGCACTTATTGTTACAGGAGAACGTCCATGCTTCGCAACTTTTTCGCTCGTGAGGAA
Organism: bacterium; assembly: GCA_016781525.1. Taxonomy (GTDB): domain Bacteria; phylum Chloroflexota; class Chloroflexia; order Chloroflexales; family Kallotenuaceae; genus LB3-1. Next base: position 31,145 of record JADDQE010000160.1, on the reverse strand, counting down.
GGCCAGGGCCTGGTTGAGTACGCGCTGATCCTGGTGCTCATCGCCATCGTCGTCATCGGTATTCTGTCGGTCCTCGGCAAGCGCGTCTCGACCGTCTTCTCGCAGATCAACTCCGGCCTCAGCCGCTAAGTTCGATCTACGCCATACTGGCGAAATTCGCCAGCGCGCCCGCCTAGACAATATGTCTAGGCGGGTATTTTTATGCCAAGAAGAAAGGATTTCTTCTGCCAAAATTGGGACCAATCCTGCATGACCTAGGAGCACAGCATGAAATGTTGCAGCCGAAGTGCTGATCAGACTGCGGGCTGGATATCGTCGCAAGGCCCGTCATGGTGCAACAAATCGTTGAGCTTGGCCCGCGGCGTGCTCTAAAGCCGCAGAACCACGCGAACGAAGGAGCCGATGGAGCCGCTCGCCCGCTCACATTCAACCCCTATGCAACAGTATCCAGCCGACCCAGCCTTGCGCTACCATACTGCGCGAGAAATGATTGCTGTCCCAACCCTGGCATGCTACCTGCAGACGCTTGTCGGCATTGGTTTATGGCTCCTAGCGCCACCACGCCTCGCACGCTGGCTTGGCCGCGCTGGCTACCGCTCTGGCCTTCATGCCATGGAGCGTTGCTGGGCACGGCGCGTGACTCGTCATCTCGGGATTCAGCTTGAACTTTCGGGCCTTGAACATATAACGCGCGGCCAGCCGTATATTATTACACCACTGCACGAAGGTTTTGCCGATATCTTGGCGCTGCTCCATCTGCCGCTCCCCATGCGCTTTGTTGCACGCGACGAGCTATTCGGCTGGCAACTACTCGGACCTTATTTGCATGACGCTGGGCACATCTGCGTTGTGCCTGAGCGCGGGAGCCACAGCTATCGCGAGCTACTCCGCTCTGCCCGCGCAGCGATCCAACAAGGTGAAAGCGTCGTAATCTTCCCTCAGGGAACCATCCTCGGCATCGAGACCGATTTCCAGCTAGGCGCCTTCGCACTCGCCCGAGCCGTTAGCTGCCCAATTTTACCGGTTGCGCTAACCGGCGGCCACCGCGTATGGGAACACCCATATAGCCCCCGCCTCCGCTATGGGCAGCGCATGAGCTTGCGCGTCTTAGCTCCAATATCGGTCGCGTCCGGCACCAAGCTGGATGTCGAGGCTCTACGGCGAACCGTACGGCGTCAGCTCAAAACCTGTGCTCTGTCCCGTGAGATGGCATCGCCACGACATTTCGTTCCGGCGCGCGACGGCTATTGGGATGGTTTTGCGTATCGGATCGATCCGGATTTTCCGGCACTTGCGGCAGATGTTGCCCTGCATCGCCAGCTCCAGCTCCGTGAGGAGGGTTCTGAGCAAGGTGTCACATCGTCAACCACAGCCGACTAGGCGGAGCAAGTACAGGTCCACCCGACCCAGCGCGAGCTTCGCTCTCACGTAATCGTAGTCGTCGGCAAGAGTGCAAGCCGCGGGTTGCGTACTTTCCGAGAAGGCCAATTGCGTTGCCGGCCCATCCTGTGGGTCTGGTATCCTTTCCGTGATTGGCGAGAAGGCGCTCTATCAAAAGGAGCGTGTCGAAGAAAGGAGCACACCGAATGCGGATTGGCGCAGTATTCCCACAAACCGAGATTGGCAATGACCCTGGGGTGATACGTGACTACGCGCAGGCGGTCGAAAGCATGGGCTACCGCCATCTGCTAGTGTATGACCACGTTCTCGGCGCTAGCACGGCGTCTCGCCCTGGTTGGCGCGGCCCGTACACCAGTGATACACCGTTTCATGAGCCGCTCGTCTTATTCGGCTATTTGGCTGCCTGTACAACAGAGCTTGAGTTGGTGACGGGCGTCGTGATCCTGCCACAGCGGCAAACCGCGTTGGTCGCTAAGCAAGCAGCTCAGGTCGATGTCCTTAGCGGCGGCCGGCTCCGCCTCGGTATCGGGGTCGGCTGGAACGCTGTCGAATATGAGGCGCTTAACGAGGACTTTCACAACCGCGGCGCGCGAAGCGAGGAGCAGATCGCAGTGCTGCGCGCACTTTGGAGCGCTCCTGCAATAACATTTCACGGCCGTTGGCACCATGTCGAAGACGCCGGGATCAATCCTTTACCTGTGCAGCGGCCAATCCCGATCTGGATTGGCGGCGGAGCGGAGCCTGTGCTCCAGCGGGTCGCACGGATCGGCGACGGATGGTTTCCACAAATGCGCCCGGACGAGACGGCGGCGGCGGCAATTGAGCGCCTTCAATCGCTCACCGTAGCAGCCGGACGTCCACGCGAAGCGGTCGGCATCGAAGCTCGGCTCAGCATCCGCGATGTACCCGAGAGCGAGTGGTACGCCTATGCAACGGCCTGGCGCGACCTTGGGGCAACCCACCTTGGCATCAACACGATGGGCGCTGGGCTACAAGCGCCAACTGCCCACGTCGATGCTCTGCGGCGCGTCAAGTCGATCCTGCAACCACTCATGGAGTGAGCGGGCCTGCCAACGACCGGCAGCGCTCCACCAAGGGCAGCTGTGTCATCGCCACAACCGTGGCGCGGCGCGAAGCTTGACCACAGCGCAACCTCAGTTGCAGCCGGCCCAGCACCTCGCCCGCGCCGCGGTCCCTTACGATGTTGTTTGAAGCCAAGCTACGGCACGACTGGAGAGTCGCACCGAGCTGATCGATTGGAGGCGCGCGCCGTGCTACCGTCAAGCTTCCATACAAGCGTACCATGGAAGATGACGCTAAACGTTCGCGTGTTCCGGCCGGGCTCAAAGACGATTGGTTGACCCTGATCCTGAGAAGTTGCCGTAAACGAATTGTTTGGTCCGATTGGTATGGTCACAGCCGATTCATTTGGATTATCATAGCCGAAGTAAGCCACTAGGCTACCGTCCGCTGTCTCCTCGACACACTCGAGAATAGGTGTAATCGGCTGTAACGGTGTTGGCGTTACCGTAGGCGTCGGCGTGTCCGTCGGTGTCGCCGTTGGCGTCAGGGTCGGAGTCGGCGTTTCGGTCGGCATCAAGGTTGGCGTAGCCGTTACCGTTGGCGACGGCGTCATCGTCGGCGTCGGCGTCGGCGTTTCA
>JADDQE010000160.1:0-27895 GCA_016781525.1 bacterium | reverse complement strand
TGGTGTGGCCGTAGCCGTTGGTGTGGCTGTAGCCGTTGGTGTGGCTGTAGCCGTTGGTGACGGCGGCGTAGCAGTCGGCTCCGCGGGCTCCTCGTACACTGGAGTTGGACTAAATATTGCCGTCGGCGTAATCGTTGGAGTCACCGTGGGCGGCACGTTCGTTGGTGGAACCATGGTTGGCGTAACAGTTGTCGGCGTTGGCGGGACCGGCTCGGCTGTGGCGGCCGCGCTCGTCGCCGTTGGCTCTTCGGCGGTTGGCGTTGGGTAAACTCGACCCGGCGTTGCGGTCGCTTCCGGCGTCGGCAGCACCCGGGTCGTTGGGGTTGGTACTGGTGTTGCAGGTTCCTCGACGGTGGGCTGCCCCGCAACGGTGGTTCGAACCACCGCCTCTGTCGGTGTCGCTGTCGGCGAGGCCGGAAGCATATGGGTTGGCACCGCTTGCGTAGGCAGTAAATGGACGGGCTGAAACGCCACGCTCGTTGGCACGGCCACAATCGCCGCGTCCTGTTCCGGCAACAAACCGGGATTCCCAGGGATGCTGCCCACAAGCGGGGGCAAATCTACGGGGACAAGTGGACCGAGTGCAGCCTTGGGTGGGTGCTGACGGGTCTGCTCGTCCCGCGTGACCTCCTCGATAATCTCCTGCCGAAGTGGAGCTTGGCGTGGAGCTGCATCGGGCCACGGCGCATAGTTGGCGGCAAGCGCAGACAGCAGACTGACGGAATGCGGCTTTGAACGTGGCACGACCATCGCCAGACCAGCCGCCGACGTGGCTAAGATCATGCCAACGGCGAGCAGCATCGTCAAGACGCTCAACAGCTGCAGCGGGTAGCGCCGTAGTATGCGAACCGGCAGTTTATGCCACAAGAGAGGACGCACCATCACCTGCTCCCGGCACAATAACCCAGAAGATGCTCCCCTTACCCGGACGACTCTCTACTTCGATGGTACCGCCTTGCCGCTCGATCAGTGCTTGAACGATCACCAGCCCAAGGCCAAGGCCGCGTTGTGCCTTCGACGAGCTGTCGGCGCTCCGGCTCAACCTGCGGAAGAGGTTTTGTACATCCTCACTGGACATACCCGGCCCATGATCTCGCACACCAAGTGCTACGGACCCGCCCCGGCGTTGGGCGATAACCTGAATTGCAGCGCCCTCCCCGTACTTGATCGCATTGTCGAGCAGCTGCTCCAAAACAATCCGCAGCTTCTGGGGATCTACAAAGGCGGGCGGGAGGTCAGCGGCAACATCGACGTCAAGCTCGACTCCTTCAGGCAGCGACCGCCCGAGGGCGCTTGTAGCAGCCTCGATCACATCGTTAACCCACGTGGGCTGGACCGTGAAGTTGAGCTGACCGGTTTCAATATTGGCTACCATGACCGCTTTGTCGATCAGATTGCTCATCAATCGCGATTGGCGCAGCGCTGCGTCGGCTAGCTCTCCTTGTAACGGTGATAGCTGCCCGCCATAACCTTTTGCCAATAGATCGATTGCTCCCAGGATACCGGTCAACGGCGTTCGCAGCTCATGCGAAATCATCGCGATCAGGTCCGTCTTCGCTCGGTCGAGTGCGACTTCCGCGCTGATATCGTGCAGGATGATAACTTCGCCCGAGGCCTCCGGGCCTGCCGCCGACCATCGAGCACTGTGTGCACTAAGGATGCGTCCGCGGGCCTCGTACCGAACCAGGCGCTGACGATTTCTGGAAAGCAATGTGCGGGGCACGTCCAGTTGCCGTAACGGCAGCTCGTCGAAGTGCCGCCCATCCCCAGCCCAGTCGTGGACATCAAGCAGCATCTCGGCCGCACCGTTCATCAGGACCACATGTCGCTCTGCATCACATACGACCACCGCGTCGGCAATACTTTCCAGAATCACTTGGCGCCGGATGCCTTCTTCCTGGACTTTTTGATAGAGCCGTGTGTTATGCAGCGCCGTTGCGGCCATGCTTGTAATCGCGGTCACGGGTGGTACTAGGGCTGCCGACAAGCTGGCGCGTTCTGCCTGGCACAGTAGCAGGACGCCAACCCGCTGGCCTTGCACCTGCAGTGCTATCGAGCAGACTTGCGGATAGGCCTGCAGCTCGGGCAACTGCCGGAGCAATGGGTCGAGCGTTGGCAAGATCAGCGGCGTCTGTGACTGTTCGGCGAGCGCCTCGCTCAGCCTCCCGTCTACCAACGTCTTGTGATGAAGGGATAGCAGTGCCGGACTCGAGCCTTCCGCGAGGTATGAGCGCCAACGACCACCGTCGTTGAGCAGCAGGAGAACGTCATCGATCGGCATTAGGCGCCGCAGTGCGGCAGCTGTCTGGGACAGGATCGCGCTGCTCTCGGTTTGTGCGCTGAGCTCGCGGCTGGTCGTGTACAGATGCAACAGCCGCTCGGTCATATCATTGAAGGAAGTGGCCAGAACGCCGAGCTCATCGCTGCTCCTGACCGCACTACGCTGATCAAGCTCGCCTCGTGCGACTGCGCGCGCTGTGTTGACCAAGTTGTTCAACGAGAGCGTAATTCCTCGCGATACAACGACTCCCACGGCGACGACGGCGGTCAGCAGCAGCAGGGCCAGGACGACAAGCGGCAGTCGTTGCTTTGCCCAGCTATCGGCGATGAACTGCCGTGACAGCCCAACTGAATAAAAGCCGCTCATCGTGCGACGAATTTGCAGCGGGCTATACGCGAACTGATACTCTCGCCCATTGAGTGACACAACGCTTTGGACGTGGAGCTTGGTGGATCGATCACGTGCGTCGAGAAGCTGGCTGAGAGCATCGGCCGGGATCGGAGGCACCGTCTGGTGGTTCACCAGCACCTGGGTCGTTGCGACCGCTAACCCGCGTTCATCATAAAATGTTGTTACGCTCGCTTGGCTGCTACTTTGGAGACGCTCCAGAAGCTGTTCAACCGGCATCGCAACCATCAGGCCGCCGACGACCTTACCGGCCTGGCGTACAGGCGCGACAGTGAAGAACTGGCGCTCCTTAAATCCGGAGTATTTGTCGCCGAATGCATCCGTGCGATTAGCTACAATCTGCTGGACGAGCCACCATGAGGATAGGTCATCGACGACAACGTTGACAGGCGGGGCGGAGGGGGTGGTACCAGGCTCGCGTTGCCAGCCGAGGAGCGGCTGGCCGGTCCGGTCGAAGGCAATCAGCGTCGACAGACCGGCGTTGGTCCACTGAGGCCGGAGGAGGGCTGCAAGCTCACGCGGATCGTGGTCGGCAAGCGCTTCTGCGACGCCTTCGGTAAACACCATTTGTCGAAGCTGGACGAGCTGATCATCCTCGACGGCAACTAGGCCATCACTTGTCACCTGTGCAGCCTCGATCAGCCGGTTGTCGACGCGCTCTTGCAACGCCCCCGCCGTGAAACGGACCGTCACCAGTGTCATGGTTACGGCAAGGCAGAGCGCGAGGACAAGGTAGGGCAGGATTATTTTAGTACTTAGACGCGATGCTAGAGCGCGTGCAACAAGGGACATGTCGAGATACCTGGGGGGGATGGCATCGCATGAACGTGGGCTGCTTTGTGCATCCAAGATGAACGGCCATGGAGCGTGCCCCACCATGAGGGTAACATACACGCTCGGCTTCACTCCACCGTACGATAGTCACGCATTTGCATAGCCCGTGTTAAGGAGAGAAACGGGGGATTTTTGGAGCAAGAACAGGAAAGTAGGGAACAGCCGGGCCGCTCAGCACACGTCGACAACTCGCACCGCCACCGCTCGCTAGACGATGTCCTGCCCTGGGCTCAAGAGGAGGGATCCGTCTGCACATCGCCGGAAATTTCGGCGTGCCATTGGTGAAGCCATTGCAGCACCTCGGCGAACTTGGCGCGTGGCACATTTTTGTACGAGCTTACTCGATATCGACGATACAGCTCGCCGTAGACCAGCTGATAGCCGTTTTGCTTGCTTCCACTTTGGGTAAGCGCTTGACCAACCGCTTTCACGGCAAGTGCTAGCTCCGCCGCCTGCTCCTCGGTCAGGGTCGCGTGTGGATGCAGGTGGAGCTCTAACGAGGAAAGCCGAGCGTCGGTTGTCTGGGCGAAGTCACGGAGAAAGCGTGCCATCCCGTCCATCCGGCCATGCACACCTTCAAGGCTACGCTCAATCTCAAGCTGCTGCTGCGCCAAATGCTGAATAGCGGTTGCTATGTCAAGCGCGAGCTCCGCTCCTGATCGTGGACGAGCTTGAGCGGCAAGCTCCGCCGCCGGCAAAATATCGTTGCGGAACGCTGCCCATAAGACCGAGGCCGCCTCGATCTGGTAGCGTACGAGCTTCGCCCGCACCTCCTCGTTGACTCGCTTTGGATTGATTGTCGTCAGCCACAAGGGAATAAGATCCAATCGCAAACATTCCGTTTCCTGCGGTCCGCCCTCGGTTTGAACGACGAGACTCGTCAGGCCCCGGGCAAGCACTTCGTGGTCGCGCAAGCGATCCATCTGATTTCGGCGCTGAACACCTAAGTTGTCACACAGGCGTCCAACCGGCACGTAGATCACGCCGCTGTCGGCGTCCTGCACGGCCACAATCATGTCGCCATAAAACGAGACGGTTTTCTGAATCGGTGAGCTAGGCATGCTGGTTCTCACTAAGGGGGTGCTAGTAGGGACAGCCCCTTGCAGTAAAGGGGCTGCTGCTAAGGGCAGCCCCTTTATATTAAACGGGAAGGGCTTCCTGCCACTATCTCTCGCCTTGACCGGATATTCCGCGGGTGCACCACCCGCGGCGTTTCTTACGCCGGGCTACGCCTATTATAGAGGAAGAATCCTTGCATAGCAGTGCCTTCTGCCCGCCGAGTAGACTGAATACCTGCGACCGTCGGAGGCTTGCGAACCATGTTCCTTCCTACCAGCAATGAGTATTTTCCCCACCGAAAGGGGTACCCCCATACCAGTAATTAAATTCGCCTCGTTGTGACTAGCAAGGATAGAAACTCGATCGGGCTGGCCAACACGACGCGGCGCAGACCATGCGTAACGGACGACAGCGACGATACGTTTTGGAACGAATCGAACTATGGCCTGAGCGTAGACTTCGCTGCGCCCGGGGTTTGCATTATCACAACGTCCGATGCACCCTGGACCGGCACGTCCTTCGCAGCCCCACACGTAGCCGGCGCCGCAGCACTTTACAAGACAATTCACCCCTCGGCCACCCCCGCGGAGGTCAAGCGAGCCTTGCAAGCAAACGCCGAGCGCGGCTGGAACGTAAGCAAGACGACGCTCCGACCAGCCGGAGACGACCCGGACGCGATTGCCGAGCCGCTCGTCAACGTTCGCACATTTTCCCCGCTACTGCCGGCGCGCCGTGTTGGGCGTATGGGAGCCTCAGCGGCAGTCGCGCTTGTAACCGAGCAGCCGCGCTAACAGCATCGTGGCGCTCGGCGCCTTCGCATGGCACGCATGGCCTCGGCTCATGCCGATCGCGGCTCGCCCAACTGCATCATCCGGTGGGCAACCTCTCCCTTAGCGGAGGGTGACCAGTCCGCAACGCTCCGTCCTAACAACCAACGCTTGTGGTTAACGCGAGCGCGCCCCGTCGTGATCGGCATGAGCGCGTCGTCAGGCGCGTATCGTTTTGGCCGCAATCAGGCAGCAAACGTATTGGGCTGTCCGCTAACCGTATACTCACAGACAAAATCGATCACGACCGTATCACCATTCGCGGGACCGGTGGCCTCCGCCCTGCTCTCGCGCACCGAATGATGTACAGCATCGATGCTAACAGTGCTGCCGGGATTTTGAGCCTCAAGATCGTGCTGGGCGCGGCGTTGAATCACGTCAATCACTGACGCTTGTTCTTGCTCCCACTGCCGACCAGGTACCTGCTCCGTGATGTGATATTGCACAGCGGTTACTCCAGACGCTAATTATCGCGAGCATTGCGCAGTATAGCGCATCGTCCTCAAAGCTTCTACCAGTCCGCGACATCCGCAGCACCCCTCTCCGTAGCTGCAGCTGCGTTGCTGGGGTCGACCTACCTGGTGTATCTTGATGGTAGTTGGGGAGGGGACGCATGAGGACCGGCTGCTCACCGCCTTTAGGTATGCAAGGACAGCACTATGACCCTGCAAGGTATTTTGGAAACATGTTTGTACGCTGACGATCTTGATGTAGCGGAGCACTTCTATACCGCCGCGCTTGGCCTCGAAGTTTTCTCACGTGTCCCCGGGCGCCACGTCTTCTTTCGCTGCGGCTCGGGCATGTTCTTGCTCTTCAACCCCAAACACACGCGGCGGGAGCAGTCAACTGTTGGCGGAGTCCCAGTGCCACTTCACGGCGCCCATGGACCTGGACATATCGCCTTTGCGGTGCCGGCTGTTGAGCTACCGCGGTGGCGTGAGCGGTGTGAGCGCATGGGCATCGTAATCGAGGCCGAGATTGCATGGCCGCGCGGTGGGAGCTCCCTCTACGTGCGGGATCCCGCAGGAAACAGTGTAGAGCTGGCGACGCCTCGCATCTGGGGCCTGCCGGAGACAGCGCATCGGACCGGTTTGATTGCCGACGACCACGGCGAAGACCAGAGCTCGCGGTAGAAGATGCAGCCCGTAAGCAGCAGGGGTCACTGGGCACACCCTTCGCAATCGACAAACAGGTTGGGGGCAACCACGCGCAGCACCCGCTCGGTTCACAATGCGTATCCTGCGAGAAGACGGTTGAACGCCTGCCGCAGCACCTGCTTAGCCTCGTATGGTACCCTACGAGGAAAGAAAGGTTAGCCATGAGCGACTCCTCCAATACACCTCAATTCCGGCCACGTCGTGAGCTCGGCCGAACAGGCTTTATCGCGACGATTCTCGGCGCGGGCGATCTCGCGGACCGTAGCCTGCCGCTTGAACAGTGCGTCGCGACTCTCCATCGGGCGATCGACGCAGGGCTAAATGTCATAGACACGGCCCCCAACTACGAGGACGGCTACTCGGAGCAGATTGTCGGCGAGGCGGTCAAAGGCGCTCGCGATAACATGTTCATCATCGACAAGCTTGACGAGTTCGACGCACCGGTCGCAGATCAGATCGAAGGGTCGCTCCGTCGCCTCAAGCTCGATTATGTCGATGCATTCGTCTTCCACAATCTTTCCTCGATGGACACGTTGCAGCAACTGGCTGCCCCAGGCGGGAGGTTTGATCAGCTAGCGGAGTGCATCAAAGCAGGCAAGACGAGATTCCGCGGCATCTCCTCTCATGACCCGGACGTGTTGCGCGAGGCAATCAACGCCGGGCTGTGTGATATAGTGATGTTCCCGGTAGGACCGTTTGTTGATCAGCGCTACATCTCCGACATCTTGCCGCTTGCGACCAGCTTGGGTGTAGGCACCGTCTGCTTTAAAACGTTTGGCGCCGGCAAGCTCTTGGGTGATACCGCAGGTTACAATCAGCCGCTTCAGCAGCGTCCGCGTGGCAAGCTTTCGTCGGGCGGAATGGATGTGACGGGAGCTACCCTGCCGAGGCTGACCGTTGAGGAGTGCCTTCATTACACATTAACGGTTGACCCTGATGTAGCGCTCCTGGGGCTGAGCTACCCCAATGAACAGGACCAAGCGTTCGCTGCCGCAAGAACGTTCACGCCGTTGTCCACGGGGCAAATGGACGATATTCGGCGCAGAGCAATTGATGCGCGGCAGGACAAAGGACCCTGTTGGTGGAATCCCGACCCAAACGCTTGAGGTGAGGCGTAGAGCCGGGGCGCGGTTGTTGGCCCTCCCAAGCGTGGCATTGGCTAGGTGGGAAGCTCCTGGCCACTGTAGGTAAGAGCGACGCTGGCAACTAGCCACAAGTCAAAAGCCCGGCCGCGATAACGAATCCTTGGGAAATGCCCCATGGCGAATCGCGGTCGACGGCGGAGATTTGCGCACCGGTGAACGATATGTCGAAGAGCATAGATTGGCTGCATTTCCCGCTGCGTCTTGCCCAGCAATGAATGCCCGCTCGGAATATCCGCTCTACGACCACGTATTCCGAAGCTCCAGGCCTCGTCAGCAGCATCCCGTGTCGGACACCTTGATTGTCACCGCGTCCGCAACACGTTCATTTTGGAACTGCGGGGCTATACACGTGTTTAACAGTCCCGTATTCTTCGCACGCGGGCCCAATCGCCAGGTACAATAGTGCTGCTAATCGGGAGGCCAGTGGCCGTCGATTTAACGCGTGTGGCCGGCTGTGACACAGCTGAGCAAACGGGTTCTGTGGGGCAGGGTGCTCGACGAGGTGCAAGTCGCTCCGGAGCGGCGTGTGGCACCCATGAAATGAAAAGGCAAGGTACATGAGATGCCAAGCGGCGACAATACAATGACTCTCAGCAACACGACTCCGACAACCAAGGACCTACGGATCACGGGCAGCCGGCCACTGGTACCGCCGGCGATCCTGCTTGAGCAGTTGCCATTGAACGAGGAAGGCATGGCGGCAGTGAGCCGCGCCCGCGCCGAAGTGGTCGACATCCTTGACGGGCGCGACGACCGGCTGGTAGTGGTCGTCGGCCCCTGCTCGATCCACGACCCTGTAGCAGCGCTCGACTACGCGCGCCGCCTCAAACAGCTCGCAGCCGAGCTCGCGCAGGATCTGCAGGTCGTGATGCGCGTGTACTTCGAGAAACCGCGCACCACCGTTGGCTGGAAGGGACTCATCAACGACCCGCGGCTTGACGGGAGCTTCGCTGTCAATGAAGGGTTGTACACGGCGCGTCGCCTGCTGTTGGAGCTGGTCGCGCTCGGACTGCCCACCGGCTGCGAGTTTCTCGATCCAATCTCCCCACAGTTCTTTTCCGATGCCGTCGCCTGGGCCGCAATCGGCGCGCGCACGACGGAGAGCCAGGTACACCGCAACCTTGCGTCGGGGCTTTCGATGCCGGTAGGCTTTAAGAACGGGACAGGCGGCGGCGGGCAGATGGCGATCGACGCCGTCCGGGCAGCGGCTAGCCCGCACAGCTTCCTGGGCGTTACCGACCAGGGACTTGCCGCGATCATTACTACACGCGGCAACCGCGACTGTCACGTCATCCTGCGCGGCGGCAGGAATGGCCCGAACTACGACGCGGAGAGCGTTCAACGGATGCTGGATAGCTTACGCAAGGCCGGCCTGCCGCCACGGCTGATGATCGACGCAAGCCACGACAACAGTGGCAAGGATTACCGGCGCCAGCCTTCCGTGGCGGCGGAAGTTGCCGCCCAGGTGGCGGGCGGACAGCCTGGAATCGTCGGCGTGATGATGGAGAGCTTTCTGGTCGAGGGTCGCCAAGACCTGATCGATGGACAGGACTTGGTCTACGGGCAAAGCATCACCGACAGCTGCATGAGCTGGGAGACGACCGTAGACGTGCTGCATAGGCTTGCCGAGGCAGTGCGGGCACGCCGTGCTCGGGGCGAGAATGCATAGGGCGAGTGCAGCAAAGACGTCGACATCGATAGTCGTAGAACCTGAATCGCGCTGAAAGTACAACCAGTCGAGTAAATCAGGCAAACGCCCTTACCCAGGTAGAGGTAAGGGCGTTTGCTCTACCTTTGGATTTTGGATATTGAGCGTGTCAGTAATCTGCTCTACTCAGTGAGGGTCGATGGCAGACTGTATACTGGTACGGCCGCTCTCACTGCTTTTACCCTCTTCCACCTCAGATGCCTGCCGGCTCAGTGGTACAGGAAATGCATTTGTTTCTCAAGAGGTAAGGGTTAGCCGAGCTGAGGAGCAGTGAGATATGGCTACTTTCGTGGTAATTGCGTTCTTCATATGCGTCATCCTGCCGCTTTACAATGCGGTCATGGATCACCAGTAGGTAAGCCATAACTCTTGTTCCGCGGCCACGAGGTGCAGGTTGCGCCTCATGCGGCAGGGCAAGATTGTCCACATCAGTGGTGGACGGTTGGTCAAATCATCAGCTGCCTGTGGGGTACGGGCAGCATTGATACTGTAATTTTCCGCTGACGTGTACACCTAAATTTAGCCGTCTTCGTGACGCTGTCTCTGCTTCACGTGGCAACTGGGCGCTCGCCTAGAGCTTGCTACCCGAACATCCCCAGAGCTGAAACCCAAGCAGACTGTAACGTAGCAGTAGCTCCTCACGTTGTCCCCCTCCTACTCAGTAGCCTCCTCGTTAACCATCAAGGGGCAGACTCGCTCATCGCCTTCGCCGGATAGCGGCCATGCGGCAGCCGGCGATCCATAGCACATTGCGGTGTGGCCGACCTCGTAATCGTGCCACCATCAGGAGTGGTTGCACGGTTCTTGCTGAAGCCGATTGTACTCACGACAAGTGCCGAAGATGTATCTAGCCTACACCGCCACCGGCGCTTGACAAGGGAACCTTACCGTCGGAACGCCACGTTGCTGTGGTCGGATAAGGAGGATGACGATGTTCAGACGTGGACGACTAGGCGTTGGTCTTCTCGCAATCCTGGCGCTTGCCGCACTACTGCCACAGGCGCACCGGGCGGAGGCGGATGCACTCGTGCCCATTGCAGCCGAGAAGACAGAATACGTGACGGGCCGAAATGGGTTTACCGGCGGTCACGTGGTAGTCCAAGGCAAGCGGCTCTACGTCGGCGCCTACGGTGTGGGGATGCGCATCTTCGATATCAACGATCCCGCGAATCCGCGCGCGATCGGCGAGTATCACCCTGGGAGCAACGACTGGGATGTCGACACCGACCACGTCCATGCGGTGCACGCCGACGCTGTTCCCGACGCCGCGCGCTATGGCGACATGGAGCTTGCTGTACTCAACGGCACACGCCGCGTGACCGCCCCTAACAACGTCCGAACAGACCACACCGACTTCTTTGACGCGACCAATCCCGCCGAGCTCCGAAAGCTTCACACTTTTATCGGAGCGGCAGATGGTGAAGCGCACAACGGCGACATCGTGGATTCGCGCAAGCTGTGGCTCGCCTCGGGAGGCTCGGGGATGAACGGGCTGCGCATCTATGACCTCAGCCCGCTGCTGCAGACGCCAGCTGGTCCTCCGGCCAACCTTTTCCGCGGCGACCCAGCCGAGTTATGGAAGGCGTCGCCCTACTATCGGGCGCCCACCAATCGACCAGCAGAGCCGGCCTTCACTCATACCCACGATATGACAGTGTACACGGACTATCCGGTGGAAGGCCTCGGGCCACGCGACATCGTGCTGCTAGCCGAGGGCGGTTCCTACACCAATGACGCAGGCAATACCGGAAGCATTTTCGTCATCGACATCACCGAGCCACGTGCACCAGTCGTGTTACAGCGCTGGTTCCATGATATCGGCGCCGGCCATCATCCGATCCGCTACCACCACGAGGCCCAGTTCCTCGCGAGTGACCCGCGGGTGATGTTGGTAGCGGATGAAGACATGCACGCCGGAGCTGGTTGCACCAACGACGCGGGCGGCGTAACGGCGGTACGCCTTTCCGATGACTTGAGGTCGGCGACCGAGCTGAGCGAGTGGTTTATTCCTATGGGAACGCCGGCTCCTGTCTGTTCGGTACATGTCTTTTCAACACATGGCAACCTAGCCTTCTTCGGCTCCTACAACGCCGGCCTACAGGTTGTCGATTACAAGGACCCCGCGAATCCACAGCGGATCGGGCAGTTTATTGCAGAGGGAACCACAGCTTGGGGCGCGCAGTACCATAAGGGCTACGTCTACATCGGCGACATGACGCGTGGTTTGGACGTGGTGAAGTGGCTTGGCTCTAAGAAGACCAACAAGGTAAAGAACGGCTCATTTGAATCGTCGGCTACCGGCCTAGCACCCGAAAGCTGGACCAGCTCTGGCACCACGACCTACGCCGCGGGCGGTAGTGACGGAGCGCGCAGCGTCACAACTCAGCTAATCGGGTCATGGACCTCGGCACCGATCGACGTCGTAGGCGGGAAGAGCTACAGCTACGGGGTCGATGTTGCAAGTGGCGGCGGGCGAGTGATCGTGGAGCAGCTTGACGTAGCAGGCGCACTGCTCGCGACGGCAGAGTCGCTCCTCTTCGCCACGGGCGATGGCAGCTTCCAAAGCTTCACGGGCAACTTTACGGCTGCGCCTGGCGCTACGCAGGTACGTGTGCGGCTGGAGGGTGCACCACTTGGCAGCACAACCTTCGACAACGTACAGATCTGGGAAGAGTAGCCGGTCCAAAAGTAAGCCGGTAGATACGGGGCCGGGAATACCGGCCCCGTTGCTTGCTTGGCGGACTTTGTTCCTTGCTTGCGCTTGAGGCTGGACTTAAATTTCGGCGAGGTCAGGCAATCGACTGTGGCTTGCAGCAGCCACTTTTTCGATCCGCGCTACCTCCTGCTCGACGATCCGGCGGGCGATCGCGAGCGAGCTGGCGTAGGTTGGGTCCATGCCAAAGTACGACAGATTGCGTGACCCGAGATTGCTGCCTTTGCTGTAGGGCGTGTCGGAGGCGTAGTGAAGCAGGCCAAGGTCGAATGGTGGCCGCAAGAAGGTCACGACCTCAGCTGTGGGGTAGCGCGACGCAAAGGTATGCTCATAGATTGCATTGAGGAAGGGCCCAGCTTCCATCTCGATATCAGTGAAAAAGTCGCGGTACAGGGCGTCTAAGAACGGGTCGTTTTGGAGGAAGGTTCCCATCGACGTGACTGCCTTCTGGTTGTCGAGGACGCTACTATGGACTAGGTACGGCTCGACGTCGATGGCGCTAAACGCCGATGCGAAGTGGAACGTGTTGCGTGTGTGCTCGTCATAGACGACGTTCGGAATCAGTACGTCGCCGATCTTGCCGTTAAGTGTCGCGGCCTTGCCGAGGACGTACACGCCCCGCAGCGAGCCGACGCTACGAGCCACTATCTTAAAAATGTGATACGCAGCTAGGCCGAGCGGGTAGTCGATGTTGATGATCACCGCGTCGCTTTCCCGCAGGCGCTCGACGCCCGGAAGTCGAATCCGGGGATCGATGCAGGCCGGATCGAGCTTGGCTAACTCCATTACCTGCACGTCAACGTCAAGATAGAAGCGGCTGCCGATGCGATGTATGCCCATCGTCTGCTCTTCAAGGCCACGCTGTACAAAGTACGCTTCGCTATCAGGATCGCGTTGATACTTTTTCTGAACGTAATAGAAAAAATTCTCACGGGAGGTCGGCTCCTGCTCCGCGGCAATTCGCTCGTACTCGACCAGCAGCTCGGTATGACCGCGCTGCCGAATAAAGTGCAGCAGCTCGTCAGTGTTCCGTAGGGCGAAGCCGGATAGCAGATTGACCAGACTATGCGTGTTGCTCGACACGAAGTAGACGGGCCGATTACGGAGGCGTAGGTCCGGCAGCGTGTCCTCGATATGCCACCACCAGCGTAGTGTCGCGCGCTCATAATCCATGAGCGAGCCGCCGAGCATACGCACCGCAAAGCGCTTCTTATTGCGAGCGATCTGTTCGAGGCGCGCTCTGGTGTGGACGCCCCAAATGGTTTTGAGCCGCTCGATGTCGTGCTCCGACAGGCCGATCGCTTGCAGCATTGCCTCTGCAGCCGCGCTTTCGACGCGTGCTTCGGTAAACAAGCGGTGTAGCTTGTTCCACTCGATCTGGAAGGCAACCAGAATCGGAATAAGATCGTCCAGATCGGACGGGCTGGCAATTAACACTGCAAGGGTCGAGTCGCCGTCGAAAAACATTTTGCGCCGACGGCCGGGCGCGCTCACTGGCTGCCAGCTCGTCACGTTACCGCGCCCGGAGCGGTCGAAGACCTCATGGGACTGGCCGAGTAATATCAGGCGAACCTGGTCGATACATGATGGTAGCCGCAGCGATGTGTAGGTCAGAGCCGCAAGATCGGGCTTTGCCTGCTGGGCGCCGCTGTGGAGTGCAGGATCAAAGGCAAGGTAGGGCTCAACCAGCGCTTGGATCTGAATCTCACCTGAGCTGCGCAAAAGGGAGTGATAGGTGCGGTGAAATATTTCTAGTGGTGCTTGAACTTCACGGGTTTGTAATTGCATATCGTCGACCTCATGTGTGCGAGTGTCGCGTACTTCCAGGGCATATGGTAACACGACCGCAGCTGCTGCTCCCCTCCACACGTCTGTAGTGAGACCTTCACCCGTCATATCGTGACGTTTACATCAGCCACGCGTGCGCCGCCTACACTTAGTATCACACGAAAGTAATCGGCGTGAAGCCAGGTCGCTGTGACGCATCGGCAAATCACAGCCACGACTGTGCAGCTGGTTACGCATCGGCAAACCACCGCCCGTCAACTGAGACCGCGGAGGGATACCTAGGAGAAACCTCATGACGATGCACATTCTTGTTCCAGTCGACGGTTCGCGGGTCAGTGAACAGGCGTTGCCAATTGCCCGGAGTATTGCGCGCCGTGCTGGGGCGTCCCTGCATCTCACGCATGTGCATGTCCCGATCTGGACCGGCTACGTAGAGGGCGCTCCAGTTGTTGACCAGGAGCTGGATGCCGCGAGTCTCGCAAACGAGCAGACCTATCTGGAACTTCTCAGGCAGCAGCTGGCAGCAGATGATGTCAACGCAAGCTATTCACTGTTGGAAGGACCAGTCGTCGCGGGCATCGTTGAACAGGCGGAGGAGGTGCGGACCTGGTGATAATGACGACTCATGGACGCAGCGGCCTGGCGCGGCTCTGGCTAGGCAGCACCGCTGATGCACTCATCCACCACAGCCATAGCCCCATTCTGCTGCTGCGGCCGGACGACGGATGGCTCCGGGAGGACGAGGCACAACCAATGCGGCGTATCGCGATCGCACTCGACGGCTCGCACCTGGGCGAGCAGATACTAGAACCGGCACTCGCATTCGGCCGGATCTTTGATGCGGACTACACGCTCATCCGGGTTGTCGATGTGGTCGTGGCCGGCGGCATTCCCGACATGGTTCGACCCCTGGAACTGGAGCACGACATGCTGCACCGGCGAGTGCAGGCGGCAGAGCGCTACCTTGACGATATTGCCCAACGGCTGCGGCTTGAAGGAGCACGAGTGCGCACACGAGTATTGGTCGAGCTCCAGCCGGCGCAAGCAATTCTGCGCGAGATACACACCCAACACTATGATCTGGTCGCACTGGCAACTCACGGGCGAAGTGGGCTGCGGCGCCTCTTAACAGGCAGCGTTACAGATAAGATTTTGCACGGCATCACAATCCCCGCTTTGGTGTGCCATCCGCGCACGTGCGAGCACCCTCGGTTGAGGGTGGCGACGACAGCCATAAGCGTGGGGCAGATGTGACGGCGATTGATCGAGGGCACTCGCGTTGTCGTAGCGGCAGCACCCCGCAGTCGTCAGCACGCCGCTCCATGGGACGAAGCTTTGCGATTTTCGTCGGCACACTCCGTTAGTCTGGCGGCAATATTGCCTCGTCGGAGCGGCAGGCTGCGCTTGGATCACTAATCGTGGCGCTGCTTGTCGTGGAGCAGGAGTCTTACAGCTGGCTGGACCTCGTAGAGAGCTTTGGAAGGCCTTCTCGCTCGCTTATTCCTCGGGCCGTCTGCCAAGTATAACCGGCTGAAACAGACGATCATCTAATCGCTGCACCTGTTGGAAACCCACTTCCCCCATTAGGGAGATGAGCTGATCAATCTCCACGGCATAATACTGTGTACGCATAACGGTGGTTTCACAGGCTTTCCCGCCCGAGTCCACGACGAAGTACAGCGACGCATCGTAAATCTTCCCGTCGGGCTGGAACTCCCAGACCTGGAACGGGATGTAGCGTGTTTGCCCCTGGACGCGTAAACCGTACTGCTTCACCTGCACACCGGCTCGGTGCTCGTGCTCGTAGTCACGGACTGAGATGAGACAACCACCACCAGGACGAGTACACAAGTAGAACTGGTGGAAGGCCTGGAGCAAATCGGCGTCGGAGAGCAAATGCGGCACAGAGTTATCACATGCGATCACCACGTCGAACTGCTGGTGGTGATGCGTGTAGACTTCGCGCATGTCTACGACGGAAAGGGCAAGGTTGAGGCCGCGTGCCTCCACGTGCCGTTTCGCAATCTCAATTTCGGCCGCTGAAAGGTCGGAGCCAGTTACAGCATAGCCGAGGTATGCCAGTCCAAGAACTTGCGTACCGACTCCACAGGCAACATCGAGAACGGTCGTGGCCGAATCACCCCAGTACTCCCTGATAATGCCGTCGAGCGCTGCTGCTTGCCGCCGAATACTTCCTTCCCAATCTTCGTAGATGAGATGGTAGAACGGCGCAAGGTGATCGTAGAAATCGGCTATTGACACGACGACCTCCGTTAGAGGTGCTACAACGTGCACGCTAGGGTATGAGAGATTGTTCTAGTGGTCAACAAGCAGCAGCGGCTGGCGGAATACGAGCTACTTGCACGAGCCTCAAGAGGCATCACCACTGCTCAGGATTTCGAACGCAAATCGTTATGTAAAGATAATAACACACAACGGTGGGCTGGATTGGTAGCTCCGGGTTGATAGAACCAGGGGTGCTAGCGCTGAGGCATCATAGACCCCGATGCTTGAAGGGCGCCGGGCCGAGATCCGCCAAGCAAGATTAAGCACTGTGGACAAAAGCCGCGTCCGGCCCTGGACGCGGCCGGACCGGCATAGCTCGAGAGCACGGGGCGTTAGTACTCGGCCTCTTCGGCAATAATATAACGTCGATCACGGGACTGGCCGACGACGCGGAGGAAATGGTTCTCCACCAGATACTTGAGATCGGCCTGCACTGTACGGCGCGCTCGGTCGCTTGACGCATGCATTGCCTGCTCTAGCGTAATGCTCCGTTGGCGCCGCGCCAGCTCCAGCAACGTGCGACGGGCGGGAGTCAACGTCAGTACATTTGGCGCTTCTGGGCCACGCATGGTCACGACAAACGAAGCACCTGTATCACGCATACCGAGCGGAGGCAGGTCGTTCTGCTTCAACAGGTTGATCACAGTTGGCAGGCCCATACCGAATGCCTCGATATACCCGGATTGATAGAGCAATTGGGCAATCGTGGGATTACGCGCGCGGCTGCCGCTGAACAAAATATTTTCCTCGGTGATGCCAGCCGGCAATCCGCCGGGTGAGCGCCATTCAATTCTGTCGTTAAACATCGAGATTTGTGTGCGAGCGCCGAGCAGGTTGTAGTCGCGATGGGTAACGGCATTGGCCGTCAACTCGCGCAGGGCTTTGCGCGGATACGCCGGCCGCTCTTCGCGCTGGGGACCATTATCCGTACTTATGCTACGTCGTATATTGCTCCAAAGATAACGCTCGACCTCATCGATCTGCTGGGTAAGCGTGCCGCCATAGCGCCGAAAATGGAGGGTCTCGGTGACCAAGTCGGGCCGCGTGCCGGCAAAGTGAGCGAGAGCAATGTCGGTGTGCTCGAGAAAGGCTTGCGGCCGGTGCCCGAAGACCAGCAACCCAGCTAAAGTCGGAGTCGGCCGATCCTCGACCTCGACCAAGCAGCGCATCTCGTGTAGAAAAGGGATCGGCGCAGCTACCGTTCCATCGTATCGGTCATTCTCGACGGCTCGGGAAATATGCTGCGCGACGGCATCCAGATTAATGTCGTCAAGGGTGGCGCGCACGACAGGCAGTGTGTCGATACGCTCATCTCCAATCTGCGGCACAAGCTCATTCACGACGTTACCTCCGAGCGCCATTTTAACATAGGTGGTGAAGCCAGTGGAGTCGTACGCTCGTGTTCAACATTTTATTCCCAGGCTGATGGCTTGAGTGCAGTTCTGTGCAAAAAATTTTGCACAGAACTGCACTCAACTCGCGGCGGTGTTCAAGTGGGGAGGGCCGCGCTTGCATGCAGATGAGTGCACAGTTTGTTGCACAGAACTGCACCCAAATTGCGCATCAAGGCGCAGCGCACCCAGAACAGCGCGCCAACGCACTTCCAAAGCCTGGTATACCTGCGCTCGCTGGGTCGGCGCCCGCATAATGTACAGCTCATGGGCGGCACCTTTCACCTCTTATACAGCGTCTTGCGCATCCCTTTTTGCACAGAACTGCACTCTCCTGCGCACTTGCCCTGAAAACGTGCACGGTACCTGCACACAATCCAGTAGGCATCTGCACTCTCTTTTTTTACACTACCGGTACAAACCCGCGATGGGCGGTTCACTTATGTACCGATGACGGCACTCACCGACAAGGGGCGGGTTGCCGTACGAGGGGAAGGTTGAGCTGGGGGACGTGCCGTGACTTCCTACGACGAGCGCATTACAACCTACTTTGGCAATGCTGTACTGCGCGCCGGCTTTATGCCGGTTCCGCATCTCTTGATGCGTCATTATCGTGAGCTCGGGATGCAAACCGACCACGCAATGTTTCTGATGCAACTCATGGAGATTACGTGGGATCTGGCCCAGCCTCCGACAACTATAAAGAAAATTGCAGATCGGATGGGCGTTAGCGTACGCACCGTCCAGCGATACAGCGAATATTTAGCAGCCCAGGGACTGCTAGTGATTTATGAGCAGTTTGAGCACGGCGCACAGGTCGAAAATAGCTATGATCTTTCGCCGCTCTTTGAACGACTTGCCGCACTAGCGCCCGAGCCACCACTAAGTGGAACCCCGCGTGAGCGCCGCCGGAGAGGCGTGTGGACGAATGTCTCTCCCGTTACTGGTACTGCAGCGCGGCCCGCAATGGAGAGCGTTCCGCCGGTTCGCAAAGCTGCACCATTAAAACAGGGAGGTGGTTCGCAGGATGACATCCCGCCCCGTGACACTCATGTCATCCCCCCCTGCGACACCGGTGACATGGGAGGCAATGACATTGATGTCAGCCCGCCCCACGTCACATCGATCAGCCCCACCCTGCCAAGGGGATCAGGCCTTAAAGGAGTCAAGAATCCCTCCAAGAAACATCAAAAAACAAAAGAAACGTCTGGTGGTGGTGCCGACGTAAAGACGCACTCGGTCAGCGCCGCCAATCATGCTCGGCAAACCGGGGGTTGGTCATTGCGCTGGCAACAAGCGCTAACACCGCAGGAGGTCGATGGCTCACTCACACTACTGGAGCAATTTGGGGTTCATAGAGACATCGCCGCGGTTGTTGCAGCAAGCCTAGCACCCTCGGAAGTTTGGTCTTTAGGCGCATACGCACGTGCTGCGCGGCTTGGGCCTGCCTGGATTGCCAAGCAAGTGTATTCTTTTGAGACCCGGCAACCGCGGAGTGCTCCACTAGCACGGCGGTACGACGAGATTGGACGACAGCTGACGATGTTGCCGCCTCCAGATGCTTTCGCACTGATCGAACTGATCGATCGCTGTTGCCCTGGCAGCCCGGAGGATGTACTGCGGGATAACTTCTATTGCAACGCGGCGCCTCGGGTGCAGGTCACCGGAGCCACACTCTGGGCGCTCATGAACGAGGCGCGGCATGGTCATGTGCCGCGTCTCGACGTGCCGCAGCCGAGCCGTACGGGTGCTCCACAGCCTTCGACCGAACTCGCGGCGGCCCCACCTCGCGCAGACCTCGAGCTATGGCAAAAGGTGCTTGCCCTGCTTCGACCGCACGTCCCACAGGCCGAATTTGAAACGTGGTTCAAGGACACTAGGTTAATACAGCTCGATCAAGAGCGAGCGATTATTGGCACGCCCAACGTCTTTGTGCGTGAGCACGTAGCGACGCACTACCTCCCCCTGATTACCGCAGCTATCGGCGAGATCGTTGGGAGTCCGATTGTTGCCGATGCAGTTATCGGTGGCGTGACCTTCTCGGTTTCTTGAAGATCGAGGATGGTCGCACTCACGCGGATGAGTGCCCGACGCGGTTGGAACGAGCTGTCGGCGATGCCATTTACCGCGCAGCATGCCAAATGACGCCGATGAAGAGACGTAGTCTAATCATCTCCCCCTATTCTGTCGCCGTATAAAGACCGCCACTACTACACTGTATCTGGTCAACAGCTGCCAGGGCACGATAAATCCTCCTGCGTGGTTATGTCAAATCGACTGCTGGCTGAGTCACAGCGGTATAAGACAGTTATAGCAGGCGGAAAGCTGACGCCGTGCAGCGCGATCTAAGACAGGCGATCGTTAATCAGGCGAGTCTGCCCACGGGTGATTGTGGTTGGTTAAGCGGCGGATGAGCAGTGCCACTATTTTGATTCGCGTTATATTTGATTGACATTATGTACAGCTGTGTGCTGCGAGAGATCTTTGTGCGTGCGAGCAGCGACCCTTCCACGGCCACTGGATAGACCTACCACTAGCCGAAGGCTGTGGGGCCAGTGCCGTAGTTGGGCAACAACGCGGCAAGATGCCGCTCTGGGCGGGGGGCCTCACGAACCCCAATCTCCTTAATTTCACATTCTGTGAAAATTTCACATTGCTGCCACATTTGTGCTACACTGGGCGGTGCAGCCAAATGAATGGAGCAGTGATGGACGATGAACGTCTCACGATCAAAGAGGCCGCGTTACGCTTTGGAGTAAAGTACGATCGTCTGCGCCGGGCGGCGTATGATGGCCGGCTCATCACCACAGACAATCTCGTTACCCCTGCAGAAGTTGAACGGTTTTTGCGCGAAGGCCGGCCACGGCTCGCCGTTGGACCGCAGCGTGAAGGAGCACCCATGGGTAAAATTGTAGCGATCGCCTTGGTCAAGGGCGGCGTTGCGAAAAGTACAACGACCTTGAACTTGGCGGCAGCGCTTACTGAGCGTGGGCTACGGGTCTTGATGATCGACACCGATCATCAATGCAGTTTGACCTTCGCACTGGGCATTCGTCCGAAGAGCACCGACGAAAATCTATACACCGTTATCCATCGTTATATTACTGATTATGAGGCTACACTCGATCAGGCGATTGTTCGAACCAGCATTGGGGCGGATTTGGTGCCGGCGAGCATTCGCCTCAGCACAATGGAAGATGAGCTGCTGCACGCGACGCAGCGCGAGCTTGTATTGAAATCGTTGCTTACTCCAATCGTGCCACGTTATGATGTTGTCTTGATTGACACCCCGCCGGCTAACAACCACTTGGTCAGAGCGGCGCTGGTTGCTACGGATTATGTCATCCTGCCAATGGAGGCCGACTCGGTAAGCCTCGAGTCACTGGCACTCACACTTGCCAACATTCACCGGATGCGGCGCCCCGGTCTAAACCCTGAGCTGCAGATAGCAGGTGTGCTTCTTACGCGTGTTCAAGCCCAGACGACTTTTCATCGGGAAGTGATGGATGTGCTACAGCATGACTTCGGCGACCAGGCACGTCTCTTCGCGACGCAGATTAAGAACTCGGTACGCATCCGTGAAAGCTTGGCGGCCCACCAGAGTATTTTGACATACGAGCCCAAAGGACCCGGAGCAGCCGCGTATCGGGCGCTGGCAGAGGAGGTATTGCATGAGCTCGAGAAATAAGCGACGCTTTTTTGAGCGGGATGCATCGCCGGTCGTTGCCACCGATGACGATTTTGACGCAGTCTTTGGGCCGGTTTCGCAGCAGCCGGCCAGTAATGCACAAGACATTGTAATCGAGCGTATTCGGACAAATCCGTTTCAAGCGCGTACCAAGTTCAAGGATATCGGGGAGTTGGCGGAGTCCATGCGCACCCATGGATTTACCAGCCGGCTCCGGGTACGGCGCGACCCATCCCAACCGCAGTTCTTTCAACTCGTCTACGGTGAGCGGCGCTTACGGGCGGCCCAAGTAGCAGGCATCAAAGTGATCCCGTGCGATGTCGCTGATTACAGTGACCAGCAGATGCGTGAGATCGGGCTGACCGAAAATCTGCAGCGTAGTGATCTAGAGCCACTCGAGGAGGCGCGGGCGTTTCGAGTGGCGATTGACCAAGGCGCGTATTCGATCCGCAGCCTGGCTACACAAATCGGCAAAAGTAAAGGGTATGTACAGAGCCGGCTCGACCTGCTCCGAGCGCCGGAAGATGTACAGCAGATGGTCGATCACTATCCGGAAACCTTCACCGCAGGTTTGTTGATCGGGCAACTGCCGACAGCTGAGCTGCGTCGGCCATTGATTGAGAGCGTGATCAAGGGTAACCTGGACAAAGAGGCCATTCGAGGCATCGTCCGCGACCTCGGATCGCATACGGATACCGCGGGGTCCGATCACACCTTATCTGGGGGAGCGTCAGACCCAGCCCTTGAAAGCGCCCCTGGCCGGTCGGGGGACGGTAGTCAGGGGCGCGAGCTGCCACGTGTGGGCTCGCCCGGGTCTAGGAATGGTACACATGCTACGTCGACACGTGACGAAAAACGTGCGACACGTGCCAGCGAGCGGGCGCTAACACGTGCGACAGAGACGTTGCGAGCGATGACAACGCAGTTGCAAGATACGCTGCCGGAGCTCAGAGAGCGGGAGCGGGTCGCCCTCCTCGATTTCATCGTCGAGCAGCACTTTCCTGAGTTTGAAAAAATTGTGCAAGAGCTTCGGAACGACGAGAAATAGCACCACTAGCACCTAGCTTGGTATGGACGACCGCTCTGTTGCGAGCGGTCGTCCTTGTTTTTTAAAGCCGCTGCTAACGTGGCACTTTGTGTCCGCTAGCTACGGAAACGGTGTCGCTGCGCTACAAAAGTCCTGTTGGCCATCTAACCGCCGGAAGGACGCTGTACTTCTGAAGTACAGTTGACATAATATAAAAGCTATAGATGAGGAAGCGGTCGTGGTACCAGCTACGTAATTTTATCTCAAGCCCCCCGTTATTTCTGCTGGAGTAACCATGGAGTAGGTACCTGCTAACGCCCACCAAGCGAATTACCTCTTAGCTCTGCACCTATGTCTCCTCGGGCAGAATCAAGCGGTATGTACTTCTGAAGTACATTTTACATAATGTTAGTGCGTTTGAATGGTAAGTTACTGCTACAAACGGACTACGACCGGATACCGGTTAAAAAATGGTCGGGACTTTGACGAGGATGAGGGTGAGGAGTTGCGTAATATGCGCCAATGGCGTCCCGCCAGTGAATGTGATGTACTACGACGCAGTATTTTCACCTGGTGGGACGCATACGGTATAGGCGTTTACGTTTGAACTCAGCATCGTGGGGCGAGGGGAGCCGGTGATCAGGGATGATCTAACAGCTCGTGAATAACCAGAGAGCCTAGAAACATTGCGAGCAGCAATACTCCCGCCGTCCTCACCACATACTTTTCATGTCGTGGCCAGTGTGACATGAGCGCAACACTGAGCCAGGCAGCTAGAAGGATAATAAATGTTTCCATCCTCCAGCCCCAAGTAAAACTGAGTGGCAGGTGGCGAAGCCAATCCAGAACCGCACCTAAGATAAAGCTGAGCAGCAGCAGTAGCGCGTGCACTGCGCTCGCACCGCTGGTAGCCCGCCTAAAGGTATGTGATACGCGCCGTTGTGCACGTGCCATCGATTATCTCCAGTGATAAAAACGAATATATGTTCTATTATAAGCACATCTAGACCATCGAACAAGGGGGCGACTTGGTGCTGCTGAGTTGTTGACGGCGGCACAGCAGCGGCGATCGATATCGGAGTGTCGGGCGAATGTGTTAGCATAGCCAGGCGCTGGAGGAGCAGGCAATGCAAGTTACTCTGACAAACGTACGGATCGTGGATGCAGAGAGTGAACTCGCCAATGGGTCGATCAGGTTCCGCCAAGACCAGATCATTGCGGACGCTCACGACGGGGAGGGCATTCATATCGATGCGAGCGGGATGACTGTGGTGCCCGGATTTGTCGATGTGCATACCCACGGCGGAGGCGGTTACGATCTCCATACCGACGACTACCGCCAAATCCAGGCCTATGCCCGCTGGGCGCCATCAACCGGTACAACTGCCTTCCTGGCCGGTCTTGTCGGCGTGCCGGGAGGGCTGCCGGAGGTGCAGATTAATGCGGCAGTGACTGCAATCGAACAGCCAGGGCCAGGTGCCGAGGGGGTTGGAATACATCTCGAGGGTCCGTATATTAATGTGGAGCGACGCGGTGCCCACGACCCAGCCTGGCTGCGACTTCCAAACGAGGCCGAAACGCGACAGCTCCTCGCAGCAGCACGTGGTCACCTCCGACTTGTCACGCTTGCGCCGGAGCTGCCGAACGCACCGGCTATGATTCGGCAGTTGGTTGAGGCGGGTGTGACCGTCAGCATCGGCCATACGGATGCAACGTACGAGCAGGCGCGCGACGCCATTCCTCATGGGATTACCCATGCAACGCACTGCTTCAATGCGATGCGCCCCCTGCTTCACCGCCAGCCAGGCGCCTTGGGCGCGATCGTCGAGGCCGAGCAGGTGCTGGGCGAGCTGATCGCCGACGGCGTGCATGTTCATCCCGCGGCACTACGTGTCATGCTGCGCGCGCTCGGCCCTCGAAGGACCGTTATCGTTACCGATGCGCTCGCCTGCGCCGGCTTGCCTGATGCGGTGTTTGAGTTTGGAGGACAGCCTGCGCGCGTGATCGACGGTGTTGCGCGGCTCGCAGATGGAACAATTACCGGCAGCGTACTAACGATGGAGCAGGCGCTGCGGAATTTGGTAGCGATCGTTGGGGTGCCGCTGAACGAGGCGGTCGGAATGCTCACGCGCAATCCAGCTCGATCCGCCCGCGTTGCCGAGCGCAAAGGGCTGCTGCAGCCCGGCTACGACGCCGACCTGCTGCTACTCGATGGCGATCTCCAACTCCACGCGACGATCTGTAGGGGAATGCTCGCGCACGTCTCCGGCGCCTGGCAAGAGCGACTCGGACCGGCAGTTCCCCGCTAGATATGCTTATCTCGTGCGCGTAACTTTCTGCAAGCCCCTCGGCGCATCGGGATCGATGCCTTTCGCGAGGGCGAGGTTGAGCGCGAAGATCTGCCCCGGAATAATTGCCGCGAATGGACTAAGCCACTCGGGCATCGACTGTGGGAGTGGAAGGAGGGTTGTGGCCAGCTCCTGCGCCTTTGGCTCATCCGTCGCGAGCAGCAGCTCTGCACCCCGAGCTTGTAGCTCGCGCGCCAGATCGTGCATGTCGTCAAAGGCCATGCCTCGCGGCATGATTAGCACGACAGGCAAGCCTTCTGAGACGGTCGCGATCGGCCCATGTCGAAAATCGGCAGAGGAGTATGCATTCGCCATCACATAGGTTAGTTCTTTGAGCTTGAGTGCAAGCTCAAAGGACGTCGCATAGTTATAGCCGCGACCGATGACCACGCACTGGTCCATGTAACGGTAACGTTCGGCGCGCTGCTTCAGCTCAGCGGCTGCAGTCAACGTTCGCGAGACAATCTCGGGCAGCAGCTGAACTTCCCCTTGAAGCTGCTGCTGCTCGCTCATACAAGCTGCCAGCAGGGCCATGGCCGCCAACTGTGCTGTGTAGGTTTTGGTCGCGGCGACACTCTGCTCCGCGCCCGCGTGCAGCTCGATGACATGGTCTGCGGCAGCTGCCAGCGGCGAGCTCCTATCATTTGTAATCGCTAAGGTTCTTCGACCCTGACGCTTGGCTTCTTCCAGCACGGACACGATATCCGGCGATTGACCTGATTGTGACACGCCCACTACCAAAGCGCCATGCATACGGGGCGGCGCAGAGTAGAGGGTGTAGAGCGATGGCGTTGCAAGCGCTACCGGGCAGCGTGCTAGCGCTGCCCAAGCGTATTTTGCGTAGGTTGCCGCGTGATCGGATGTACCTCGCGCCGCGATCAACGCATAGTCAAACGAGCCCAGCTCCTTGACGATCTGTTGTACACGGGTCGTCTCCCGCTCCAGGAGGCGCGCGATGACCTCAGGTTGGCTCGCAATTTCCTGCTCAAGAATCGTGCTCATAGGTTCCTCTGTTTGGTGTGGGATAGACTGCTGGGAGCAATCCCTGCTGCCAGCGCCACCTCATTCCCACGTATCGTTAGCCCTAGCACACTGCCATGCCCACCCTTCAAACAGCGCATAGTCTGTACCACGACCAGGGCGGGCTAGGCCAAGCGAGGCAGCCGCGATTGTACGCTCGTCGCCAACTCTGACGACGTAGTACCTTGGGGCAGGAATGACTGGCTGCAGCAGCAGCGTTCGCCGCCGAACGCCGAAGCAATTGGCAGATATTCAGCGCACTAATGCAGTTTGCAGCTCTTCTTCTTTCGACTGGGGAAGCGTTGTCAACCGTTCGCCGAGCTCAAGGACAGCTGTTGCCCCGACGGCGAGCTCGGAGGCAATGCGACCTTGAGCATCCATGAGCACGGCAGAGGGTGTCCCACCCGCACCGAATGCGCTTCCAAGTGCAAAATCGTTATCAATCAGGATCGGTGAGTGGAGCTCCATCCGCTGGTTCTCTTCTACACTGCCCGAAGAGATGAGTACAAGTTTAGCCTGGGTCTGCTGCAGTGTCGTCTCCAGCATTCGGAGGTCGCCAAGCATGCGGTGGCAATAGCCGCAACGGGGATTCCAAAACAGTACGAGCGTTAGGCTACCCTGGAAGTCGGCCAGGCCCAGCGGCTGGCCCGTGAGGTCGGGACGTGTAAACAGGGGAACGGGATCGCCGATGTGTGGGATGCGCGGTCGCTGTGGTGTACCAACGCCTCGGGTGTCGTTGCCTTGATCATTACAACTGCGGTTATCCGCTGCATTGCGCGCCCCGGCTGCGTCCGCATCAGTCCGCATCGTGTTGATAGCCCCTGTCTTCGCGCGTGATCGTTCCCGGGCCTTCATAGAGCGGCAGCAGGTCCGGGTAAGCTGGGAAGCTAAGGGGATCGCCGATCGCCGCGACGTACGACTCGACTGGGCTACCTGTGTTCGGTAAGCGCGGCCGTTCGTAGCGATTATCACCCACTTGCACACGTGTAAACATCAGCTCGAGGGGAAGTAGCCCACCTGTGACAAACCAGGGATCGCTCGGGCCGTCGCTGGGGTTGTTCAGCTCCATGCGGCCCTTGTCCCAATATTGTACGGCGCGTCCCACCCTGGGCGGTGGCGGAATCCTCTTCTTGCAGAATCCCAGAGTTGGGGGCCGGGCCGCAGGCCCAGGAGCGATCGCTTCATCCCTCCATCACTACCCGGTCGTAGCGGTCCCACACCTTGTGGAATGCAAGTGTCGGTGGAGTTGCTGCGTGGGCAGATTGTGCGACAATGAGCGCTAGAAGCATCACGAAAGCGGTATGGCATTGGCGTCGTTTCATTAGAGAGCCTCCGTGGCTGATACTATGGACTATGTAAGGTTCACACTTTACCGCTCGGATATGCTAACCATTAGTCACGTAAATAGGGGATGGGTTGGGGATGTGGCCTGCTCTCCGCCATTTGTCTGACCTAATGGGAGCGGCGCTTAGACCTCAATGTGGCTTCGCTGCACATGAAGATGTGGCGAAGGACGATTTCCATGTTTCTGGGCGTTTCTTAACGGAGACCTGAAAGGAGAACCAAGGATGGAGCAACGCGATGTCCTGAGCGACGCAGGGGTAACCGGCCAAGAGCCTGGTCGAGATAGCGCAACGTTGAACGAAGGCCGCGAGGAGCGAGCGGTTGCTATTTCTGTCCACGCGGATCAGCAGCGTGGCGAACTGCGGCCGATCTGGCGCTTCTTCGGGGCCGACGAGCCGAACTACGCCTATATGCAGGACGGTAAAGAGCTCCTCACGGAGCTCGGACAGCTCAGGCCACAGCAGACGTATTTTCGTACCCACAACCTGCTAACCTCTGGGGATGGCACACCGGCGCTGAAATGGGGTTCGACGGGTGCATACAGCGAGGATGCCCAAGGCAACCCCGTCTACAATTGGGCGATCGTCGATCATATCTTCGACACCTACCTCGAACACCAGGTCAAGCCGTACGTCCAAATTGGCTTCATGCCCCAAGCGCTCTCCGTCAAGCCCGACCCGTACCAGCACACATGGAAGCCAGGCGACCCCTACGACGCGATCTATACCGGCTGGGCCTACCCGCCTAAGGACGACAACAGATGGGTTGAGCTGGTCTATCAGTGGGCGAAGCACTGCGTCGAGAAGTACGGTCGTAGCGAGGTCGAATCGTGGTACTGGGAAGTATGGAACGAGCCGAACATCGGCTACTG
>JADDQE010000237.1 GCA_016781525.1 bacterium | reverse complement strand
CCGATGTTCCAGAGTTGTATCTTCAAGATACCGTGCCGCCAGCTAGTAAGCAGCTGTCTTGACGACCACCACCGTCACGTCGTCGATGGTCTTGCCAAAAGCCTCAAGGATGCGATCTGCGAGAGGCTGGGGCGGGAGGTGCTCATGCATCAGCGGCGCGTTGACGAAGCGTGCGGATACGCCGTCGCTGTACATGATAAAAGTGTCACCAGGGTTATAGCGAGACTGTTGTTCCATCAGCGATGGCATGCGATAGCCGACGATACCGTTTTTGGAGAGCGGCTTGATGCTGTGCTGGCTGATGACATGCAGCCCAATGTTGCCGACACCGATATAGCTAGCTTGATGGGCGCTGAAATCCAGCCGCAGCAGGCCGATCACTGCGCCGCGCGATCCCATGCAAGCTTGATGCGCCGCGTTCATAATCTGTTGAAGCGGGCGTTCGTGGTGTGTATCGATCGCATCGAAGGCCCGTCGCGCGGCCTCTGCTGCAGCTTCTCCACCGCCGAGCCCATCTATGACGGCAATGAGTGCGGTAGGACCACCGTTACGGATAATGTAGGTATCACCTGAGACGGCCTGTCCAAACTTTGGCCGCTCGGCCACACCGATATCGAGCGTCATCGTCGTCCTCGTGAGTGGAAGGTGGACCATTTCCATGCCTTGACGAGCGTGCCGTTGCCCGGAGGCGAGTCGATCTCGAAGGCGTCCGCGAGCCGCTTGACCCCAGGCAACCCAGCACCCATGGTGCCTGCCGTAGTGAAGCCATCTTGCAGCGCACGCTCAATATCTGGAATACCTGGACCGTGGTCGCGGGCTGTGATCAAGACTCCAGGCCGTGAGCCATCCGCCACCGGCTCGACCAGTAAGGTGCCGGTCCCATCAGCATGGTGCAGGATATTACGGGAAAGCTCTAAGATCATGATCTCGATCTTGGTGCGGTCAACAGAGTTGAAGCCGAGGCGAGACGCGAGGCCGCGCCCCTGTGCCATCGCAATATACACATCAACTTCCCGATTGATAGCGAGCAGTGCGGCCGTGGTGCTCATGGTGGTTGCCATTTCGCAAGATCGCGCCGAAGTATAGCACGCCACTATGCGCGATCGCGATAGGCGCGGTCGAAAAACGGTGGTACTTTGGGCGTGACGTGCCATCCCCATTTTTCATAGCACGGCGGGCCGATCGGATGTGCCTGCTGGTGACGGCGGGCACATCCGATCCTTGGGGAGTATTGGGGCGAATCTCGAGCGGGCTACAGCTCAGCCATGCCGGGCAACCGATGCCGCGGCTCCACGAGGACGATACCTCGGCTCGAACGGCAAGCGGACGCGTAGCTCCTCCTCGTCACCCATAAGCGTGCGGCCTAGACAGAGGTGCGACAGCGCCTGCACACGAGCTAGGTCGGAGCGCGAGCTACGCCGGATCCTCGAAGCTGCTAACCGCGACGCCGTCAGAGGCGACACAGGCGTAGATATCGGGAGCATAGCCAATCTCGTGCTCGTAGATTTGGGCAACCGTACCGCAGAAGCGCTCGACCGCATTGGCGTCGATTAAGCTGACTGTACAGCCACCCCATCCGCCACCTGTGAGACGGGAGCCGTACACGCCCGGCAACGACTGGGCGGCAGAAACGAGAACCTCGATCGGGCGAACACTAGCCTCGAAGTCATCACGGTAGCTCGCGTGCGCCTCGTTCATCAGCTCGCCAAAGCGCTTGACGTCACCGCGCCGGAGTGCTTCGGCACTTTCCAGCACGCGTACGTTTTCCGTAACAACGTGGCGGGCACGCTTCATCACCACCTCCGGCAGGAGGGCTGCGTGCTCCGTCAGCTGCTCCGGCGTGACATCGCGCAGGGTCTTGATCGCTGGCAGCGCCTGTTGTAAGAGCCGTACCGCCTCGTCGCATTCGGCGCGACGGGCGTTATAGCCTGATTGAGCTAGCTCGCGCTTAACCTTGCTGTTGCACACGACCAACTGCGTATCAGGCCGGAGCGGAATTGCCGCGGCGCTATAGTCGCGGCAGTCGATCAGCAGCGCGTGATGCTGTTGGCCGATGGCCGAGATCATTTGATCCATAATGCCCGAGTTAACATGAATATAGTTGTGCTCGGTCTGTTGCCCGGCGCGTGCCAGGCCGATCCGGTCAAGCTCGATATCGGCGAGGCCAAGCAATGTCGCGCCCGTCGCCACTTCTAACGCGGCGGAGGATGACAGACCGGCGCCCTCGGGTACGTCGCCATCAATCAAGAGATCGGCGCCGGGCAGGGCATGTCCAGCGCGCTGGAGATAGTCGGCCATCCCCGCAACATACGCGGACCATCCTTGGACGCGGTCGGGGCTGAGCTGATCGAGGTCAAGCTCGGCAGCTGCATCGTAGTGCACTGCAAAGAGCCGGAGTCGACGATCATCACGCGGTCGCGCAGCAATCCAGGCGGCACGATCGATCGCGGCCGGCAGCACAAAGCCCTCGTTGTAATCGGTATGCTCGCCGATAAGATTAACGCGGCCAGGCGCTCGCGTCAGATGGGTTGGCGCGGCACCAAACACTTCCGTGAATCGTCGGGCCATTTGCACACGACGGGAGTTGCCACTACTCAAAGCCATACGGGCTCCTTTGCACTTGCAAATAATAATCGCGCATTTATTGCATAGGGCGTGCCTTGCGTCAAGCTGCACGAAGGGACGAGGGGCGAGGGATGAGGGATGAGGGATGCGGGACGAGGGATGCGGGACGAGGGATGCGGGACGAGGGATGCGGGACGAGGGATGCGGGGCTTTCCGTTAACCCCTAGCCCCTAGCTCCTAGCCCCTAGCCCCTAGCTCCTAGCCCCTCGCCCCTCGCGTCTATTTGAGTGCTAGAATGAGTGCCAAGTATCCGGGAGGGCCGACGCGCCATGCTGCTTGCAATCGACGTAGGCAATACAAATATCAAGCTTGGTCTCTATGACGGCGCGGAGCGGGTCGTCGTGTGGCGGCTTTCAACCCAGGGCCATAAGCTCATGGACGAGTATGCGGTGCTCGTCCGTAATCTCTTCGAGCTGCGCGGGTATGACATGGCCGTTGTTGAGGGCTGCGCGATTGCCTGTGTCGTCCCGCCACTAACCGATGTCTTCGTGGAGCTCGCCCGGCAATATCTGAAGGTCGAGCCGGTCGTTGTCGGGCCGGGGGTGAAAACGGGGCTACGGCTGACGATTGATACCCCCCGCGAGCTCGGAGCCGACCGAGTTGCGCACGCCGTTGCCGCCTATCAGCGCTACGGTGCGCCTGTGATCGTGATCGAGTTTGGGACGGCGACAGTATTCGACGTCATCGCACGCGGCGGCGACTATATCGGTGGGGTGATCGCGCCGAATATTGTGATCTCGGCCGAGGCCTTAGGTAAAGCCGCAGCAAAGCTGTATCAGGTCGAGGTGGTGCGACCGCAGCGCGTCATCGGCAAGAACACCGTGCAGTACATGCAGTCTGGGATTGTCTTTGGCTACGCGGGGCTGGTCGAAGGGCTGGTGCATCGCATCTGGGATGAGCTGGGCGAGCGGGCGACGGTTGTGGCGACTGGCGGCCTGTCGAGGCTGATTATGGACGCGCTCGCAGCCGACGACAAAGTGATCGATCACGTCGCCGACCACTTGGTGCTGGAAGGACTGCGCTTAATTTATGAGCTAAACCAAGGGTAGGGATCGCCACTATTAGCACTGGCCCGCCAATCCGGCGCTCCCTTAACAGCGAGCTATCACCTCGTTTCTTTTGACGCTGAAGGGTCGCACTGCTACAATTGACCGTCGGTTAGGGATCGAGCGTGAGTATTGTCGCAGGCAAACGGATTGTTCTAGGCGTTGGCGGGAGCATCGCGAACTATAAGGTGATCGAGCTGGCTCGCCAGCTGACGGTCGCGGGAGCGCTGGTCGACGTGGTGATGACCGAGGAGGCAACGCGGTTTGTCACGCCGCTAACCTTCCAAAGCCTAACCTATCGTCCGGTGTACACGGAGATGTGGTCGACGCTGGAGAACGCAGCGGCCCACGTTAAGCTTGGCGAAGAGGCCGACGTCGTGCTGGTGGTGCCGGCTACCGCACACACGCTCGCGAGTATCGCGCATGGTCTCGCCGATACGATGATTTTGACGACGATCCTCGCGACGCGCGCCCCGGTCATGCTGGTACCCGCCATGAACGTCAATATGTGGCAGAATGTCGCGACTCAGGAGAATGTCGCGCTGCTGCGGCGTCGGGGGCTGCACGTACTGGAGCCGGATGAAGGTATGCTGGCGTCGGGCATCACGGGCCGCGGTCGACTACCGGAGATCGAGCGCATCGAGGGCGAGCTTCGAGCGTTGCTTGGGCGAAGCTCTGGGCGCCTAGCAGGCCGTAAAGTAGTGGTCACAGCCGGCGGCACGCACGAGCCGATCGATCCGGTCCGTTTTATAGGTAATCGCGCCTCCGGTCATATGGGCTACGCCATTGCGGCGGCCGCACGTGACGAAGGCGCGCGAGTAATTCTTATCTCGGGACCGGCAGCGCTCCAGCCGCCGATGGCGGTTGAGGTGGTGCGGGTCGAGACGGCGCAGCAGATGCATGACGCCGTGCACGAGCATGTCGTCGACGCCGATCTGCTGGTGATGAATGCGGCCGTTGCCGATTATCGCCCGGCACAAGCGGTGGATCATAAATTGAAGAAGACGCAGGAGCAATTAACGATCGGCCTAGAGCGTACGCCCGACATCTTGCAGTCGCTGGTCGACATCAAGGGACCGATCAAGGTCGGCTTCGCCGCTGAGACAAATGACCTGCTGGCTTACGCTGCCGACAAGCTCAAACGCAAGAACCTTGACCTGATCGTCGCGAATGATGCCGTGGGCAGCATTGGGCAGCCGGATATCGAGATTACGCTGCTCGACGTCGATGGTCGACATACCACGCTTCCGCGCCAGGCAAAGGCGCTCATCGCGGAACAACTGCTGGAGCACGTCCTCCAGCGCTGGCCAGATCGGCTAGGGCGCACCGACGCGCCGAACTCAACGCCAAGCACGCGTTTTCAGGAGGATTAATCGTTTAGATGAGCACCCATACACAAGAAGTGGCCGGACAGCCTGAAGAAGAGGGGCGGCGAGACACAGCCCGCCTCGATCATGGTCGGCCGCGCGTGAATCAAGAACACGTGCGGGATCTTATTGTCGCCTTGGGGGATCCTAACCACCCGTTACATTCCCAGGCGGTAAACGATCTCGTCGATATTGGGGCCCCGGCCGTGCCAATGCTCGCGGCGGCGCTCGCGCCGAACTATCCATGGCTTACATCGTATCGTGCGGCGGAAGCGTTGGCGCAAATCGGCGACGGCCGTGCGAGCGGCGCACTGATCAATGCGCTCCGCCATCCCAACAGCAACGTCCGCTGGAGCGCCGTCCGGGCGCTGTCCGAGGTCGGCGATACACGCACGTTGCTGGCGCTCCGGCGTGTGGTCCAAGAAGACCGCGGGAAGACCAGCTGGGGCGAGTCGGTGGCGGATACGGCGCAGCTCGCGCTTGATCGACTCCAATCGCGCTCGGCACTATTCCGTTTCTCCGAGCCGATCAAAACGGCTTTGGTTTTCGTGGCAATGCTTGCGGTGCTCGCCTTTGCAAGTACCCGCGTTCAGGCACTCCGCGGCGAGCTGGACAGAACCGGGGAGCCGATACCCGTGCTGGCGGCGGCACCGGATGTCGACGAGACGGCAACTCCGGAGGAAACTGAGGTAGCGGAGGCGGCTCCAGCCGTGACCCCAACACCGGAGCCGTCGCTGGTCCCGACACCTGAAGTTGTCGGTCGCGTAACCACGAACTCGAACATTCGAAGCGGGCCAGGCGCGAATAATCCAGTGATCGGCTCAGCCAAGACCGGCGACGAGTTAATTCTTCTTGCTGAAAGCGGTGATTGGTACCACGTGCGGCTCGGCCAGAATGTTTCGCCAAACGCACGGATCGAGGGAGGCGAAGGCTATATCTTGAAGGCGCTGGTTCAAGCTGCAGGTGCGAGCCTGCCCGCCGCTTCTCCCGCTCCATAGCCGAGCTCCTCGGCCATGCGACGACCCCGCTGCCGTTGTGTGAGCGGGGTCGTCGTTTAATCCGTGCCCCCGCAACGCTAAACCATACCGGCTGTACGCTCAATCCAGACGCGTAGACCGGCCAGCAGCGCCAGCTCGATTGCAGTCAGCACCGCACCGATTGTCGCAGCCCTGGACAGCTGCCGGAGCTTGAGCACACGACTTTCCAGACCGCTGACCATCGCTATAACAAATACATTTGACATAAAGAGAACAGCGATAATCCCAACCACGCTGAAAATGGCGAGCGGGTAGAAGAGCCAGCCTGGAGCGAAAAAGAGCAGGGTGTAGAGCAATCCGGCAACGACGCACGCCCCCACGAGCTCCGCCCAGCTGCGAACGACGCGCTGCTCCCGCTGCGCATCGTAGCGCAGGCTTAGATTGAAGATGACGAGCATGAAGGTGCCAAGTGCCATCCCCATGCCAAGGCCGCTCGCCACACGCAGTGTGTTCCGCGGGGTGTACAGGTTGTAGCCGCCAAGGTCGAGCGCCATCGAGTTGAACCCATCGATGCCCATGAGCACGATCGCCGAGCCAAACAAGACGGTAATTGGGAGCGGAGGGAGCTTCGCCGCACGCTTGCGGCCAAGTACCAGCAGATAGAGCACGGTCGCGAGAAAACCGGCGTAGATACCGGTATTGCGCGCGCAGAGCGGCAGGTTGTAGCTGCCGATAGCCAGATAATGCGCCTGAGCACAAACGCCATGGACGACCATGTGGAGGCGATCGGCGAGCGAGCCGAGCGGGAGAAGTATAACCCCCAGAATTAGCGTCAAGCTGACGCCAAGAAATGCATACAGCCAAGGCTGCTGCTGTTGCGCGGAGCGCTGCATCTCGTTCATGCGCCGGTTGGCGATATCGCGGCGGGCAAGCTCAAGGATATCGGGCGTATTATCCATCAGGGCCTCACAGAGGTGTATACATTCGTTACACGTCGGCAAACTCGCGTTGAATCCGGGGATAGCCCCACAGGATCACGCCGACGCCGAAGAGTGTCCCGGTTAGCATGCGCACCCAGAAGTTTATTGAGCCTGGGCTGTGGTCGGCAGAGCGCAGCGCTAACGTGGGCAACAGGTCGGCAAGAAGGTGGCGGGTACCGTCAAAGGCAAGTGGCAGCGCAAGCAGCATCAGAATTCTATGGCTGACCTGGCGACGCCAGCGCCCGATCGTGTACAGCAGGCTCATCAATAGCAACGAGGTGTACAGCGCGGTGCAGCGATGGCAATAGCAGACCGGAAAACCATTGAGCGAAAACGACCGCTCTGTTAGCTGGTGGCAAAACTGCCGATACATTCGATAAATGACCAGGCCGGCGCGCTCGTAGCCCAAGCTCCGCAAAAGTGGGGATAGCCAAGGTAGTCCTGCATACAACAGCAGCACGCCGTTGAGCAGCCAAACCCACTGTCGCGCAACGCCGCGCACAATGCGATCGGCTCGTGTTGGAGCTGTAGCGGGCTGTGTCACCAGTGGGCTAGTCATGGTCCGTACTCGTGGGTTGATAGTCGTTGAGCGCCTGCCGGAGCGCGTCGAGCGTCATTGGCGCCTGCAGCGTCGTCGCTCCAATCACGACAACGGGTATTTTGTCCCAATATTGGCGGTGAAGCTCAAGATCGCGGGTGATATCGGCGACGGTTACATCCAACGGCCAGCGCGTGCTGAGCGCTTCAAGATGGTCGGCGACGTCTTCGCATAGGTGGCAGCCGGGCTTGCTGTAAAGGGTGAGGGGAATCCGCTGCGGCCTGTCCATACGCGCATTATAGCATGCCGCCAGCTCCAGCGGGGGCGACACGCTGGAGAAACTGCAGTACTACGCGGTTAAACTCGTCCGGTACGATCATCGGCAGCATATGGCCAATCCCTGGAAAGACGACTTGCTCGCCACAGGGAAGGAGCTCTGTCAGGCGGCGCGCCTCCCACAGGTGCATCCAGTGATCGCTCCCGCCCGAGACCACAAGCGCTGGTACCCTAGCTCGGCTGAGATCGGGTGGCTGGTGGTATTCGAGCGCGGAGCCCACTCGTAGCACCATGGACGGATCGGGGGTGTTCGTGTAGCCGAAAAACATCCTGCGCTTGGCACTGTTGGGCTCGCGGTGGAGGAAAATGAGCTCCGTGCCCCACAGCACCGCGAACGCCATTAGCTGCCGCACAAGCCAGGGCGTGCGCGGGTACAGCTGCCAAAGTAGTGGCACGAGGCCAGGCTGCAGCCTGTGCAACAGGCGGTGGAGCGCGTACGGCAGCAATCGAAGCTGAAGGAAGCCATTGGCTAGAACAACTGCCGTGGCGATGTCGGGCTGCACTTCCAGCTGTCGGGCGATCACCATCGCGCCAATCGAGTGCCCCATCAGCAGCCCGCGGGTGTGGCCGAAAGCTTGCAGCATATCAGGAATATCCGAGGCAAGCGCGTCGAGCGCCGTGACGCCGGGAATCGGCTGGTTGCGATACTCGGGCGCGATGACCTGATAATGCTGCGCAAAGAACGGGATTTGCTGGTGCCAAAACTCCCACGAAGCCATATTGCTGAGCAGGAGCAGCGGCGGCCCGGTCCCAGCGATCTTCGCGCGCACGACCGCGCCATCCCGTAAGGTGATGGTTGTGAATTTAGTCAAGTGTCGCCTCTAGGTTGAGCTGAGTCGGCTAGAGAACGGTGCTATGCTCGGAAGCGTATGGCAATGAATTGCCGCGCTCGTCAATCGTCGTGGCATTATAAGGCAAACTGCTTGCCACCGGCTGTGCTACAATCAGCGCGACCGAAGGAGAGGCTGTGGATCGGATGCTTGAGCCCGTACGTGGGATGCGCGATGTGCTGCCCCAGCAGCAGCGCGTGCTGTCCGAAGTGCGGGCGCAGTTGGAAGCGGAGCTCAAGTGCTGGGGCTATGAGATGGTGGACCTCCCCATCTTGGAGCGCCGCGAGCTATATCTGAAGAAATCGGGCGAGGAGCTTGTCGGCAAGCTGTACGATTTCGTGTACCAGGGACGTAACCTAGCACTCCGTCCAGAGTGGACGGCGTCAGTGCTGCGGGCGTATGTGCGTGAGCTCCAGTCGGAGCCGCTGCCACTGCGGCTAGCCTACAGCGGCCCCGTGTTTCGCTACGAGCGGCCGCAGCGTGCAACATTCCGACAGTTTACCCAAGTCGGCGTAGAGCTGGTTGGTGGTCCTGCGCCGCTGGGCGATGCCGAAGTGGTCGCGCTTGCTTGCCGCGGGTTGGAGCGCGTCGGCGTTGAGGACTACGCGCTCACCGTGGGACATATCGGGATCGTACGAGCTCTGCTAAGTGGCCTCGGCCTCGCGGAACGAACTGCAAACGTGCTGCTCTGGAACATGGAGCGGCTACGTGATGGAAATCTGGAGCCGATTCGGCAGCAACTGGCTGACGTCCATGATGATGAGCTCTTCGATCTTGGTCCGCTGGCGGAGCTGCCCGACGATCAGCTGGAGTCTCTCTTATTGACGATGCTGCGCGCGGTCGGTCTGCGGCTCGACAACTCAACACGCCCACCCGAGGCGATTGTGGGGCGTCTGGTGCGCAAGCTGCGGCGGGTTGACCCGCAGCCGCATGTCGAACGGGCGCTGGGCTTACTCGAGCGACTCGCCAATACAAGAGGGGAGCCTGACACGGCGTTGGAGCAGCTGGACGCCTTGTTTGCGGCCGAGCGAATCGATCGGGCGCCGATCGTGGAGCTGGCCGGAATCATCGAGGTGCTGCGCGCGTATGGGGCCGGGCAGCGGCTCACAGTCGACGCTGGGCTGGGGCGGGGCCTGCACTATTATACCGGCCTGATCTTTGAGATTAACGCCTCGGATGGCTTGCAGCTGTGCGGCGGCGGACGCTATGATGACCTTGTAGCGGCGCTGGGCGGGCGCGGGCCAGTGCCGGCGATCGGCTTCGCGTATGGGCTTGAGCGGGTTGCGGCCGCGTCCTCGATGGGGCGCATGCCGACCAATTCTGTGGTGATAGTCATGGCTGACAGCGGCCGGCCGGCGAACTATCCCTCGCTTTTGAGCACCGCAGAGCGGTTGCGTGCCCGTGGGTACGTCGCGATTATCGACGTTCGCGGCCGTAGCCTCGGCGCGAACGTTCGGGATG
The DNA here is from genome assembly GCA_016781525.1 of bacterium. Taxonomy (GTDB): domain Bacteria; phylum Chloroflexota; class Chloroflexia; order Chloroflexales; family Kallotenuaceae; genus LB3-1. The sequence continues at coordinate 26,129 of JADDQE010000237.1, read as the reverse complement.
CCGCGCGCCGCGGTGCGGCCGCGGTGGTTGTGTGCGACGAGCGCACGCCCGAGATAGTGCGCTGGCACGACTTAGCTGAGCGTGGTGAGCAGACGTTGAATCTGGACCAGCTGCCTGAAGGAGCGTTGCTATGAGCTACAGTCAAGCGCAGGATACAGCATATACGAGCCTCCGGCCGGATCAGCTGCAAGCGCGTATCGACGCCGTTCCTGTAGCCTACGTGCCCTGGGGTGCTCTGGAGTGGCACAGCGTCCATCTCCCGGTTGGGCTCGACGGCCTCGTCGCCGAACGGATTGCCGAGCGTGCCGTTGCGCTGACCGGTGGCGTCATGCTGCCGGTGATGTATCTGCCGATTACGGCGCTGCCCCATCGCTTCTCGATCTCGTTCCAGGCCAGCACTGTGCGAGCCGTGTTGGATGACCTCCTGGCGGAGCTTGCCCGCGTCGGCTTTCGGGTGGTCGTGCTGCTCAGCGGCCATTATGCCCAAGGGCACGAGCTTGTGCTGATGGACGCGGCCGAGGCGTCAATCGCAGCGCATAAGCTCTTGGTCCTGGCAACCCCGCCGATGGCCTTGGTGAACGCCGACTATCTCGACCATGCGGGGCGTTGGGAGACGGCGCAGCTGCTGGCAATCCATCCGGAGCTTGTGGATCAGCGGCGGCTCATGAGCGCGCTCAACGAGCATCGTGCGGGCCATGTTGCCGACCTTGGAATTCTGGGTGACTTGCCGGCCGGCGCGACCGCTGGCGGCGGCGAGGTTGCAATCGAGCAGGCGCTACAGTCGATTAAGGCTTGGGTGATGCAGCTGCTTAAAAGTGGCAATCCGGAGCCGCTGCGCGCGTTTTATGCTCAGCGCCGCGCCGACTACCAGTCATTCGTGGACCGGTATTACCAGGGCTCGTATGAGGACGCCGCGGCCGCATGGTGGAATGATCGAAAACGGAGGGATTAAGGGCACCAAGGAAGCGAGGGATCGTGGGTGGTTTCCGCCCCGAGGTCACAGCGCAGCTCGGGCCTAGTGATATGTTACGCTTCGCAATTCCGTCCAAGGGCTCGCTGTATGACGCCGCGCTGGCGTTCCTGGAAAGCAGCGGTCTTAAGGTCTCACGGCCCAACCCGCGCCAGTACACCGCGCGCATCAAGGCACTGCCGGACGTCGAGGTTCTGCTGCTGCGGCCGGCGGAGGTGGTCCAAAAGGTGGCCGCCGGCGATATTGATATCGGCATCACGGGGCTCGATCTATTGAGTGAGCTCTCTCCGGACGATCCCAACGTGCTTATCGCGGACGAAGAGCTGGGCTTTGGTGGCGCAGATCTGGTGCTTGCGGTGCCCGAGGCATGGGTCGACGTCCGCTCTTGGCGCGATCTCGCCGATCTGTCGGCCGAGTGGGCGGCGGAGGGTCGACAGCTACGGATTGCGACCAAATATTCAAATTTGGTCCGCAGCTTTTGCTACCGGCAGGGGATCAACGTCTTTACACTCGTCGATTCGCAGGGAGCGACGGAAGTTGCGCCGGCGCTGGGCTATGCCGACCTGATCGCCGATATTACCGAAACCGGGACAACCTTTCGGGAAAACCGGCTCAAAATTGTGGCGGGTACGACAATATTGCGCTCGCAGGCCTGCCTGATTGTCGGCCGTCAAGCGATGCAGCGGGATGCAGCCAAGCTCTCCACCGTCAAGTCGATGCTTGAGCTGATCGAAGCGCGGCGACGCGCCCGCAGCTTTGCCCAAGTGATCGCCAACGTGAGGGGCTTATCTGTTGCCGATGTTGGCGCGCGTCTCGTCGCCGTGCCTGAGCTAGCCGGTTTGCAGGGCCCGACCGTGGCGCCGGTTTTCGACAAAGCGCATGGATTAGCAGGCGATAGCCAGGAACAGGGTTGGTTTAGCGTGTCGCTGGTGGTGCCGAGCGACCGCACCCTCCGCGCCGTCGAGCATCTCAGGTCGCTGGGCAGCACGGGCATTGTGGTACTGCCGCTGCACTACGTCTTTGGCGATCGCTCCGACAGCTTTACCCGGCTGGTGGAGCGGCTCGCAGACGAGGCCGGCTAAGGATTGCCCCGGGTACCGCACCTGCTACGCGTTGCCCGCGCCGGCCTACCTGTGAAGAGCGAAAAATCCCTCCTGTAGATAGGACTCGTTCTAGCTCTCGGCTTCCCCAACGCCCAGTATCATCCTATGCACCGCGCCATCTGCAGGCGCTAGCTACCGTTGCGTACTCAAAGGATGCGTCGATGCGCCCCGTTGAAATGTTGTTCGCTGTTGTTACGCCCTACGTACTTGCTTGGTTGACGGCTGTAATCGTCCAACGCTTGAGCTTGGTGCCGACTGTAGCCGCACCCGACGCTGTTGCACAAAATTCCCTTGGGCGTCTAACACGTGCACAGCGCTGGGCACTGCTGGTCTATAGTGTTCCCGAGCTTGTGTTTAGCGTCGCTGCGCTGGCAATTGCACTTGTGTGGAACCTCGGGACAGGACTGGATGGAACGGTGCTGCGCTGGGGTCTAACTGGGATGGCGTTGGTGCGACTAGGGCTCTCCTGGCCGACCTGGCAAGACCTGTTTAGCGGTAAGGTCGCGGCGCTCGCCGGTCCGCTCCGCAAAATCCAGTTTCACGAGCGGCGCGCGCTTGCCACGGAGGATGGACCGATCGTGGTCCTGCCGGTCGAGCGATCGCTCTTTGCTGCGCACGAAGCCGGCATTCCCGCGACGATTTACTATGCGGCGAAGAGCAAGCGAGTCGTCGCGGTGCTGCCCGGTCGCGCCGCCACCGCTCAAGGCTAAATACGCCGCTAGGGTCGCAGGAGTGACTTTGACCCGGTGCGGAAGATTGGGCTCCAATATCAAGTGCGCGGCGGCTACGCAAGCCGCCGCGCACGGATTATCTTCAGTTGTACGCCCTTAGTTAAGGCGGACTACAACGTCGCCCTCGCCCGTGATGTCGACGGGCTGTACCCCCTTATTGGAGGTCGGCGTCGCGGTAGACGTCGTCACCGAGATCGGTGTTGCCCGGGTCAAGCCCGCCTTCCAACGCTCCCCTTGAGCCATCCAAGACAGCCCCACTGTTGTCGATGTCGCGGTAGACGTCGTCACCGAGATCGGTGTTGCCCGGATCGAGTCCGCCCTCAAGCGCCCCGCGCGGAGCGTCGTCGAGGAGGCCTCCACTGTTGTTGGCGTCGCGGTACACATCGTCGCCGAGGTCGGTTGTGCCCGGGTCGAGGCTAAGCTCGAGCCCACCTTCGTTGGGTGCGTCACTCGCGGGCGGGCCGCCCTGTTGATTGTTTGACATTATCTCTCCTTTAAGTCCAGCGTACCGATTGCCGGCGGACACCTGCACATCTGTTAGCCTAAGGCTACCCGCGCCTGATGTGCGGCAATCGGACCGCTGCGAACGTAGACGCTTGTATCGGAGCGCAGCGGCCTAGGTGCTGACCGGACCAATATCCGCGCCGGTTGTCGAAGTTCCAGGACCGGTAGGGCTTTCGCGAGCCATATCGCGGTCTACCAAACCATCGAGAGTTGGCCCGCCGGTGGAGCCCGGCGCCCCTCCAAACGGATTTGGTCCCCCGCCGCCGGTCGCGCCAACCGCCCCGCCAAAGTCGCCGATCGCATCACCAGTATTTTCGGTGCCCGCTTGAGCGCCTTGTCCGGCCTGCTCCTCATTGTTGTTCACATTGCCTGCCGATTCGTCAACAAAGGTCATAAGCCACCTCCTCCAAACTGATTGATGCCACAAGACCTCTCAGAAACCATCAGCCTAGCACGAGCCATGCCCGACGCAAGTGAGCGACGATCGTTCAGCTAGCTGAGCGTTCGGCACGAAAGATGCGGAGCGTGGAACGACGCCAGCATAGCAAGCCTGGCAAGCTAACTTGAGGTGGAGGTGCCTAATGCCGACGTTTCTCCGGGTAGACAACAAGACCATCAACTTAGACCTCGTGTTCGAGGTCGACGATTATGGCGACCGCATCCGGCTGTACTACGTTGTCTCCTCGACTGATGCAAATGGGACTCAGATGCCGTCGTACTCCGAGCTTGACGGTCAAGCGGCAGACGATCTGCGGCGCTATTTAGCACGTGTGGCAATTGATGCCGCAGCCGAGGCATAGGGTCGGACCATGGGAGTTGCGAGGGTGAGGTCGTCGCCAACGTGATCGGTCTAGAGCGGGTGGCGCATCCACGCGGCACGGTGAGACAAGTGATACAACCAAGGACCGATGTCAACACCAAATCGAAAGGTTATCTTTAGGGTGGCTTAAAAAACCATTTTAAAGTCTCTAACTATCGACGAGGTGTTGACATGTGGTTCAAAGCTCTTAGTCTCGTGATCGCCGCGATCTGTCTCGGAAAAGGCTGCGCCGCGCTATTGGCGCCGCAAGTCTTCTATGGCCGCCGCCGCCAGCAGTATGCCTCGGCCGGTATCCCACTGTCGGTGCTCGTGCTGCCGATGGTCATGCTGAGCCTCACGCTGATCGCGTGGTACGCCACAATCATGCACTACACGGCATGGAGCTGGCTCCTCACGGGGTTTCTCACACTGATTTCAATTCTCGGTGCGGTAAATCTCGTGCGGTGGTCGCGGCACTGGCTGCAGCTGTTGAATGCCATTGCCGAGGAGCAAGCGCGCGGTCGCATGAATGTCGATCTAGTCATTGTCGGTCTCGGCGCGTTCTTCGCGCTGCTTGCGTTGCGCGTCTTCTAGAACCCAGCATGGCACAAACCGCATTCGTGTACAATGAAGGCGAGGTGGCATAGCGACTGGGACGAGGTCTACGCCAAGATGATCAAAATCTTTACGGATACAGCCGAAGCGCGTCGTACCGTGCTGCGGCGGAAACTATTTGAAGACGTGCAGGTCGCTCCTCACGTCCAAGCCAGCCTGGACCGCCGGTTCGGCGCCGGTACAACCCCGGCGCAGGCCGTTGATCGTATCATCGCGGACGTGCGTGCGGAGGGTGATGCCGCGCTGCGCCGTTACAGCCAAGCGATCGAGGGTGTGACACTTAGCGATATTGTCGTACCGCGAGAGGAGATCGACCAAGCGTACACGCAGCTTGACCTTGGGCTGATCGATGCGCTGCGGCTGGCCGCTACGGAAATCGAACGCTTCCACCGCAAGCAGTCCCGACAAAGCTGGGTTGACTGGAACAATGAAGGGGCGCTTGGGCAGCTGATTGTGCCGCTGGAACGGGTTGGGGTGTACACCCCCGGCGGGACGGCTCCCCTGCCTTCATCGCTCTTGATGGCCGTTATCCCGGCGCGGGTGGCTGGGGTCGATGAGATCGTGGTTTGCTCTCCGCCGCAGCGTGACACCGGGCAGATTTCGCCGCTTGTGCTCGTGGCAGCCGACATTGCAGGCGTGCAGACAGTCTACAAGCTGGGTGGGGCGCAGGCGATCGCCGCGCTAGCGTATGGGACAGAGAGCGTTCGGCCTGTCGACAAGATCGTCGGGCCGGGCAATATCTTTGTCGTCTTGGCCAAGCGCGCGGTCTACGGTGTGGTCGACATCGAGGCTCTGCCGGGGCCCACTGAGACGCTTGTCATTGCCGACGAGACAACGGATCCACGGCTGGCAGCCGCGGACCTGCTGGCGCAGGCGGAGCATGATCTGCTGGCGAGCGCGATCCTGCTGACCCCGTCGCATCAGCTCGCGGAACAAGTGCAGGCTGAGGTGGGCCGCCAGCTTGAGGAGCTTGGTCGCGCGGAAATTGCGGCACAGGCCTTGGAACGGCAGGGCGGCATTGTCGTCGTTCCCTCGATTGAGGAGGCGATTACCCTGGCGAACGAGTACGCGCCAGAGCATTTGTGCCTGCTGCTGCACGATCCATGGCGCTATGTCGGGCGGGTACGCAACGCCGGCGGTGTTTTTTTAGGCGAGCGCTCGTTCGAGGTTCTGGGTGACTACGTAGCAGGCCCCAGCCACATCATGCCGACGGGTGGCACAGCACGCTACGCTTCGCCCGTCAACGTCGACGATTTCCGCAAAATCATCTCATTGGTCGCGCTGAACGATTGCGCGCTTGAGCGCATTGGGCCTGCCGCCGCTCGACTAGCTGCGGCGGAGGGGCTTACAGCGCACGAAGCGGCAGTCCGCCGCCGTCTACCTGAGCACGATAATCCCCCCACGGCGCCGGGTCAGGAGGAAGCAGGTTAGATGGATGATACTGCCGGCGGCTTATCCGACGCGGTGCGCGAGCGTACAATGTGTCGTACCATGAAACACGTCCTCAGCTCCTCCGCCATGCTCCGTCTTGTGTTCTGCGCCGTCGTGGCAGTGCTGCTCATAGCCTGCGGCGGAGCATCGCCCGCAACCGTTGAACTCTCGCCAACAGCCGAGCCGAAGACAGTGGTGCGCATCCCTAACATCGAACTACCGGGACCATCTCCGACAACCACACCTGTCCCTCTTCCATCGGGAAGCGAAGCGGCAAGTTCTCCTGCAGCAGAGCTCCTGCCGGCTATGAGGCCATTACCGCCGATCGATCTCGCATTCAGCGGCGAGCGCGCGTACCGGCATCTTTCGACCTATATGCAGTTTCAGCCGCGTAACACGGGATCACCCGGCTGGCGGCGCGCAGGCGACTATATCATCGAGCAGATGAAAGCAGCCGGGTGGCAGGTCGAGGAGCAGCCTTTCGAGTACAAAGGCGTAACCGGGCGGAACATCATCGCCAAGCGCGGCACAGGACCGGTGCTGATCATCGGCGCGCACTACGATGGTCGAAAATACGCCGACAAAGACCCCGACCCCGCCAAGCAGCGAGATCCCATGCCGGGCGCTAACGACGGTGGCAGCGGGGTAGCTGTGCTGCTTGAGCTGGCTGGGCATATCGACGTCGACCGCCTCGGCCGCGAGGTCTGGTTGACCTTTTTCGACGCGGAGGACAACGGTAATTTGGAAGGCTGGGAATACGCAGTCGGCTCGGCACACATGGTGCAGCACCTGGAGGTCAGGCCAGAGGCGATGATATTGTTGGATCTGATCGGCGACGCCGATCTCAATATCTTCTACGAGTACAACTCGACGCCGGAGCTCAGTCGGTCAATCTGGAGGACAGCGGCCGAGCTAGGATACTCGCAGTTCGTCCCGGAGTTCAAGTACGCGATCATCGATGACCATACTGCCTTTTTGAATGCCGGTATTCCCGCCGTCGATGTGATCGATTTTGATTATCCGTACTGGGATACAACCAACGATACCCTGGATAAAGTGAGCGCCGAGAGCCTGGAGGTCGTCGGCCGAACGATTGAGCGCTGGCTCGAGACACGGGAGCGGCCATGAGCGTTCGTCTACCCTTGCGTGAGCCGCCGTCGGTCCGTGAGCTGTTGACACGTGCCACGTGGGCCGAGCTGGATCGTATCGCGGCGCGCTACGCCGTAGCATTCAGCGGGCGGCGCCGCGAGCTAGCTGTCGAGCGTTTGGCGGCGTTGCTGGAACGTGCGGATCAGCTCCAAGCGGCGGAACGGCTGCTGCCCGACTCGACGCGCGCGGTCCTAGGGCTATTGATGCTTCTGGGCGTGGTCGACGACGAACGTGCACTGATGGGAGCGCGCGACCGCCTCGTGGCGGCACGTCCCGAGCTCGTGACCGTCCTTGGGCGGGTGCATCTGCCGAATGAGGTACAGACACTTGCGTCGCTTGGCCTGTGCTTCGTCGATCGGCGCCGGCTGATCGTGCCGGCTGAGGTGCTGCGTGGTCTGACCTGCGGTCTGCCGGTAGCAAGGGAGAGCGGAGAGCTAGCGAAGCTTCATTGCTCCTATGCCGAGCTCGCCTATCTCCTGAATGCACTTTTGGCTGTGCTGGAGGAGGAGGCCCTGGTTGCGGTACAGGGACAGCGCGCGGCAGTGGACCGGAGCAGTTTCTACCAGCCCTTGCTTTTGACACCGGATGTTGCCGCCCAGATTGGCAGCCGTCTCCACGTTCCCGCCGGGGAGGTGGTGCTGTTGCTGGCACTACTGGAAAGTCTAGGGGCGGTCGCGAGCGTACGTGGGCGCTGGCAAGTGCTGCAAAACTGGCCAGTCCTGTCGGAGCACCCTCCATACGAGCTACTTTCCCGATTAATCACCGCATGGCAGCAGCCCCGGGCGCTGACTGATCTTGGGCGCACCCGCGACTTTATGTGGCGTTGTGCTCCAGCTACTGACTGCGCGGCGCAGATTGCGCAACACGAAGCAAGCCTGCGAGCGCTCCTTTGGAGGTGGCTAGGCTGGAGCACCGGAGCCATCGAGGTCGAGTCACTTTGCCAAACATTTGCGGCACTCCATCCCCAGCTGCTACAAACAGGCGATGAGCGCGGCGCTTGGATCACCACACATGAGCGTGGTCGGACAGGAACTTCCCCCGATCCGCTGGCTGTAGCACGCGCGTCGGTGCGCCAGTTGCTCCAGCAACTAGATCGGCTTGGATTGGTTGTGCTCGACGAAACCAGCTGCGGGTTAAGTCCGGTCGGAGTGGTGCTTGCTGGCGGGAAGCGCGCACCACACGGGAGTCCCCGCATTGTTTCCGATGGCGACACGCAGCTGCGGGTTGAGCCGCTAAGGGCACCTCCGCGAACGCTGCGGCTGATCGAAGCAGCCGGACGCATGCTGCCCCCCGAAGGGGAGGCAGCACGGTACGAGATCGAGCCGGTCGGTTTGAGCCGGCTACAAGCACAGGGAGTCAGCGTCGAAACGTTCATGACCGAGCTGATGGCTGGCGGGGGGGAATTGACGGCCGAGTTTAGAGCAACCCTCGGGCAGTGGGCGGCGCGGGCGGGGCGAGTTCGGCTGCACCGGCCAATAACTGTGCTGCTTACGGCAGAGGACGCTCCGCTCCAACAAATCCTGGCAGCGGCGGGGGTGACTGACGGCGCCGAGATCGTCGGGCCCGGCTGCGCGTTGATCGAGCCTGAGCGGGTCGAGTCCGCGCTCGAACAACTTCGCGCCCGCGGCTTCTGGCCCACAAGCTGGAGCTAGAGGCGTACAGCAGAAGATAGTGATATCGCTATGAGTTTTTTCAAACGGTGGTTTGGTTCAAAGCCCGTGCGAGACCCGGCCGATCGGCTTATCTCCAGGCTCTTGGGGCCGGACGAGGTGAAAGGCGGGGAGGCGCTCGCTCTCTTAAGTACCATCGGCGCTGCCGATCCTACCAACGGCGAAGCGCAGCTAGGCCTTGGTATGCTGCAGCTCCGTGATTTCACCCGCGAGCCGAGTTCAACCGCACTGCATGATGCCGTCGTCCATTTAGCGCAGGCAGCCCAGCTCTTGCCGGATTCAGCGGAGGCCCATTTTTATCTCGCGCTGGCACAATCGTTTACCCTCGACACGGTCGACGAAGCTGAACGGAATCTCCAGCGCGCGCTCGAGCTTGATCCGAGCCTCGAGGCGAGTTCGTCGGAGATTCGGGAGCGCATCGCGGCGGCGAAAGCCGGGATGCAGCAGCAGGCGATCGATCCCGAAACGCTGCACGCGGCAGTGCAATGCTACGAGCAGGCCCAGTCATTGGTTGGGGCCGGTCGTTTTGAGGATGCACGCGCGAGGTTGCTGGAGGCGGTCGAGCTCTATCCTGCGTACGCAGAGGCCCTATTAGCACTGGGCGAGGTTTACCGCCGTCTGAGACGCGAGGACGACGCCATTACTGCCTTTCGGCGGGTGCTGGCCGTGCGCCCGCATATGTTTCAGGCACATGTGGGCCTTGGCTCGCTATATGTAGGCCGGGGTGATCACCGGCGCGCACTGGAGCAGCTGCTCTTGGCGCTCGATCAGGCGCCGGATCAACCGCAGGTGCTCTTGAATGTCGGCCTGCTCCAGCTGGCAACGGACAAGCCGGCAGACGCAGCTATGACCTTCCGCCGGCTATGCGCCCTGCAGCCCAATGATCCCGGGGCACGGCTTCAGCTGGCCCTTGCCGCGGTCCAGGCTGGCGACAATTCGACAGCGCGGGATGCGCTCCAGCGCTGCCTAGGGGCAGAGCTTACGCCCCGACAGCGGAGCTTCGCCGCCCAGATCGCAGGGCAGCTTGGCGATCCGGAGCTGGTCGCCGCATATCCCGCCGCGTGACCGAATTTTAGCTCGCTATCACCTAGCTGTAAGAATCCTTGTTCACCGCTGTGATCGCGTTGTCAGATTTGTGGTAGAATTGCCCCTGGTTCGCCGTGCCCGCGGGCCGTGTGGAGGGTGGGGGGCCATGTCCGCCCCTCGCTACAATATGTGTAGGATAGACAATGATTCCCCGAGAGCTTTACCGGCTGCTGCAGTGTCCAACCTGTCGCAGCCGGCATTTGTATGTCACAAATGCCGCAGTGCACTGCGCCACCTGCCGTAACGAGTATCCGAAGTGCGACGGCTATATCGATTTGATGCCGCGCGATACGGCGTTCGACTACGTGTCGAAATACGTTACGGAAGAAGAGCATATGGCCGAGGAGCTCGACTATCGGGACCTTGCGCCGCCGCTGCTAGCAGCGGGTGTCCGACAGCGGGTGCTGCGACGTATGCTGCGGCTCACTCCACACGATCGCGTTTTTGACAACGGCTGTGGCAACGGCCGCTTCGCCGTTTGGAATGCCGACGCGGTTGCGTTGATGGTCGGCTCGGATCCGGCAACGCTCTATGCCGACGATGCGATCAAGACCATTGCGCTGGCCCAAGCGGACTCGCGGCAGCTGCCGTTCGCAGACGGCAGCTTCGACAAGGCGCTCTCGATTGACGTGCTGGAGCATTTTCCGCTTGACGTAATTGATGGCTACTTGGCCGAGACAGCGCGGGTTTTGCGGTCTGGCGGGCGTTTTGCGGCCTTCTCCAATACCAAGGAAATGTCCCTGCTTCAGCCGCTGATCAATGCTTCACGACGGCTCGGCCAGTGGTTTGTGCGGCGCGGCGTGTATGATTTTGAACGCGAGGCGCGGCGCAAATCCGATCACGTCAAGGCGCTACAGACCTTTGACGACGTCGTGGCAGCGCTTGAGCGCGCTGGAATGCGCGTGGTCGAGGTCCGTTTTTGGAACACCGTCATTACGAGCTTTGTCGAGCACGTGTTGATGAAGCTTGGCGAGGCGCTGATCGCGCGTGGACGTGGACCAAAACAGGCGGAGCCTGCCCAAGATGGAGGTGGTGTGCGAGCCACCGAAGGCACACAGCGCGAGATCGTGGCGCGACGCCGGATTCGCCACCAGCTGACGCCGCGCAGTCCGGTCTACTGGGCGCTATTTTTGATTACGCTGCTGATGGAGCTTGACGTGCGGCTTTTCGGCAAGCTCCGGACTGGGCCGTACTTTGTGCTAGCCGAGAAGATATAACTCGTGGGTTCGTGCAGCGACGCGCAGAGCTAGTCTCCACTCTGCGCGTTCTTGCATGGCTCGGGGAATGAGCGACCATGCGGCAACTACGTCCGCTCTATATCGCGCCGATTGGCAAGGGTGGCGTCGACATCGGCATCAATAACATCACACGGTCCGTACGGCGCGCCGGCCACGAGCCTACACTCCGGCGACTGCCCTACCTCCATAACTTCCTGCCTTTTCTCGCCCCGCTCGGGCTTGGCCGGCAATGGTGGCGCGGCTTCGATATCGTCCAGGGACGCTCCCGCGTTGCGTGGGCGCTCAAGCGTCACGATGTCCCGCTGGTGACAACCGTGCACCATCTCACCACGGACCCGCTCCTTCAACCATACTCGTCGTGGCAGCAGCGGCTTTTCTACCGGCTTGTCGAGTATGTCTACGATGGCCTTTCCGTGCGGCGGGCGGATGGCGTCGTCTGCGTCAGCAAGTACACCCAGCAGCAGGTAGCGCTCACCTATAACAACCGGGACACCGTGGTGGTGTACGATGGCATCGACACCGACGTCTTCGTTCCGTCGGATGATCTCCGGCGTACCGATCATGGACTTCCGCCATCGGACGGCCGCATCCGCTTGCTCTTCGTCGGCAACCGAACGCGGCGCAAAGGCTTCGACTTACTGCCGGCAATCATGGATCGGCTGCCAGACGACTATGTGCTGTATTTCACTTCCTCGTTCCAATCGGTCCAGGCGACCGAGGCGCATCCGCGAATGATCCCGATTGGCACCCCCGATCGTGATGGCCTTGTAGCGGCCTACCAGAGCTGCGACATTCTGCTCTTCCCGGCGCGTGTAGAAGGCTTCGGCATTGTGGCGGCCGAGGCAGGCGCGTGCGGCCGCCCCGTCGTGACGACCAACGCATCGGCGCTGCCGGAGGTCGTCGACGATGGTCGCTCCGGCTTTTTGTGCCGCATCGATGACGTCGACGACTACGCCGACAAGGTGCGTCGTCTCGGGCAAGACGCGGAGCTGCGACGGGAGATGGGCTTGCACGGTCGCGACAAGGTCACGACGAACTTTGGGTATGCACAGCTCGCAAGCGGCCTGATCAGCGTGTACGAGCAATTACTTTCACGAATCTGAGCTGGGGCGCGGATTGGTAGGGATGGGCCGGGGCGCGCCCGCCGAAGGACGACATGCTGGTAATCTGCGTACGCGCGACCGGGCGTAGGCGGCCAGCCATGGGTTAGCCAGTCGCAGCTCTGGTGGAGCGAGTATGCTGGTGCGGTTTGTCATCTACGGCTTGTTCGGCTGGTGCGTCGAGATCGTGTGGACCGCACTACGCAGCACGCTCGACGGATCGCAGCGGGGCTGGCGCTTGGCGGGCACAACCTACCTGTGGATGTTTCCGATCTATGGGCTGCTCGCGCCGCTGTTCGAGCCGCTCCACGACGCAATTCGAGGCTGGGTGTGGCCCGCCCGTGCGCTCTGTTACGGGGTGGGCTTCTTGGCCGTGGAGTACGCGAGCGGGTGGCTTCTGCGGCGGCTCACCGGCGCGTGCCCATGGGATTACGGGGAACGGACTCGCTGGCAGCTCCACGGCCTGATCCGCTTTGACTATGCTCCGCTCTGGGCACTCCTCGGCTTGGCCATCGAGCCACTGCACGATCTTCTTGTCGAGCTGACGCCCACAATCGCCCAGGCAATCTCAAGCTCTTGAGCTTTAGCCGAGTCTGCGTTCGGCCCTTGACTGGTGCATAATACGTATGGGCCCAGCGGAAGGAGTCGTTTGCAACATGGCCGCTTCATTATCTGAATCGCTCCCACTGCCACCAGGAACCAGTGGCCTTCCGTTGATTGGGGAGACCGTCCCGTGGGTGCGCGATCCACTCCTATTCGCCCAGGAACGCTTCGAGCGGTATGGTCCAGTCTGGCGCACCCATCTTTTGGGGCGGCCTTGCGCTGTTCTACTGGGGCCCGAGGCCAATCGCTTCGTGCTCGGTACGCATATGCATCTGTTCTCATCACGTGCCGGGTGGGGCAAACCAATTACGTCGTTGATCGGCGATGGTCTCTCACTGATCGACGGCGCAGAGCACCGCCGCCACCGGCGCATGATTCAGCCGGTGCTGCACGGCGAGATGCTCAGCCACTACTTCGCGGTCATGCACGACATTGCGGTGCAGCATACCGAGAAGTGGTCTCGGCACGGCCAGCTCAAACTTTTCGAAGGCTTCAAGCATCTGAGCTTTGACATCGCGGCACGCCTAATGTTGGGCGCGCAGGCGGAGACCGACGCGGAGAGGATCCGCAAGTACTTCCATGAGTTTACCCGCGGCCTCTTTGCTCCACCCGCCTGGAAGGTGCCGTGGACGCCCTACGGCAAGGCCTGGCAAGCGGGGGTGCGACTGCGGGCGGCGATTCTGCGCATCATCGCCGAGCGCAGGAGAGGAGCCGACGGTCAGCAAATGGATATCTTGGGGCTGCTGCTTGCGGCACGCGACGAGCAGGGTATCGGCTTTACCGACATGGAGCTGGTCGACGAGCTGCTCGTCCTGCTCTGGGCCGGACATGACACGGTCACATCGCTGCTCACCTGGGTCTTCTACGAGCTGCTGCATGATCGAGCTATCTACGATCAGCTTGTGGACGAACAAGCGCGCGTGGTTGGCAGTGGCGTCCTGACGCTGGTGCAGCTCAAACGCATGCCGCTCCTGGATGCAGTGATACGCGAGGTCGAGCGGTTACACCCACCGGCACCCGGCGGCTTTCGCGGCGTAGTTACGCCCTTTGAGTACGGTGGGTATCGAGTTCCGGCGGGTTGGACGGTGATGTACTCGAGCGTTTTTACGCACCATATGCCGGAGCTGTGGCAGGCGCCCGGGCGCTTCGACCCGCACCGTTTTCGAGCACCGCGGGAGGAGGGTCGCAAACCGTTTAGCCTGATCGGCTTCGGCGGCGGCCCGCGAGTTTGCGTTGGCCTAGCGTTTGCGCAGATGCAGATGCGCATCGTCGTCTCGCATCTGCTGCGTCACTTCCGCTTCGAGCTGAGGCCCGGCCAGAGCTTTAAACCCGTTGCGGTACCGACGAAAATGCCCAAGGATGGGCTGGTGGTGCGGGTTGACGTAAAGTAGAACAGAGAACAGAGAGCAGGGCGAGCGCGTGAGGGACAAGGGGCTAGCGGTTAGGGGCGAGGGACGAGGGACGAGGGATGAGGGACGAGGGACGAGGGACGAGGGACGAGGGACGAGGGACGAGGGATGAAGGACGAGGGATGAGGGATGAGCAAGGCTCAGGTCTTTAGATTTCCTCTTTGGTCTTTGTTCTCGCTTCTTTGTTCTGCTAAACTACGCACATCTGCTCTAGTGAGGAATAAATGATTGGCGCGTCCCATATTCTAGATAAGCTTAACGAGCCGCAACAGCGGGCGGTGCAAGCCCTCGGCGGGCCGGTTCTGGTGCTGGCGGGACCCGGATCGGGCAAGACACGAGTATTGACGCACCGCATTGCCTATCTGATCGCCAACGTCGGCATCGACCCGCAGGCGATTCTGGCTGTGACGTTTACGAACAAAGCGGCCAAGGAGATGAAGGAGCGCCTTAACGGTCTGATCGGCGAAGAGCTGACCAAACGTCTCGTGGTCGGTACGTTTCACTCGGTTTGTATTCGCTTTCTGCGCCATGACATAGAGAAGCTTGGCTGGAACAAGGTAATCATCGAGTTTCTCAGCGATGATGCCGCCACACACGACGCTCTGGCTCGCTTAGGTGATCGCTCGAGTGTCCTAGTCTTTGATGCGCGCCGCGAAGACGACGCCGCGGGGCGGAGCCGACGCGGCGTCGCCTACCGCGAGAGTGAGGCACTGGAGCAGCTTCTGGCCGGCATAGGCCGCCACCCGAACGTCAGCGTGCAGCTGGACCCGAAGCAGTGGCTGCCGCAGAGCGTGCGCGAGGAGGCGATCCGGCGTGGGATTATTACGTAC
Organism: bacterium; assembly: GCA_016781525.1. Lineage (GTDB taxonomy): Bacteria > Chloroflexota > Chloroflexia > Chloroflexales > Kallotenuaceae > LB3-1. The sequence goes on along the minus strand of JADDQE010000237.1, from coordinate 10,891 downwards.
CGGCCTGACTTTACGGTCTATGACGACGACGATCAGACGCGGCTCATGCGGCAGGTGATCAAAGAGCTGAACCTCGACGAGAAACAGTATCCGCCGCGTGCGATCCACTCGGCCATCTCGCGCGCCAAGAACGAGCTGGTGGGCCCGGTCGAGTTCGCCGCGCTCGGCCGCTCCTACTGGGACGAGATTGTGGCTCGCTGCTATGAGGCCTACCAAAAGCGACTCCAGGCGAGCAACGCAGTGGACTTCGACGACCTCCTCGGGCTTACGGTGCGCTTGTTTGACGCCAAGCCACACGTGCTCGCGGCTTACCAGAAGCGCTTCGTCCATGTGCTGATCGACGAGTACCAGGACGTCAACACGGCACAGTACGCATTCGCTAAGCAAATCTCAGGGCACTACCGCAATCTCTTCGCGGTCGGGGATGAGGACCAGAGCGTCTACGCGTTTCGCGGGGCTAACATGCGCTATGTCCTGCAATTCGAAGACGACTTTCCCGACGCCAAGCTAATCCTGCTCGAGCAGAACTACCGCTCGACGCAGGCGATTTTGGACGTTGCGAGCTCGCTCATCAACGCGAGCGGCAGCCGGAAGCACATCAAGCGTCTGTGGACCCATAACGACAAGGGCGTCGAGGTGACGCTGCGCGAAGCGTACAACGAGGACGAGGAAGCGCGGCTTGTGTGCGACGAGATCGAGCGGCTGCGGGGCAAAGGTGATACCGACTACAAAGATTGCGCAGTTCTGTATCGTACCAACGCGCAATCGCGTGCCCTGGAAGAAGCTTTTCTGACGCGTGGTATTCGCTACCGGCTTGTCGGCGGCGTACGCTTCTACGAGCGCAAAGAGATCAAGGATGTGCTGGCGTACCTGCGGCTGATCGCTAATCCCTTTGACAGCGTCAGCCTGGAGCGGATCCTCGAGGCAACGCCGGGGATCGGTCGTCAGACCATTGGCGCGCTGGCCGAGTGGGCCGCCAATGATCTCGGCGTGCCGATCTACACGGCGCTTCAGCTGCTGGGCGACGAGAGCGCCGAGGTCAAGCCGCCATTCAATGCACGCGCTCGTACCGCGCTGACCGGATTTTTGCACCTCACCGACGAGCTCATTAAGGCCAAGGAAGACCGTGGGCTGGTCGAGCTGCTCGACTTTGTGCTGGAGCGCACGCGCTTCCATGACGCGCTCCAGCGTGAGCACGGCGATGAGGAGGGCGAGAACCGCTGGGAAAACGTGCTGGAATTACGTACGGTTGCCAATCAGTACAGCAACCTTGTACGCGAGGCCCAGCTGGCGACGTTCCTGGAGGAAGTCGCGCTGGTTGCCGCCACCGACGACCTGGCCAGCGAGCAAAATTCGGTGACGTTAATTACGATGCATCAGGCTAAGGGCTTGGAGTATCCCAACGTCTTTATCGTGGGGCTTGAGGAAGGTTTGCTGCCGCACTCACGCTCGCTGGAAGATCCGGAGCAGCTCGAGGAAGAGCGACGACTGTTGTACGTCGCGGCGACGCGCGCCGAACGCCGGCTGTTTTTGTACTATGCCTTCAAGCGGCGGCTCTACGGCCGCGAAAATATCGCCACCCCATCACGCTTTCTTGCCGATATTCCACCCGAGATGCTGAGGCGCAAGGAGCAGCGCGAGCGCGAAGCGTCGGCGTTTGGACAGAGCTCGATGTTTACAGGTCGCTCGTCGTTCGGTGCGCGGCCAGCTACCGCGGGCCAGAAAACGCGGGCCGCCACAAGCTGGGGTAGCCCCGCGAAAAAGAACACGACGCCGCTGAAGCCGATTGCCGAGTCCAAATTTTCTCCGGGGCAGAAGGTGCGTCACGCCCAGTTCGGCGAAGGCATTGTCGTCTCGTCCAAGGTGCAGGGCGACGACGAAGAGGTGACCGTGGCGTTTGTCGGCCAGGGTGTCAAGCGGCTGCTGGCAGGCTTTGCGCGGCTGGAACCGGTGAAGGGATAACGCCCGGCACTGCTCAGGGCTCACGATTATTCGGGTTTGAAAGGGAGCCGGGGGGCTGTTGTTGCACTCAGGGCGCACAATTGTCCCTCGGCCGCCGGTTGTCCATTGTGCCACGAGCGTATAGCTTCAGCTGCCTACCACATGTGTCGCTCGGCTGCGTCGCTATGGATGGCCAGCCAGCTCACGCAGCCGTACATGCCGGACCCAGGTGTAGGCTCCGCGCTTGGCCTGTAGACAGCGCTGGAGGTTACAGCCAATAATGCCGGTACCCAGCTGGCGCCCGTTGGACCAGAAGTCCAGGCTGCCTTCGACGACATCGACGCCATCACTCAGGCCGTAGCGCTTGCCGCTGCGATCAATCCCGCTGAACGGCCCAACGTACAGGTTGACATGCCGTGCCCGCGACGACGGCGCGCCGCTGCCGTAGACCAGCACGTCGCCCGGCTGCCAGTCAGACTGACTGTGTATTTCGATCAGGCGTGAGTTGCCGCGGTCGGGGTGGTAGAAATCGGCCATATGCGGATTGGCTTGACTACCCCACCGCAAGTCGCAGCCTGCGGCCGTTAGCGCAATACTGACCACATCCGCGCAAGCAAAATCTTTGTAGCGCGGGTGGTTCGGGTTCGCTAGAAACCTCGAGCCGAAGCAAAGCTTGCGCAAATCCGGCGGCAGTGCGTCGAACACTTGGCCGTCGTCGCCCAGCATCGATAGGGCTTGGTCAATCAAGCGGCGGACTTTGGATGGAAGCGTCCCATAGTCGACCCGGGCCGACCGAACTCCGCTGCTCGGCAATGTGCCGGCGTTTGTCTGGGGTACGAGCATGATTGGCTGTGTAACTGAGGCATTGACGACGAGCGGCTGAGCAAAGTGCGCGTAACCCTCGAGCTGGACCTGGAGCTCATAGGTCGTGGGCTGCTCCGGCCGGGCAAAGCTGTACGCTCCAGCGGCATCGGTGCGCGTCTCGAGATAGGCTTGGGGCACTATATTAGGCTCAGGCACCAGATATGCTTTGTAGGGGCGAAACAGGCGTCCGTCGGCATTGAGCTGTGGATTACGGAGCAGCACGCCATCTCGGAACTGCTCCCACGTAATGCCTGGTACTTTGTTTTGCACTTCCTGTGTCCAGCAATCCCAGCGTGATCCACCAAAGCCTGTCAGCTGACGGCTCCAAGTGAAGGAACGGGGAATGGTTATCGTCTGTGATCCTGGAACCCGGGACAGAATTGACGCCGGACCTTCCAGCCGCACCGTTACGTTATGGAGGGGACGTAAATCAGTCGCGACGACAACGCGGCCTGATAATGAGAGTGCGAGCATGGACCGTCCTTTCACTGGCATGAACAATCTTTAAGGGGTGGCTATCGCGCATTATACGGTGGGGTGTCGTACCTCAAATCGCGCGAAATCATGATCAAGGGAGCCCAGATGGACTATCCCCAACTAGGATGCCTGTTTGAATGCTACAGGCGTAGCGGATGCCTCGGCACCCACTGCGCGTCAGGTTGGCTTGGCTCACTGCCCGAGCGGATGGCGGCTGCCTCCGTACGTTCCTTAGTCCTCGTCGATGGGACTGCGCACTGCGCGGCCACCCCGCCGGAGCACATGGGCGTAGATCATGGTGGTTTTCACATCGGCATGCCCAAGCAGCTCCTGCACGGTCCTGATATCATAGCCCTGCTCCAGCAGCCGCGTCGCAAAGCTATGGCGGAAGGTATGGCAGCCGACGGGGGGAACAATGCGAGCGAGCTTTGCTGCCGCCCGCACCGCCTTTTGCAAACCACTTTCGTCGGCGTGATGGCGCCGGAGATGGTTAGTGCGTGGATCACGAGACTGTCGCTGTGCCGGGAACACATACTGCCAGCCCCAGGTGGTAGCGGCAGTCGGGTATTTACGGTCGAGCGCGGCTGGGAGGTAGACAGCACCGTAGCCAGCAGCGAGATCTTTGAGCCAGAGCCGTTCCACCCGGTGGAGGTGTTCCTGGAGCGGATCGACCAAGCGTGCCGGGAGCATCGTCACCCGATCTTTCTGGCCCTTCCCCTCTCGTACCACGATCTCCTGCATGTCGAAGCGCAGGTCCTTCACCCGTAGGCGGACACACTCCATCAGGCGCAGTCCGCTGCCGTACAATAGTTTCGCCATGAGCTGGTGCAGCCCCTCCATGCAGGCGAGCACTGCGCAGGCTTCCGGATGGGTGAGCACCGTTGGTACACGCTGGGAGCGTTTGGCACGCACGGCGTTGACGCGCAGGTCCAGGTCCATCCGCAACACCTCCCGATACAGAAAGAGAAGCGCACTCAAGGCTTGGTTCTGCGTGGAGGCAGCGACGTGCTGCTCCACGGCCAGATGGCTCAGAAAGGCTTCGATATGCGCGGCGCCGAGGTCCCGGGGGTGCTGGCGGCCATGGAAGGCAATGAAGCGCTTGATCCACGCGACGTAAGCTTCTTCGGTGCGAATGGAGTACTGGCGGGTCCGGATCATGCTGCGCACAAGATCAAGGAGTTTGGGTGGTTGGTCGGTCATGGCGTCGGGCTCACAATGCTTGCTGGGACGGGTTCCGAGTAGGTGGGCAGGTTCAGCATAGTCTCGCCGGGAGCAGGCGACAAGCGACCAGCGGTGTGATAGACGGATAGTCATCCCGCACCGGCCTGCTAGGAGGATCAATATCCCGCTACTCATAGTTGAACGAAGCGCTCCGCGCAGGGATCGGCACCCGCTGCTGGTGCCAGCATTCCCGCTTGTTCTGACCCCGAATCGTATGTGACGATCCTGCCTGTCGACGGTGTTTCCCGTCCGACAGGAGGTGTTACATGACTCCCCTGCGCCAGCGCATGATCGCGGACATGCAGTTGCGCGGCTTGGCCGACCGCACGCAGGAATCGTATCTCAGCGCCGTGCATCACCTTGCGCTCCACTATCGGAAATCCCCCGACCAGCTTACGGACGAGGAACTGCGCCAGTATTTCCTCTACCTGCGCAACGTGAAACGCGTGGCGCCCAGCACCGCCCATGTTGCGCTCAATGCCCTCCGCTTTCTGTATGCCCACACCCTCCATCGTCCCTGGCCCATGCTCGACTTCATCCGCCCACCCAGACCGACCAAACTCCCCGTCGTCCTCAGCCGTGGGGAGGTGCGCCACCTGCTCCACGCGATCCGCATGCCCCAGTATCGCGCCTGTATCAGTCTGATCTACGCCTGTGGCTTGCGCCTCCTGGAAGGGGTCCGCCTCACCATTCCGCAGATCGACAGTGCCCGCCACCTGCTCCACATCCAGGCCGGCAAGGGCGGCAAAGATCGCTACGTTCCCCTCCCGGACTCCGCCCTCACGCTCCTCCGGCAGTATTGGCTGACCCACCGCCACCCGGTCTTCCTGTTTCCCGCCCTCCGCGGTGACGCGATCTTGGCCGCGGCGACCCACCCCATGGACGAAAGCGGCGTACAGCGCGCCTTCCGGGTCACGCTCAGGGCGAGTGGCATCCAGAAGCCCGCCTCGATCCATACCTTGCGCCATTCCTGGGCCACGCACCTGCTCGAAGCCGGCGTCAACCTCCGCCTCATTCAAGCCTGGCTCGGCCATAGCTCCCCGCAGACCACGACGATCTATACCCATCTGACCGAGCGCGCCGAAGCGGCCGCCACTCCGGTGATTACCCAGTTGATTGACGCTGTCCTATGATCACCATCGCCGATATCGTCCGCCGCCATGCCGCGGCCTATCGGGACCGCTTCCGCAGCCGGCTGCTCCCCAGCCATGACCATGCACTCCGGGCCATGGAACGCTGTCGGACTCCCGCATTAGGTGGCCATATCGCGACGTGCCGCACCTGTGCCGTCACGCACTACGTGTACCACTCGTGTCGCCACCGTCACTGCCCGACCTGTCAGCAGGATCGGACCCAGACCTGGCTCGCCCAGCACCAGGCGCTGCTGCCCGTCCCGTACTTCCTGGTGACCTTCACCGTGCCGGCGACCCTGCGTGATCTGTTCCGGCAGCACCAACGGCAGCTCTACACCCTCCTCTTTCGCGCCTCGGCCACCGCGCTCCAGCAGCTCGCCGCTGATCCCCGCTTTCTCGGGGGGCAGATTGGGCTGCTCGGCGTGCTCCAAACCTGGACTCGCGACCTGCACTACCACCCGCACATTCACTATCTAGTGCCGGCGGTGGGTCAGCTCCCCGATGGGCAGGTGGTGGTCAAAGCGAGTGCTGCGTTTCTGGTGCCGGTCAAGCCCCTCGGCATCCTGTTTCGGGCCAAATTCCGGGCAGCGCTGCGCCAGCTCAAGCTCGCCGGTCACGTGCCCAGCGAAACCTGGATGCAGGCCTGGGTCGTCGACTGCCGACCGGTCGGTGATGGGCATGCCGCCCTGAAATATTTGGCCCCGTATGTGGCACGTGGTCCGCTAAGCAATAACCGGATCGTCACCGCCACGGATGACACCGTCACCTTCTGGTATCGGGATGGGACGACCAAACGCCGGCGCACCTGCACCCTATCACCGCACGAATTTCTGCGACGCTTCCTGCAGCACGTGCTGCCCACAGGCTTTGTCAAGGTCCGACGTTTCGGGCTGTTCAGTCCGCGCAACCGACACCTCCTGCGCCAGATCCGGGCGCTGCTGGTGCTGACGCGGGGTGTGCTGGAGCACTCGGGCGGGGACGCCGATCCGCCCGTTGCCGCACGTGGACCCCACGTCCCCACCTGTCCGGTGTGTGGTCGGGCGATGGAGCTGCGCCCGCTCCCGTCACCCTGTAGTCGCAGTCCACCCGCGGTTCCGGTGCTGACAACCGCGGCCTGATGGTCAGGGGATGCGCAGGTGGGGTGCATCCAGGTGTCCGTCTGCCTGCGACGAGCCGCACGGCTCGTTTCGCCGGTGAGGAACCCTGGCCTCGCCTGCAGCCGTACTCACGTTCGGCCGATCCCTCCACCGCGACGCACATGCCAACGAGCGTCCGTCACCGAGATCGCCCCGCACACCCCACGATCTCCTGGAAAAGTCCCCTATTAAATTCCAAAGCGGTACGCGCGTCAGCTTCGTCCAACAAGGATTATGTGGCGGCTGCGCGCCATATAATCCTTAGTCGTTCGACGGCTCAGCTTCGCGCTAGGATCGTACCGATGTCGCTCCTGGCACTCCTCTTAGCTCGCACACCGTAATCCGCAAAAAGCCATTGGAGCTGCGCAATGCCCGTCCTCCACGTAGGTGTCGGATCACCTCTTGCTACGCCCTGTGTTCGAGGATGCGTGTTCGTGAAGTGAGGTATGATTGGCCCATGTCAGTATCGGTGCAGCGTCGCGCGTTCCGTCGTTTCTTTCTTGCCGTCATCGCCTTGCTTTTATTGCTCCTGATTGGCACAAGTGGGTATCAGTGGCTGGAGGGGATGACGCCCCTCGACGCGTTTTACATGGCGGTCATCACACTCAGCACCGTGGGATTTGGCGAGATCGATCCGTTATCACCAGCAGGACGGGTGTTCACCGTCGGATTAATCCTGGGTGGTGCTGGTGTTGCGGCCTATGCGTTTAGCAGCGCGGCAGAGTATATGGTGTCGGGCGAGTGGCGTGCCCACTGGGAACGACAGCGGCGGAAGCGGATGGTAGCACACCTGTCCAAGCATATCATTGTCTGCGGCTACGGTCGTGTTGGGCGGCATGTTGCACACGGCCTGGCAGCCGAGAACATCCCATTCGTCGTCATAGACTCGAATCCTGAAAAAATTGCGCGCGTCCAAGCTGCCGGACAGCTGGCACTCCACGGTAACGCAGCGATCGAGACCGATTTGCAAGCCGCGGGGATCGACCGGGCACGTGGCCTTGTCGCGGCAGCAAGTTCCGATGCAGAAAATGTCTTCATCGTGCTGACGGCACGCGGCCTGCGGTCCGATCTGTCCATCCTTGCACGCGCTAATTACGAGGATTCTGAGCCGAAATTGCTACGGGCAGGGGCAGATCGGGTGATCCTCCCCTACTCGATCACAGGACGGCGTATCACAACCATGGTCGCCCGTCCCGATGTCGCCGATTTCCTTGATGAAGTGGCGCATACTGCAGGTATGGAACTGCTCTTGGAACAAGTGCAACTCTTGCCGACATCACGCTTCGTCGGGCAAACACTGGGGCAAGCCGAGTTGGAAAAGCAGTTCGGCTTTGTGGTCTTGGCCTACCGGCCGCCGGACGGTCAACTTGTGACGAGGCCGAATGCAGATACAATTTTACAAGCCAACGCATACCTTGTTGCGCTGGGCACACGAGAGCAACTGCAGGCCCTCAATCACGTTGCAGAAGGCTAAAGCGTGATGTGCGCTGTGCAGAACAACCTGATACAGAGCTACGTTGCGTGATCCGCCGTCGAACACGGCGCTTGAAACGACGCGTGTGTACGTGGCGAACATTGGTGAATACAATCGTGTATTTCGCGTAGTGGAGCACGGTGCTCTGGTCGTTGCGCGCGTCTCAGCTTGGCCGTTGGACGGCAATCAGTACACAAGGACAGCCCTATTTGCCAAGTGGTTCCTATATGAAGGGATAGTATGCTATCCTTCCGAGGAAGCGGTTTATTCGACGTGGTCGCTTGCCCGACTTGACCGCAGGTGACTCGGTTCAGCAGTCCTGTGCCCAAGCGATGTGATCGATCTTTCTTTGATGGACGCGATATGCCACAAAACATTTTCACGGGATTGGACGCCGAAGGCTACGACCGTGGATCGACGGAGATGTATGATCCCCGTGTGCTCGACCCGGCGGTGAGTTTTCTTGCCGACACCGCGAATGGTGGTGCGGTCTTGGAGTTTGGGATTGGAACTGGCCGGGTCGCATTACCCCTTTCTCAGCGCGGCATTGCGGTTTCGGGGATCGACATTTCGTCGGACATGCTTGACCAGTTGCATCGCAAACCTGGCTCGGAGTCCATTGTCACCATAGTTGGCGACTTCGCGACGGCGACCATGCCAGGAACGTTCGCATTGGTCTATCTGGTGTACAACGCCATCGCAAACCTGACCACGCAGGCCGAGCAGGTCGCGTGCTTTCGCAACGCCGCTCGACACCTTGACCCTGGTGGCCGCCTGGTGATCGAACTCTGGGTTCCTGATCTGCGGCGTTTCCCGCCCGGCCTCCCAGCATTGCCGTTCACCGTAAGCCCGTCGCACCTCGGCTTCGACGAAATGGATATTGCGACGCAGCAAGGTGTTTCCCACCACTACTTCATCGATGGCGACCACGTGACCCGGTTCGATTCACCCTACCGCTACGTGTGGCCGTCGGAGCTTGACCTGATGGCACGGCTGGCTAGGTTGACGCTGGACGAACGGTGGGCCGATTGGGATCGCTCGCCCTTCACTAGCGAAAGCCGAAAGCATATCTCGGTGTGGTCTCGCTCGCAGTCGTAGGGCGTCCGCAATGCCGTCCAACAAATCGTTGCTCAGGACGTCCCCTTGGAAGTCCTGCCGTACTGACGTGCGGCTCGTCGTATGAGCGGTTGCACCTGACGCCTGAGAACGTGGCGAAAATTCGTGGTACGTCCGGCTAGCCATCGCTGGCCTCGTCCACCCGGTTGCTCTGTAGCGGGAGACGTGGGGCAGGCCAATGCGGCGGCCACGCATCGCCTTCGATCCGTTCAATATTGCGGATGTGCTTGCCGGGCTGCCCCGGCGCGGTGCGATGGTCCCAGACCTTGATCGACTCGCCTTTCCACCCACGCGGCGGGGTGTAGCGGACCCGCCGCACGACCGGCGCTTGCGACTCCAGCCGCCCGCCGTCGCCGACCTCGATCCACCAGGCCACGATCTTTTCGCCGTCCCCCAGCCACAACAGCCCTGCCACGGTCAGTAGGTGGATATACGCCGCCGTTCCCAACCTGCCGGACCACACCTCGTAATCTGCGCTACAGGACATTTGCCTACCTATGCTAGACTGCCGCCATGCTGAATGAAACTGATGCATTCTGTGAGTCGGCGCTTGTCCGTGAAGCCATTACCGTCCATCTGGGACAGCATCCGCACGACATTCTTCATGTTCCCTCGTATCCCGATACGATTGTCTATAAAGCACGCCTCGATCACAACTGGGTCGTGTTCAAAGCCACGGACCCATCCGGTTCTGATCCAAGTGCGATCGGGGCGGAAGCATGGACGTGTATGCAAGCGCGTGCTGTAGGCGTCCCTGTTCCAGAGATCCTCGCCGTCGATACGACCCATGCTCTTTTCCCTGCCTCGTTCTTTATTATGGAGCACGCGCAGGGGCAATCGCAGCGCGTGCTCCAACTGCCGCTCGAACAGCAACGCCCGTTTCTGCGCCAAGTTGGGCACTATTTACGGTTGCTGCATACGATTAGGCTGGAGGGCTACGGCTGGCTGGATGAACACCACTATCTCCACACGCAGCAGGTTCGTGGACACGCTGCGACGTGGCGTCATGCGCTCCTACCGCCGATTGCATCGAGTCTTGCCTACTTGGAACGCCATGCCAACGTGACTACTGATGTAACCGATACGATACGGCAAATAATCATCACCTATGACGATCTGCTGAACGACACATTCGAGCGTTGTTTGCTCCACGGCGATATTGGCGATGTGCATATGTGGTTTGATATGGACCGGCAGCTGGTCACGGCCATTATTGACTTTGGTGAACGCGGTGCGGGTGATCCCGTATGGGATCTCGCTGCGTATGATGATTGGCATGGTGTTTCGTACCTGCTTGAAGGGTACGAGCCGGATGGGAGCATGCAGACGACGTTTGAGCAGAAGTACTGGCTGTACAACGTGTTGCGCGGCGTGCCATGGGCACGTAAGTGGCACGCCCGGGGTGCCGTGCATACCGTTGACGTGCTGAAGACCATCGTGCAGGTAGCGCAGACTCGGTTAGACTAAAGAAACGCCCGCCGAACAAGATATGGTAGTCATTGTCAAGCCCCAACATGCAGGTGGTTCGT